>JBJXEH010000062.1:0-4670 GCA_046153995.1 Micropepsaceae bacterium
CGACCGCACGCGCCACCAGTGTCGCCGTCATCGACTTGGTGCACGATCCAACATGCCACTTGTCCGCGATGGTGGCGGCCTCGCCACGGCCCATCGCGCGCCGCCCGTCAACGAAACCAACGCGCCGGCCACTGCGGCTCAGAGCAGCGGCCGCGAGCGCCGGCGCACCCGTATCGGCGCGAAGCTTCGCCAGACCCGCTTGAGTCAGCGGCTCAAGCTTGGTCGTTGACTCTTGAGCGCGCGCAAACGTCAACGGCAATGGCGCACCTTGCGTGAACGTACCGGCGATCTTGCCGCCGGTCAGTTGCCCCTCATACCGCGCGCTGATCACGGGCCAGGTGACAAAGATGCGCTCACCCCCGATCCGCGTCTCGCCCGGCGGAATAGGCGCACCACCCTGATCGAGGCTATAAAGCGTCGCCTTTGGGCCTGCACTCACTGCAAGCTTGAGCCGCAACTGCCGCGACCCAAGATCGAGCGCCCCAAACCATTCGCCGAGAAACCCGTCCGATGAGGCGTTCACTGCGCCCCCGCCGAACGCAAACGCGGCACTCATCGCCAAGAACGGTCTACGTGTGAACGTCATCTCTTCTCTCCCTCTCATGATCCGCTCGCGCGGTCGAGCAAATCGATCTCGGCCTGCAACCCTGCGGCCGCTTGCTTGTTCAACGCTGCAACCCAACCGAAAACCGCTGCCGTCAGAGCCAAGCCCCCCACGGCGACCGCCCATTCCCAAACGACCGATGGCGTCCCGATCGATCTGATGCCGATCGCGAGCCAATAGACGATCGACCCCGGAATCAACGGCCCCAAATACCACCACCAAATATCGGCTAGCGCATCGCGCTGCCGCACGAGTTCGCCCCGGTAAAACTGAGCCCAATCGCCGGCCGCCGCGGCGTCGCTCACGGTCCCGGCGTGCGCGACAACATGCAGCCGCCACATCACGAACGCGACGCCGATCGCAGTCAGCGCGCAACCGAGCTTCGAAAGCGGATACTTGGCGATGAACGTCATCGCGGTGAACAGCACGATCAAGATGCCGCCAACCAAATACTCGCGGAAATTCCGCCGGCTCACGATCGACTGCATGCTCCCCGCACGCGTACGAATCTCATCGACGCTCATGGTGAAGCTCTCGGCTTTCTGGTTGACCCACAGGTCTTGAACGGGATCGCGGTCCGTCATGACACCACCTCGTGAAACATGCGCGCGAGAAGCGCCTTCACCCGTGAAATCCGCGTCGCAATCGCACCCGGTGAAAGACCGGTCACTTCACCGATGCCCTCCGCACTCAAGCCTTCGAGATAGAGCGTGATAACTTCCCGGTCGGGTGACCTAAGCGAATGGATGAGCGCATAAAGCCGCTTCAGACTGGCATCCGCCTCCACGGCATCGGCCGCGTCACTGGCGTCGGGAATATCGTCAATCGTATCGAGCGCAACCAGCCGCTTCCGGTCACGCTGTTCGCGGACCACGTGGCTTGCGGCGACATTTTGAGCAACGCGGTAAACCCACGTGCGCACCGAACAGCGCCCGTCGAATGCCACAAAACTCTTCCACAACGTCACGTGCATATCCTGCAACAAGTCCCGCCGCCGCTCCGGATCGGCCTCAGTGGCGCGCGCGATGCGTTGCAGCGCCGCGCCCCATTGCGCAGCCGCGTCCGCATAGCGGGCGTCCTGATCCGTGGTCATGTTCAGGTAGACGAAGCCACGCGGGGTTTCTTACAAGTGGCCTATCCGAAGGTTTTCAGCGCGGCCCGGGCGATCTCCTCGCCCCATTCCTGCACGAAGTGCCCGCCCTCGGGGATTTCGAGCGGGGCAGGGCAGCCGCGGATCGTTTGCCGCAATGCCGCCATCACCGGAGGCCCAAGCACCGGGTCCTTCATGCCGACGGCCATAAACGTCTGTCCGTGCCATTCGTTAGACCACCACGCCGCGGCCTTGCGCGAGATATCGGCACCCTCCATCTCCGGTGACACCATAACCATCTCAGGAAACCGCCGGACGCCTGCCTTGAAGCGGATGTCGGGAAACGGTGCGTCGTAGGCGGCGGCCTCCGCATCACTCAAGATTGCTGTAGCGCGCTTCATCAACGCACCTACGCCGATGTCGGGATTGGCCTTCACATAAGCCTTCCAACCGTCGAAACCCGCGCCGGGCGTCTGACCAACAGCCAGCGTCGTATTCATGACCAGCAAACGCGTGAACCGCTCCGGCATCTCCATCGGCAGCGTAAGCCCCAACAACCCGCCCCAATCCTGCACGACCAGTGTGATGTTCTTAAGGTCCAGCCGCTCGATGAACCGAAGCAACATCGTCCGGTGAAAGCCAAACGTGTAGACACCGTCAGCGACCGGCTTATCCGACCGCCCGAACCCGAAGAAGTCGGGTGCCACCACCCGGAGCCCCGCGCACGCGAACACCGGGATCATCTTGCGGTAGAGATAGGCCCATGACGGCTCGCCGTGCAGGCAAAGGAACACGTGCCCGCCGGGTGTGCCTTCGTCCAAGTAATGGAGGCGCAACCCCTCGTACCCCGCAAGGTCGTCGATGTAATGCGGCTTGAACGCATAGCCGGGCAACCCCGCGAAGCGTTCGTCCGGCGTTCTCAGGGCATCGATCCGCGCCATGCCAACCTCCTCTAACCGCCGTAGTCTGGCTCGGGTCACAGCCCCTGCACAATCCCTCTCGCCAAGCGCGCCGCGATGGGGCTAACGTGCGGCCGAACGCTACTTTCATCGGGCATCTGGGAGGCTCTTCATGCGTGAAGCGGTGGTCGTATCGACCGCACGGACGGGTTTGGCGAAATCATATCGCGGCGGCTTCAACAACACGCACGGCGCGGCAATGGCTGGCCACGCGGTGAAGCACGCGATCGAACGCGCGAAGATCGACCCGGGCGACGTCGAAGACGTGATCATGGGCTGCGGCTTGCCGGAAGGCGCGACGGGCCAAAACGTCGGCCGCCTCGCCGCGATCTGGGCTGGCTGTCCGGTGACGACATCGGGCACGACGATCAACCGCTTCTGCTCGTCCGGCTTGCAGTCGATTGCGGTGGCCGCCGGCCGCATCCTCAACGAAGGCGTTCCGATCGCAATCGGCGCGGGCGTCGAGTCGATCTCGCTCGTTCAAGGCACGTTGAACGTCAATCGCATCACCGAAGAAAAGTTGATGCAAACGTATCCGGCGCTCTGGATGCCGATGATCGACACCGCCGACATCGTCGCCGCGCGCTATAACATCAGCCGCGAACGCCAAGACCGCTTCTCCTACGAAAGCCAAAAGCGCACGGCGGCGGCGCAGCAAGCAAACAAGTTCGCCGACGAAATCGTGCCGATGGAAACGGTCATGACGACCGTCAACAAAGAAACCGGCGAAACGAAGAACGTCGCCTACACGGTCACGAAAGACGAGTGCAATCGCCCCGACACGACGTATGAGGCCTTGGCATCGCTCAAGCCCGTGAAGGGCGGCGACAAGTTTGTCACCGCAGGCAACGCCAGCCAACTCTCCGACGGCGCCTCCGCCGCCGTGTTGATGGAATCGAAAGAAGCCGCAAAGCGCAACCTAAAACCGCTCGGCATTTTCAAAGGCTTCGCCGTTGCGGGCTGCGAGCCGGACGAAATGGGCATCGGCCCCGTCTTTGCCGTGCCACGCCTACTGCAGCGCCACGGCTTGAAGGTGAATGACATCGATTTGTGGGAACTGAACGAAGCGTTCGCGAGCCAGGTGATCTACAGCATGGATCGCCTCGACATCCCGCACGAAAAGTTAAACGTCAACGGCGGCTCGATCTCGATCGGCCACCCCTTCGGCATGACCGGCGCCCGTCTCGTCGGCCACGCGCTGATCGAGGGACGCCGCCGCAAAGCCAAGAACGTGGTCGTCACCATGTGCATCGGCGGCGGCATGGGCGCTGCCGGTCTGTTTGAGGTTGTGCACTAATGAAACGGATTGTTGTTCTGCTTGCCGTTCTAGCGCTTGCGGCATGCCAAGAGATGTTGCTGGACAAGCCCTACCAACCCACGCCGGTCCAATACGGCCCGTCGACGGAGCGCCAGGTTGAAGCGGCGTCGCAACGCTTCGCCTCGCTGATGGCGGCGCAGAACGCTGATGCGATTGCCGGCGCCTATTCGCCCGACGGCGTGTGGGAACGTCAAAGCGGCCCGCTGCGTGGCCGCGACGCCATTCGCACCGCGCTCGCCGCAAACACCGGCGTACGAGTGCTGTCGTTCGGCATGCGCACAGAATACATCACCTACAACGGCCCCGCCGTCGTTCACACTGGCGAGTTCACCCAGTCGGCGCAGCTGCCGAACGGAAAGACCGCGAGCAACATCGGCAAGTTCGAAGCGACATGGGTCCGTGGACCGCGCGGCGAGTGGTGGATCCACCGGATGATCTTCCGGCCGAAATAGTGGCCTACACGATTGGGCTGGGCAGCCCGGCCGACGCTGGGCGCCTGCGCGAAATCGAGCGCGCAGCCGGTAAGATATTCCGCGACATCGGCATGGGAGACGTCGCGGACGCCGACCCGACGCCGGCCGCGATTCTCGAAGATCGCGCGCTGAACGGCCAGCTGCTCGTCGCCCGGGATGCAAGTGGCGAGGCCGTCGGCTTCCTGATCTGGTCGCCGAAAGATGCCCATGCCTACATTGAAGAAGT
>JBJXEH010000063.1:0-2599 GCA_046153995.1 Micropepsaceae bacterium
GAAGAGGCTTGTGCCGCGTGGAGCTTTGCGGGAACTGCAGAATCTAATCGGCGCTTTGCGCCAAAGGCTACGGCGCGAAGCGCCAACGGGATGACAGCGTTGGCGACGGTTGCTGACGCAGCACAAGTCTCTTCGTGCCCCCTCGTGGACCTTTCCGTCCTTCGTGTTGAATCTTTCTTTCTGCTACGCGCCGCGCGGCTCTGCGTATTGGCCGGTGGGGCGGTAGGCGTAGAGGTAGCTCGGCACGATCGCTTCGACCGAGGTCGGATTGACGCCGAGATCTGCGAGCGTGCCCACCGATGCGGCGTCCGGGCCCGCTTTCACGATGTTGTCTTTGCGTAGCAGGCGCGCTTGATCGCGCGTGACGGGTGAGAATGGCAGCCACCCGAACAACGTGGCGAAGACGTCCAACAAGAAGAACGGCATGCCGAAGAATGCGCGCTTGCGCTCGATCGTCGTTGCGATGAACGCGAGCAGGTCTTTCAGCGAATAGACCGCGGGACCGCCGAGCTCATACGTGCGGCCCTTCGTGCCTTCGCCGGCGAGTGCGTTCGCGACCGCGTCGGCGACGTCGCCGACGAACACCGGCTGGAACTTCGTCTTGCCGCCGCCGAACAGCGGAAAGGCGAGCTTGGCCATGCGCAGAGTGCCCGCGAACATGTTGAAGAAGCCGTCGCCCGGTCCGAACACGATCGAGGGCCGCATGATGGTCGCGCCTGGGAAGGCTTCGCGGACCTGTGCCTCGCCCTCACCCTTCGTGCGCGCGTAGTTGGCGCGCGCTTTCGGATCGGCGCCGATCGAGGAGATTTGGATCAGACGCTCAGCCCCCGCCTTCGCCGCAGCGCGCGCGACCGTGCCAGCGCCATCGGCGTGGAGGTCTTCGAACGTGCGGCCGCCGCCTTCGCGCAAAATGCCGACGAGATTCACGACGATCTTGGCGCCAGCGACCGCGGCTGCGATGTCTGCGTCATTGCGGATGTCGGCTTTGACGAGCGCGATCTGGCCGACATTGCCGAGCGGCATCATGTCGTAGGCGCGCGTGGGCTTTCGCGACGTCACGCGGATGCGGTAGCCGTCCTTCGCGAGCCGCCGCACAATCTGGCGGCCCAAGAAGCCCGTGCCGCCGATCACCGTCACCAGCGTTTCTGTGTTGTTGCGGCCCATCGCGTCAGCGCCTCAAGCGTTTAAGGATTCTGCTCGTGTGATAGCGAAAAGGCCGCGCCACTTGAAGCCCGGTGGGCCTCCCGGCTTTCCGTTGACAGGCGGGCGGCCCCACGGATATGCATCGCCCCCTTCCGTGCCCAGATGGCGGAATTGGTAGACGCGCTAGTTTCAGGTACTAGTATCGCGAGATGTGGAGGTTCGAGTCCTCTTCTGGGCACCACCGATACATGAGCCGCTTTGAGTTTCCTTAAGTAATTGGCGTTATTGAAAGATCGTCCGCCGCCACTGGTACACAGAGGTGCGGCACATGGTGCTTTCAATGACACGTCCGACGCGGCGGCAAACGAGTTCACATTTTCAGTTCACAAAGCGCGTCCCTGCGGACGTTCTTGCAAAGGCTCGTGGTCAAGCGATCACGCTTTCACTACCGGCGCGATCGGCCGGCGATCCGCCGACTTTTGCGCACCTGAAACTTTCCTCAGTGGTCAAGCTGTCGTTGCGTACGCGCGATCCGTCAGAGGCGCGAGCGCGTAGCGGCGCGATCGAGGAACAATTGCAGCGCGTGTGGCGTTGCGTTCGCGAGGGTCCGGAGCCTTTGACAGTCCCCCGCGCAGTCGCGCTAGCTCAAACCGTCTATGCCGCGGATATGGCGCGCATGTCCGATGGGATGGAGTGCTTTGCGGTTTCTATGGGAGACAGTGACGGAGACGAGAGCAGCGAGCGTGAAACGGTAAGCCTTGCGCTTGATGGGTCGGCCGAGAAGTTCAGCGAAGCCCTTGCGCGGGGGATATTCGATCTCGCGAAACCGGACGCGGATGCGCTGCTTTCGGCGCATGGTTACAAGGCGTCCCCGGATTCCAACGAATACGCCGCGTTATGCCGCTTGATCCTCAAGGCGCGGGTTGAAGCACTGCGCGACCTTGGCCGGCGTACGGAAGGTCTGAGTGCAGGAAATCACGCCTTCGCCTCCCCTACTCGCGCCCCAGCCGCCAATCCATCCTCCAAGGCACTGCGCGGGGTATTCGAGGAATGGGCGACGATCGCCGCCCCCGCTAAGCACGTGGTTCAGCGGACCGTGGAAGGCTATCGCTCCACGTTCGAACGCTTCGTTGCGTTCCTCGGGCACGACGACGCGGGACGTGTGACGGACGAGGACGTGATACGTTTTGCAGAGAGTCGGCTTGTTGAGGGACGTTCCGCCAAGACCGTCAACGGCTCGGACCTTGCTGCCCTCAAATCGGTTTTTGGATGGGCTGCCAAATCGAAACGCCTGCCCCGTGTGCCCGGAGGTGGCTACAGCGTTGCGACCGCCCCCAAGCCGCGGGAGCGTGCGCGAGGTTACACGGACTCTGAGGCTGTGGATATTCTGCGGGCCGCGTCCTCGTTCGCGCCGAATTCGCGCGAGGGTGTACGCACGACAGCTGCAAAGCGGTGG
>JBJXEH010000064.1:0-11966 GCA_046153995.1 Micropepsaceae bacterium
CGCCAAGGCGACAAGCGCATCATCCTGGTTGACGGCGAACCCGTCGGCGCGATCAATCGTGTCCCCGCAGCCGGCGAAGCGCGCTCGAACATGCATGTGGGCGGCCGCCCGGAAAAAACCGCACTTACCGCCCGCGACAAGGAAATCTGCACCCGCATCGGGCCTGAACTGAAACGCCGCGGCCTCCTCTTCACCGGCATCGACGTGATCGGCGACTACCTCACCGAAATCAACGTCACCTCGCCGACCGGCATCTGGGAGGTCAAACGCTTCGAAGGCGTCGACGTCGCGGCGCTCATCTGGAACGCGATTGAAAAACGCCACGCGTCGCGCGCCGCATGAATTGTCGCGAAATGTGTCAACCGTAGTTGCCGGTCACGCTTTCGCCCCATTCGGCGGTCATGGCACCGCGAAACGGGGAGGCTGACACATGACCGTCGCGCACATCTCGACCGTCGCCTTCGTCGGCATCGAGGCGCGCGAAGTCGACGTGCAGGTCCACATGGCGAACATCAGCGGTGGCCTGAAGGAAGGCATGTCGATCGTGGGCCTCGCCGACAAAGCCGTCGCCGAGAGCCGCGAACGCGTCCGCGCCGCGCTCCACGCGGTGGGCTTGGCGCTCCCGCCGAAGCGCATCACGGTGAACCTCTCGCCCGCCGACCTGCCGAAGGAAGGCAGCCACTACGACTTGCCGATAGCACTCGGCCTACTGACCGTGATGGGCGTGTTGCCGATGCCGGAAATGGCGAGCCACATGGCGTTGGGCGAACTCTCGCTCGACGGCGCGATCATCCCGGTCGCAGGCGTTTTGCCCGCCGCGATCAAAGCGCTCGAACTCGAACGCACGTTCGTCTGCCCGCAAGACTCCGGCCCGGAGGCTGCCTGGGCCGGCGGCCTCGAAATCATCGCGGCCCCCTCGCTGGTCGCGCTCATCAACCACCTGAAAGGCGTGCAGGTATTGAGCCCGCCCGTCGCCAAACTCGCCGACGACACGATCACGGTGCCAGACCTGCGCGACGTGAAGGGCCAAGAGACGGCCAAGCGCGCGCTCGAAATCGCAGCCGCCGGCGGCCACAATCTGCTGATGCTGGGCCCGCCCGGCGCCGGCAAGTCGATGTTGGCCGCAAGGCTCCCCGGTCTGCTCCCGCAACTCGACGCGCGCGAAGCGCTCGAAGTGTCGATGATCCAAAGCCTCGCCGGCGAACTGAAGAACGGCGCGATCGGCCGACGCCGCCCGTTCCGCAACCCGCACCATTCGGCCAGCATGGCAGCGCTCGTCGGCGGCGGCATGCGCGCGAAGCCGGGGGAGGTGAGCCTCGCGCACCTCGGCGTCCTCTTCCTCGACGAACTGCCGGAGTTCCAACGCCAAGTCTTAGACTCGCTCCGCCAACCACTCGAAACCGGCGAGACGCTGGTGGCACGCGCGAACGCGCACATCAGGTATCCGAGTCGAGTCCAACTTGTTGCGGCTATGAATCCGTGTCGCTGTGGGTATCTGTCGGACGCCGAGAGGGCCTGCTCGCGCGCTCCAAAATGCGCAAGCGAATACCAATCGAAACTCTCAGGCCCGCTGATCGACCGCATCGACCTGCACGTGGAGGTCAGCGCGGTCAGCGCGCAAGACCTCACGCTCCCGCCGCCCGCCGAAGGCACGGCCGAAGTGGCCGCCCGCGTCGGCGCCGCACGCGACATTCAAAGAAAGCGCTACGAGGCAGCGCCCATCCGCACGAACGCCGAAGCCGACGGCGAGTTCTTAGAATCCGTCGCAAGGCCTGACGAAGCAGGCATGGCGCTGCTCACGAAAGCCGTCGATGCTCTCAAACTCTCGGCGCGCGGCTACCACCGCGTCATGCGCGTCGCGCGCACGCTTGCAGATCTCGAAAACCAAGACGGCGTAAAGCGTCCCCACATCGCCGAAGCGCTCAGCTACCGCCGCTTAGCAATCACGAACTGACAACCGCCTCTTCCCGCATCGGAACGCGCCAAACCAGCGTCACCAAAGCGAGCCCCGCAAACACCCAACCCGGCGCAGCCAAAGCAGCCGCCACGAGAACCACCAAAGCCATCGCAGGCAACACGTAGAACCGCGCACCCAAATCGAAATGCCGATCCCGCGTCACCCACAACGCCGCAAAGAACACCGCAAGCGCCCCGCCCAGCCACCACGAAACCGCCGCCTGAGACCCATGCCCATGATGGCTCGCAAGATCGACTTCCGCCCCGATTGCAGCGCCGAGCATCGCAACCGACCCGAACACGAACACGTGCACATACCCCCACACGAACGCTGTCATGAACGTGCGGCTCGGCAAATGCTCCCGCTCGCAAAAGTAAATCCAGAACGCGCAGAACGTGATGATCAAACCGGAAAGCGATGTCACGATCGCGGGCCACGCGACCTTACCCGTGAACAACGTCGCGAACCCAAAGCTGATCGCAAGCATGATCTCCCCGAGCGAGATGATGACGAGAAGCCCATACCGTTCGATGATGTGGTGCCGGTGAAACGGCGTGATGCCCGCACTCTCCGCAAACGGCGGCACGGCAAACTCGATGAGAAACCCAAGCGCAACCAGCGCATAGAACGCAAGCGTCCCCGGATCCGCCATGAACAGAAGCGCAATCCAATAGGCCTGCGCAATCACGATGCCAGCGCCATAGCGCAAAGCCGTCACGCGATGTTCCGCGTTCCCGCTCGCGCGCAACCACAGCGCCGCCATCCCAACGCGCATGATGGTCCACCCGACGACGCCCCACGAAAGGTCCAGCGTCTTGAAGATATGCGCCGCACCGCCCGCAAAAATCAGCTCGCCCGTCATGATCACCATGACCAGCACGCGATAGAGCCATCCGTCGTCATCGAACGCGGACGCAAACCACGTGAAGTTCATCCACGCCCACCAGATCGCGGTGAACATGAAAACGAACACGGGCAGCTTCTCAAGCCCGTGCCCCTCGCTGATCGCGTGATGCAGGCCCTCCGTCACCGCCGCAATCGCGATCACGCTGATCAAGTCGAACAGCAACTCCAGAGGCGTCGCCGCCCGGTGCGGTTCGTCGGGGTCGCGCGCGGCCAGCAGCGGAACACGGAATCGACGGCTCATGCGCGGGTCTCCCAATGGCGTTGAATCACTCGCTATCGCAGGGCAATAGGACGGCGCAAGCGACGCCGCTAACCAACGGCATTGGCCGAAGGCTGCCGTTTTCCATGGCCGGACTGCCAACCGTCACAGTCCCACGAATGGCAAAGCGCTGAGGCCGCGGCGCATCACCCGTTGGTGCTAGAATCGTTGCAAATCACAAGCCTCAAGGGGAAACGCATGCTTCGCTATCTGCAATACCTCATCCAACCGGGCGTCGTAGCGACCGGCCTCATGGGCACGATCCTGCAAGTGGGTCTGGCCTTCGCAAACACGATGAACGTCGGCGGCGCCGCCGACATGATCACGAACTACGGTTTGAGCGGGCAGCTCGCGTCGGGCGGCCTGATAGCGGCGCTGACCGGCGCCTACTACTCGATGACGCAACGCAAGACCGCCAGCACCACGGCAACAGGCGCAGGCGCAGTTGCCGGTGGCATCTCAGGCACGCTGGGCACCGCGATCACGCAAGCGATTGGATGGACAGCTATTGCCGAAGGCACGACGCAGATCATAAACTTCTCTTCCATGGCCACGCAATTCTTGGGTCTGATCGGCATGGCAGACGCATCGACGGTCACCGACCCGATGTTCGATCCGGCGGTGCTGACGCAAGTGTTCGGCTCGACCGCCGCAGGCGGCGGCATCGGCGCGCTGCTCGGCCGCACGATGTTCGGCAGCCAAAAGTCGCACGCGCGCCACTAAGGTTTGACGCCATTCCTGCGCGGCCCGGATTGGCCGCGCGGGAATCGGGGCGCACCGATCCTGCCCTTTTCGCCGGGCGCGACGCGGTAACGATGAAAGTTTAAGCAATCTTAAGACGACCTCTGCGAGTTTAGCGATCCCGACGCCAAAGGGCTTTGAGGCCGCGTGAACGCTCCGGATCTAGCACGTTTGTTTATCGTCATTTTGCTCGCCGCGGTGGTCATCACCGCAGGCGCAATGATGGTATTCCCGGCAAGCACGATGGGCCCGACGCCCGTCGGCATCAGCCTCGTCGCGCTGGCGGGTCTCGCGATCCTGTTCCTCGCACTCATGGACGCGCGCAAGCGCGTCGACGCGCTCGACCAGCGCTCGGGCGAACTCGGCCGCGTGAAGCTGGAGTTGGAAACGACCGTTCGCGCGCTGCAGCAACGCCACAAGGAACTGCAGGTCAGCGAGCAGCGCTATCGCGGCCTCGTGGAACAGCAAGGCGACGTGATCCTGCGCAAGATGCCAGACGGCCGCCTGACGTTCACGAACGACGCGTTCTGCCAAACGTTCAGTATGGTTCGCGAACGTGCGCTTGGCCGCCCGTTCGCCCCGGAACTCCACCCGGACGAAAAGATCGACCACGCGCCGTCACTGAACGGCGGGTCCGCGGGCCGCGTGCGCTACGACCAACGTCTTAAGACGAACCAAGGCTGGCGCTGGTTCGCCTGGGAAGATTACGCGATCCGCAACGATGTCGGTCACGTCACCGAAATCCAAAGCGTCGCCCGCGACATCACCGAGCAAAAGGAATTGGAATCGGCGCTCCGCGAAGCCCGCGACAAGGCCGAAGACGCGAACCGCGCGAAGTCGATGTTCCTCGCCACCATGAGCCACGAAATCCGCACGCCGATGAACGGCGTCATCGGCATGGCGGGCCTGCTGCTCGACACGCAGATGACGGCCGAACAGCGTTCCTACGCGAACGCCGTGCGCGAGTCGGGTGAGGCGCTGCTCGACATCATCAACGACATTCTCGACTTCTCGAAGATCGAATCCGGCGCGATGCCGATGGAAGAAACGGCGTTCTCGCCCCGCACGCTGATCGAAAGCGTCGCCGAGCTGCTCGGGCACCGTTGCTTCGAGAAAGGCATCGACATCGCGACGTACGCGCATCCGCGCCTTGCCGGGCAAATGCTGGCCGACGAAGGCCGCGTGCGCCAAGTGTTGCTGAACCTCGCAGGCAACGCAGTGAAATTCACCGACGTCGGCGGCGTGCGCATCACGGCGACCCCCGACGCCGACGCGCGGTTCATGCGCTTCGAAATCGCCGACAGCGGCATCGGCATCTCCGACGACGCACTGCCGAAGATTTTCCAGGAGTTCACGCAGGCCGACTCCTCGTTCGCGCGCCGCTACGGCGGCACGGGCCTCGGCCTCGCGATCACGCAGCGCCTCGTCAACGCGCTCGGCGGCACGGTCGGCGCATCCAGCCAAATCGGCAAAGGCAGCCGCTTCTGGTTCACACTACCCATGAAGCGCGCACCGGGCGTTGAGGCGCCCGACACGGCGCTCACCGGCGCAAAGGTACTGGTGCTGACGGCGTTCCCCGGCCTCGCCGAATCGCTTGTGCGCCAACTCTGCGAAGCGGGCGCCGATGCGTTCGCCGCAAAGGGCACGGCCGCCGCCGAAACCGCACTTGCCAGCGGTTCGTTCAACGTACTGCTGATGGACAGCCGGGCGGGCAGCGCGCCGGCGACCGAACTTCTCGTCCGCCTGAAAGCACGCCTCCAAGGCGTAAAGACGATCGTGCTCTTGCCGGTCAGCGAACGCGCCGCGTTGCCGATGCTAAAGTCGGCAGGCTTCAACGGCTACCTCATCAAACCGATTCGTCGCACGTCATTGATACAGCGTGTCGCCGCAGTGCTGAATGGCGAGGACACCACCACCGTAGACCCAGCACTCGGCGACGATCACGCGCCCGCGCTCTCGAGCGAAGGCGTGAGCATGCGCATCCTGGTGGCGGAGGACAACCGCATCAACGTGATGCTGGCGACCGCCCTGCTCGGCAAGATGGGCCACCGCGTCGACACGGTCGCAAACGGCCGCGAATGCGTTGAAGCGCTCGCAGTCGCCCCCTACGACCTCGTACTGATGGACGTCCACATGCCTGAGATGGACGGCCTCGAGGCGACGCAACGCATCCGCGCGCAAGAAAAAGCGGGCCGCCGCCGCGGCCGCCTGCCGATCGTAGCGCTCACCGCCTCGACGCTCGAAGACGACCGCCAAATATGCATCGACGCCGGTATGGACGACTTCCTGGCAAAGCCGCTGAACCTCGACGCCCTGCGCGCCGTCCTAAAACGCTTCTCCCCCGCAGCCACCGCGGTCGCCAAGACCGCCTAGCGAATCGCAATAAAGCCGCCAGCTTGCAACCGCTTGTTCATCGCTTAGGCTGTAGCGGTTCTGCGGTTCAATGCGCCCGATTTGACAAAGCAACGCCGGGCCGAGTCTGATCTGGCCCACAACACGCGTCACCAGTGAGGTAAGTATGTCAGGAACGGCCGCCAACGGAGTGCCGCCGAAAGGCCAGTGGCGGGACGCGGTATCTGTTTACTTCCGCCCGCGCGTCGCGCTGATGTTCCTGTTCGGCTTTTCTGCCGGCCTTCCCTATCAGCTGACCAGTTCCACGCTGCAGGCCTGGCTGACAGAGAGCAAAGTCTCGGTCGAAGAGATCGGCCTATTCGGCTTGGTGGCGGCCGCCTATGCCTGGAAGTTCGTTTGGTCGCCCGCAATCGACGGTATTGCGATCCCAGGCCTTAGCCGTTGGATCGGCCACCGCAGATCATGGCTGCTCGTCACGCAAATATGCCTAGCCTGCGCAATCGCGGGCCTTGCCTTCGTCGACCCGCTGGAAAGTAAGCTGACGCTGGCTGCTGTAGCTGCCCTCGTAGCATTCTTTTCCGCCTCGCAAGACGTTGTGATCGACGCCTACCGGATCGAGGCGCTGAAAGAAGAGGAACTGACCGCCGGCTACGCGAACTACAACGCTGCCTATCGTGCCGCCATGCTGCTATCGTTCACAGGCGCCGTCATGCTGATCAGCTGGCTCGAATACTCGGGCGTTCCGCGCGCGGACGCGTGGTCGTACGGCTACCTCTCGATGGCCGCGATGGTGTCAGTCGGTATCATCGGCACAATCCTCGCGCCTGAATCTTGGGAAGGCCAGAAGGCGCGCTTCGAAAAACCAGTCGGCGAACGCTTCCGCACCGCCGTCATCGAACCGTTCAGCGACTTCCTGCGAAAAGATCTGTGGTGGGCGATCTTGCTGTTCGTGGTTCTCTTCAAGCTGGGCGATGCTTTCACCTCGGAGCTCAGAACGTTCTTCTTCCTGAAGCTCGGGTTCGAGAAGGCGACGTACGCGGCGATCCAATGGCCGTTCGGGTTCTTTGCGGTGCTGATCGGTGGCTACATCGGCGGCATCATCGCCAATCGCGTCGGCGTCATGCGCGCGCTGTGGGTTGGCGGTATCGCCCAGATGGCGACGAACTTGATTTTCATTTGGCCCGCACTCGCGCTCCCGGATATAACGGCAGCGATAGGCATTCCGGACGCCGAAGGCACGAAGCAACTCACCTTCGCGGCGATCAATGGCGGCGGCGCGCCAGGCTTCTGGGCGTTCGCAGCCCTTGCGGGTTCGGTCGGCGTCGAAAATTTTGCGACCGGCATCGGCGGCGCCGCATTCGTCGCCTACATGTCGATGCTCTGCGGCAACCGCAACTACACCGCAACGCAGTATGCGCTGCTATCGTCGCTGGCGAGCCAAGCGCGCATTGGCCTGTCCGCACCTGCCGGTTACGCTGTCGCTGCGGTGGGTTGGGTTTGGTACTACATCATCGCAACAGCCCTCGCGATCCCGGGGCTTATACTGCTGTGGTGGCTCATGCGCAGGGACCATGGCGCTTCGTTAAAGCCCGGGTTTGCCACCGGCACGGGCGTCCCTTAAGTTGCGCCCGAACCAACGCTAAGCGGGCCGGTTCTTGAGAGGCCCGCGGAAACTCGAATGACCGGCACCACGCCGCAAACCGCTGGCAGCAACCACATCCTCGATAGCTCGGGCTCTCTTGAGGTGCGCCTAGCGACGACACCGGCCGAAGTCGAGGCTGCGCAACGCCTGCGCTACGACGTCTTCTACCGCGAGATGAGCGCAAAGCCCTCGCCGGAGATGGCAGCGGCCGGCCGCGACTTCGACGCTTACGACCCCATCTGCAAACACCTCCTCGTCATCAACCGCGACGACGGCCGCGTGATCGCAACCTACCGGCTGATGCGCGAAGACGCGGCCGCGCGCTCGCCCACCGGCTTCTATACCGCCGGCGAATACGACATCGCCGCGATGCTGAAGGCGCGCGCCGGCCAGCGCCTGCTCGAACTCGGCCGCTCCTGCGTGGAGATGGATTTCCGCACCGGTCCCACGATGCAGCTGCTTTGGCGCGGGCTTCTCGTTTATCTGATCCGCCACGACGTGGCGCTGATGTTCGGTTGCGCGTCGTTACCCGGCACCGACCCGAAGGCGCTGGCGTTGCAGCTCTCGTATCTGCATCACTTCCACGGCACGAAAGAGGCAGCAAGCGTTCGCGCGTTACCCGCGCGCTATGTCTCCATGGACCTGATGCCTAAGGACCAAATCGACGCCGCCGAAGCGCTTCGTTCGCTCCCGCCATTGGTGAAGGGCTACGTCCGCTCCGGCGCGCAGATCGGCGACGGCGCGGTGATCGACCATCAATTCGGCACGACGGATGTCTTCATCTATGTCCCGATCGCCAACGTCGATCCGCGCTGGATCAGGCACCTGAAGAAGAAGACGGCGTCCGAGGCCGCCGGTTGAGGGGCCCGCCATGCACCTAGACGCGGGCGAACTCCAAACCTTTTACGATCGCGAGCTTGGCCAAATCGCGCGCCGCTACATCCGCACGCGCCTGCGCGAGGTTTGGCCGAACGTCAAAGGCATGGCGGTACTGGGCCTCGGCTACGCGACGCCCTATCTGCGCCCGTTCCAAGGCGAAGCCGCGCGCGTGATCGCGCTCATGCCAGCCCAACAAGGCGTCGCGTACTGGCCCTCGAAAGCGGAGAACTTGGCCGCGCTCACCGACGAAAGCGCGCTGCCGCTGCCCGACGCCTCGATCGACCGCGTGGTCGTGGCCCATCTTCTGGAAACCACAGAAACACTGCGCCCGCTACTTCGCCAAATCTGGCGCGTACTCACGCCGTCCGGCCGCGTCGTGGTGATCGCCCCAAACCGCACCAGTCTGTGGGCCCAGGTTGAGACGACGCCCTTCGGTCATGGCCGCCCGTTCTCGCGCGGTCAGCTGAACCGCTTACTCACAGACGCGATGTTCACGCCGACCGCCTCGACCAGCTGCCTGCACATGCCGCCGTTCGGCGCAGGTTTCCTCGTACGCAACGGCGTGCGCTGGGAACGCTGGGGCCAACGCATCTGGCCGCAACTCGCCGGCGTTCATTTGATGGAAGTCACGAAGGAAATCATCGCGCTCGCCCCCGACCGCGGCTTACGCCAGCGCGTACCCGCGCGGCCGGTGCTGGTCCGCCCTTCGCCGAAAGCAACGGCGGACGCGCGTCAGCCCTCCGAAGCCTTGGCAAAGGAGGGCGCCAACAGGAAGATCGCGCCCTCGGCAGTCAAATTATCCCAATAGCCGGGCTCGCTAAGCTCGCGCACTTGGCCCGCTTCGCTGACGGCCAGCGATTGCTCGATCGAAGCGTCGATCTCGCGCGTCAAAGCCACGAAGTCTGCAATCGTGCAAAGATGAATATTCGGCGTCTCGTGCCACGCATAGTTCAACACGCCCGTGCGCGGCATCCGCCCGGTCAGCGCGAGCTTCAACCGCACCTTCCAAAACCCGAAATTCGGAAACGAAACGATCACGCGCTTGCCGATGCGCAGCAGCTGCGCCAGAACTTCTTTCGGCTTGTGCGTCGCCTGAATCGTCTGACTCAAAATCGCAAAGTCGAACGACTGCGCCGGGTAATCGCGAAGGTCCGTATCCGCGTCGCCCTGAATCACCGGCAAACCCTTCGCCACGCAGGCGTTCACGCCCGCCTGGCTAAGCTCGATCCCGCGGGCGTCGGCGGCCTTCGTGCGCGCCAGATGATCGATCAACTCCCCGCCCCCGCAGCCGATGTCGAGCACGCGCGCCGACGGCGTCACCATCTCGGCGATCCGCGCTAAGTCCGGGCGTAACGGTGGCGGTTTCGCGAGCATGTCTCAAAGCCCCCGCGCAACTGCCGCCGCGTCGATGAACCCGCGCAGCGTCTGAAACATTTCCGGCACGTCCAGCAGGAACGCGTCATGCCCCTTGTCTGTCGCGAACTCGACGAAGCTGACGTTCGCCCCAGCGGCGTTCAACGCATGCACGACCTTCTTCGATTCCGCCGTCGGGAACAGCCAATCCGACGTGAACGAAGCCACGCAAAACCGTGTCGCCGCACCCTTGAACGCATTCGCGAGCACGCCGTCGTAATCGGCCGCGAGATCGAAATAATCCATCGCCCGCGTGATGTAGAGATAGGCGTTCGCGTCGAACCGGTCGACGAAGCTCAACCCCTGATGCCGCAGATAACTCTCGACCTGAAAGTCCGCGTCGAAAGCATAAGACACCGCCTCGCGGTTCTGCAGATTGCGCCCGAACTTGCGGTGCAACGCGGCTTCCGAAAGATACGTGATGTGGGCCGCCATGCGGGCGACGGCGAGCCCCTTCTTCGGGTTCGTGCCTTGCGCAATGTAGTCGCCGCCCGCCCACTCCGGATCGGCCATGATCGCCTGGCGCCCCACCTCGTGGAACGCGATGTTCTGCGCCGAATGCCGCGCCGCGGTCGCAAGCGGCAGCGCCGCGAACACGCGCTCGGGGTAACTCGCCGCCCACTGCAGCACCTGCATGCCCCCCATCGACCCGCCGGCCGCGCAGAACAAACTACCGATGCCAAGATGGTCGAGCAGCATCGCCTGCGCCCGCACCATGTCGCGGATCGTGATGACGGGAAAACTCAAGCCATAAGGCTTACCCGTGGACGGGTTCACCGCATGCGGCCCGGACGATCCCATGCACCCGCCGATGACGTTCACGCAGATCACGTGGAAGCGGTTCGTATCGATCGGCAAGCCCGGCCCCACCATCGACGCCCACCACCCGGGCTTACCCGTAACGGGATGCGCCTCCGCCGCGTACTGATCGCCGGTCAGCGCGTGGGCCAGCAGAAACGCGTTCGTCTTCGCCGCGTTCAGCTTACCGAACGTCTTCCACGCAATGGTAACCGGCGAAAGCGTCTCGCCCGAGTCGAGCTTCAGCGCCGCGAACGTATGCGTCTCGCCCGCACCGCCCGTAGCGGCCGCTATCGGCTGAAACAGCTGTGACATAACGCGTGAGTCGCTCCGTCCGCAAAAGCGGGCGATTGACGGTCTGCCGCGTCCCCAAGTCAATGTTTTCTTTAACCGCACCCATGTTCTAAAGAAGGTGAATGAAACCCGTTCCCGGCATCTTGGATATTGCACCCTACGTCGGCGGCCGCGCGACCGCCGATGGCGCCGCGCGCGTCTTCAAAATGTCCTCGAACGAGTCGCCCTTAGGCCCAAGCCCCGCCGCCATCGAAGCCTACAAAGCCGCTGCCGGAAACATGCACATCTACCCCGACAGCAGCGCGTCCGAACTGCGCCGCGCCATCGGCGAAGCGTTCGGCCTGAACCCCGACCGCATCGTCTGCAGCAACGGCTCCGACGAAATTTTGCACTTGCTTCCGCAGATTTACTGTTCGCCGGGCGATGAAGTCCTCTACAGCGCTCACGGCTTTATCGTGTATCCGATCGTGGCACGCGCCGCGAGCGCGATCCCCGTCGCCGTCCCTGAGCCGGAACTGCGCACGGACATCGACGCCTTACTCGCACGCGCGACCGACAAGACGAAGATTGCCTTCGTCACCAACCCGAACAACCCGACCGGCAGCTACAACACGGCCGCTGAACTGCGCCGCTTGCGCTCGGGCCTGCCGAAAGACTGCCTGCTCGTCATCGACGCGGCTTACGCCGACTACGTGGACCGCAACGACTTCGAAAGCGGTATCGAA
>JBJXEH010000065.1:0-67953 GCA_046153995.1 Micropepsaceae bacterium
CTGTCCGCGCGCACGAAGATCGTGGCAGTGACGCACATGTCGAACGTGCTGGGCACGGTGACGCCGGCGAAGGAAATCGTGCGCATCGCCCATGCGCGCGGTATCCCTGTGCTGTTCGACGGGTGCCAGGCGTCGGTGCATCAGGCGGTCGACGTGCAGGATCTGGACTGCGATTTCTATGTCGCGACGGGTCACAAGCTTTATGGGCCCACAGGAATCGGCGTGCTTTACATGAAGCGCGAATGGGCGGAACGCTTGCCCCCGTTCAAGGGCGGCGGGGAAATGATCGACGAGGTGCATTTCGATCGCATCACCTATGGTCGCTCACCGCAACGGTTCGAAGCAGGCACGCCGCCGATCATCGAGGCAGTAGGTTTGGGTGCCGCGATCGACTACATCAGCGCGTTCAATCGTGCCGACCTGATTGCGCAGGAGCACGATTTGCTGACCTATGCGACCGCGCGCTTCAAGGACTTGAACTGGATCCGCATTCAAGGTCAGGCGCCGGGGAAGGGTTCGATCATCTCATTCACGATGGACGGCGCGCATGCGCACGACGTGGCGACGCTGGTGGACCGGCAAGGTGTTGCGGTTCGCGCAGGCCATCATTGCGCGCAGCCTTTGATGGAGCGGCTCGGCGTTACCGCGACAGCGCGCGCTTCGTTCGCGTTCTACAACACGCGGGCCGAGGTCGACGTTCTGATCGAGGCGCTGCACAAAGCACGGGCGATCTTCGCATGAGCGCGCAAATTCCATTGCCCCTCGAGAGCGGCGGGCTGAAGCCCGAAGAGCTGGAAGAGCTCACCCAAGTGCTGATCGGCGCGCTCAAGACCGTGTTCGATCCTGAGATTCCGGTCGATATCTACGAGCTTGGCCTCATCTACAAAATCGACGTGTCGGACAACAAAGACATCGCGATCGACATGACGCTGACGGCGCCGGGCTGCCCGGTCGCGGGCGAGATGCCTGGGTGGGTGAAGGACGCGGTTTCGAAGGTGCCGGGCCTTGGCGAAATCACGGTGACCATGGTTTTCGACCCGCCCTGGACGCCCGAACGCATGTCGGAAGAGGCGAAACTTGAACTCAACATGTTCTAGGCCCAGATTCATCTCATGAGCGAACCAACCCCCAGACCCCGCCGCGAACGGCCGAAGGCGCTGCGTCTGACCGACGCCGCCGCTGCGCAGGTGAAGGCCGCGATGGACAAGGCTGAGAAG
Source organism: Micropepsaceae bacterium (assembly GCA_046153995.1). Lineage (GTDB taxonomy): Bacteria > Pseudomonadota > Alphaproteobacteria > Micropepsales > Micropepsaceae > SZUA-430. Next base: position 1,218 of record JBJXEH010000065.1, read on the forward strand.
CCGTTCGTGGGTATCCGCGTGGGCCTGAAGAACGCGGGCTGTGCAGGCATGTCCTACACGATGGACTATGCCGAGAAGCAAAACCCGCTCGACGAAGTGGTCGAGGACAAGGGCGTGCGCATTTTGATTGATCCGAAGGCGATCCTGTTTCTGATCGGGACGGAGATGGACTTCGTGCGCGACAAGCTGCAGGCGCGCTTCGTGTTCAACAACCCGAACCAGACGAGCGCCTGCGGCTGCGGCGAATCCGTAGCGCTGAAGGCCGCGGTGCAGTAGGTGGCGGTCAGCGCCGAGTTTCGCGACCACGTGACGGACCTGTTCGCGGGGCTTGGGACGATCAAGATCAAGCTGATGTTCGGCGGCGCGGGTGTCTATTTCAAGGACCAGGTTTTCGCGCTCATTGCGGACGAGCGCATCTACCTTAAAGTGAGCGACGAGACGCGGCCCGCCTTCGAGCGCGAAGGCATGAAACCGTTCACGTTCGAGATGAAGGGCCGGGAGGCCGTCATGACCAGCTATTTCGAGCTGCCGCCGCGGCTGCTTGATGATGCTGACGAGCTCGCGAAGTGGGCCCGGCGCGCGTATGAGGCGGCGCTCAAGGGGCGGACGAAAAAGAAGTCCGCGCGCAAGGCACCGATTCCGCGCGATCTGCCGTTGGTCGCGGCGAAGAAGGCGCGTGGCCGATGAAGCGGCTATTGCTTGAGGTTCAAGCTCTCTAGGCCGTCGACCTTCAAGTTCGTGCCGTCGTGCCTCAGCTTGCCGACTGCGGTGCGGCCGATGCGCTTTCGTTCCATGCTCCAGTTTCTAAGAGCGATCGTCAGTTGGAGCGAGAAATCCAACGCGCGAACTTTGCTCAGTGCATCGGGATCGCCACAGCCGCTGCCTTGACCCGGCGGAAAGCCGAACGTGTAGCGGGCGTCGAGGTTCCTGAACCAGCATTTAGCGTCCGCCCAGTTTGCGGGTGCGGTCATCCGAGCGACCGTTGGCCATTGCGCAGCCATATGGCAGGACGAGCAGGCGGAGGCGCGGTCGTCGGCGATGCCGTTCATCCGCCCGCCGCGCCCGAAGCCTTGGCCGGCAGGAAAGATGATGCTCTGGCGGGGCTTCGCACCCGCTGCCGCATTCGCGTCGCTCAGCTGCGGATCGTTGCCCCACATGAGGCCCAGCGGCACAAGCTTCGTCCACGGGTCGGTGCCGGGCAGGGAGCCGTCATAGCGGAAGCTGCCAAAGACCCAGCCGGTCTTGTAACTCGCGCGGTTCTCGCGCACGGCAAGATCGACCTGAATCAGGCGCAGCGTCTTCGGCGCGCGTTGCGCGGGTTTGCCGTTTGCATCGGCGGCAGTCGCGCAAGCCTCGTCGCCGGGTTGCAGATCAACGTGGACGTTGGCGGCGAGTTCCGGCGCCCCGGCGAGTTTCGGGTCGTCGTCGGCTGTCGCTTCGGTGAACACGAGTTTTACCGCCACCGTTCCTTCGGGAAAAGGAAGTGCGTCCAGGTTCGGGTCGCGCGCACCGCGTCCCCACATCTTGCCCAGCACAACGCCGCCCACGTCGTTGTAGAACGCGAGGCCCCAGTTTTGACGGCAAGAAGTTTGTGTTGAGCTCATCTCACCCGGCGCGAAGTCGCGTGCGCGGGTCAGGCCGTGGATGAATTCCCTGCCCGTCGAGCCCGGCCCCAGCCAAGGGACATGATACCAGCGGCGCGTCTTGTTATGGGCCAAACGCCAATCCACGCGATCCTGGCCCTCCAGCGCGTAGTTCAAAAGCAAGCGCAGATATCGTTCGGGTTCTTTGCGAAAGCTGATCGTGTCCCAGGGATGGGGTTCCGCGCGCACCGTTTTCGGGAAAGCGTAGCTGGGTTCGAATACCGGCCCGCGCCAGCCAGGTGGTGTGGTTTCAATACGATCGAGTGGTCCCGCCGCAGCGGAGCCAAGGCAGGCCAGCAAGAGCAAAGCGGCGAACGGGATCAGGCGCATGTCCGCGCAGAGTGTTCCACGCGGCCGCGCTGATGGGCAAGTTTGGGGCTTTTAGAGCGGAACGGCGTTCAGCGCGGCGCCGCGCAGCCGCTCAAAGCTGCACTCGCCGTGCTTGGCCATATCCACCAGGTGCTTTGCCACCTTGATACGTTCGCACTCCGGCAAGGCGCCGCGGCGGGTTTCGATCTCTTTCACGGCGTCGTCGAACGCCTCGCGGATCGTGCGCACGATGGCCGGTTGCAACGTGTTGAAAGCGGTGATCGCAGAGTCGGACATTCACATCTCCCATGTGTGCCAGCAGATCTGTTCGTCTGCTTTTGCTTCGCGAATCTTCGAAGCACGGCACTGATTTGCAGCAATCTACACCACATTGATTGTGGCCTCGTTCACAAATGATCGCGGACGAGGTGGATGTGACAAGCGCACATGCAGCATGGTTTCTTCGCCGGATCGCTTGGAAATGCAGGCTCGGTTTTGCCGCAAGCGCGAACGCCGCGGTGCTCTTTTCCAGCGCATCCGCCAATGCTACATCTCGCGTCCGCAGCATGAGCGGGATGGGTGGTCGAGTGGTTTAAGGCACCGGTCTTGAAAACCGGCGAGGGGCGACCCTCCGTGAGTTCGAATCTCACCCCATCCGCCAGCCTTCGCTCGCGAAGCAGAGCGAAGGCTGCCACGCCGAAGCCCCCTTCGGGCGTAGGCGGGCTTCACGCGAGCTACGGCTCGGCAAGCCAGCCATGCAGCCTTGGCGTAGGGGGACTGCGCGGCTTCGGGTGACTGACGCCAGCCAGTGCTTCGTGCGAAGGCTGAAACAGCGAGGGCGAAGGCAGACTTCACGCCAGCTACGGCTTATCTATGCTTACCTCTTACCCGACCGGGTCCACGCAGCTTGAGCTCTCGTACGCCTCAAATCGATCCGCTCCAACTCTCAGCGCTCATCGGCGACATCTACGAGTGTGCGTTGGAGCCGTCGCGCTGGAACGATACGCTTACGCGCTTTGTTTCGCTGTTCAGCCCGCCGGACTGGGATGTGGCCGCGCTGATGTGGGAGGGGATGAACCGCCCGGCCGTGCGTTGGGTCGGCACAACCGGCCTCGTCGCGCACGCGATCCAAGCCTACGAGACGGTCTTTGCCGGCACGAACGTGTGGAGTGCGCGGGCTGCCGGCTTACCGATGGGGCACGTTATCGACACCGACGAACTGCTCACCCGTGCGGAGTTCCTCAAGAGCGATCTCTACCAAAAATTCTTGAAGACCTGGCGCATGGAGATGGCGCTGTTCGTGATCTTCGACCGAGCCGACGACGAGCAATTGGCGCTCGCGATGCCGGGGCCGCCGGACCGCGAGGTTGACTGCTTGAAGCGCGGCCTGAGGCTCATCGCGCCGCATGTCCAGCGCACGATGCGTATCAGCCACGGCCTTGCGGAAGCACATCTGCGCGCCGCAGGGGCCGAGGCCGCGCTTAACCTAGGCCACGTCGCCGTTCTCGCCCTGGACGCAAGCCTTCGCGTCGTCAGCCACAACGCTAAGGCGGATCAACTTGCGGGTCGCGGTCTCTACGCGATGCACGACGGCCGCGCGCTCTTCGCCAGCATGGACGTGCAAAAGCGGCTGTCGGCGCTCGCCGCGCAAGACACGCCGGCCAGCGATGCCTTCAACATCGACAGCGCCGGCGGAGAGCGCTATGCCGCGCTCGCCATGAACGTCCGTCCGCGACGCGAGCAAGTTCTGGGCGATTGGATCGAAGGCGCAAGAATCATCCTCTCGATATCGATGCCCCATCCGGCACCGCTGATCGAGGTCGACCGGCTTCGCGCCTGGTTCGACCTGACCCCGTCCGAAGCCCGGCTCGCCGCGGCACTCGGAGCCGGCAAGACCTTGGCCACCTATGCGTCCGAACGCGGCGTTAGTGTCGAAGCTGCGCGCTTCCTCCTGAAGGGCGCCTTCCGAAAGACCGGCGCCGAAAGCCAAGCCCAACTTGTGACGCTGATCAAACAGGTCCCACAAAGCTGACGGGCACTACCCAAACGGGGAGCGCCAAGACTTCAGGCCTAAGACACGGTCGCTTCGCTGATTTCACGGAGCGAAACTCGATGTCTAGAACGCTAGCGCATATCACTGCACTGACTGCTTTGGCACTGTCCGCTGCCGTCTGGCCCGCAGCGGCGGATACCATTCGCGTTTCGGGCGGCTGCGAAGCGTCCGACCGGATTCCCAACTCGCAGTGGACCACCTGCGCCGCGCGCGCCGATACCACCTTCACATTTAACGCGGCGGGCGTTGGCACTATGTACGCGCTGAGGATCGCCGCGCCTTCGACGCACTGCTCGGCGGTAAATTATCAGGTTTGGTCGGTCACGGATCGCAACCGTATGTTCGGCAAAACCCGGCGCTTCTTGGGCGCAGGCGAAAATGAAATTGTCAACATCGGCAACGACTTCCCACCGGGCAATCAAACGGTCGCGATCCGCGTCCTCGGTCAAATGGGCGGCTGCAACGAAGGCCGCATGGAGAGTTGGGCTGCTTTCGTCGAACTCGTCGTGATCCCATGAGGGGCGTCATGAGCATAAAGCTTCACGCCGCGCTCGTGGGGTTCCTTGCAGCCATCGGTGCGGCCAGCGCCGAACCCGCGCAGTCTCTGCAAGGCACCTGCGTCACGAACAACTCGTATGCCGGCACCGTCAACGAATGCCTAGGCCCGCAGGCAACGCCCGAGCTTCGCTTCACCTCGGCCGGTCCGCAGTTCAACTATTCGGTGACGATCCAAGCCTCGCCGATGCATTGCTCTAAGGTTGGCATCCATGTCTTCACCTACGACCTCAGCCGCACGCTCGGCGGCACCGGCCTCTTGTCGCCGGGGCGGTCCCAGACGATCAGCATCGGCAACGGCTACGCAGCCGGCCTCCAGATCGCCAAAGTGAAGGCCTTCGGCTGGATCAGCGATACAGGTTGCAACCGCGGCTTCCTGCAGAGCTGGGCGGCGACTGCCACCGTGGTCCAGCAATAGCCAACGACGGCCCCTGCGACAGGTTGTGCGCGGCGATGTGCCGGCTTAACCCGACCGGCTGGTTTGCCTATTATCACCGCTGATGTTCAGTTCAGAAAGAAATCCGGTGACGCGCTTCGCGCCGCTCGTTTTGCCTTCGGCGGGCGGCATGGACCCGGCGCAAGTGAGAGAACTGAGAGACATAAACTGTGTCTCACTTCTCTCACTTCAGATGGGCGAAACGGCGGTTTGCAGCGAAGGAGCAGCGTCAACTGAGAGACTACTCGCTGCGATAGGCCGTCCACGTCAATGTGATGCCGCCGCCGGCGTTGGGGCTGCCGTTCGAAAGGCCGGCGAGCGCGTAGACGTTTACGCGCAGGTCGGGCGTTACATAGTGCTTCACATAGGCGCTGACGTCGGCGGGGTCTGCGGACCCTTCGAATGCCGCTTCGCGCCAAGCGAAAGAAGCGCCGATCTCGGTTTCTTTGGTGAGGTCGGTCGAGATGCCTGCACCGGCGAGCCAGCCGTCTTCGCGGGGGCTTGCGACCGAGCTTCCGAGGAAGCGGCGGCCGGCTTCGACGTAGACGTTGAAGCCTTCGAAGCCCTTGTCGAGGTTGGCGACGAGCGAATAGTCGATTTCACCGCTGCCCAAGCCGCGGTCGTCGTCGCCGGTCGGCAGGCGGACGCGGCCGATGAGGTCGAGATACATTTTCTCCGGCTTCCACGAAAACGTGTAGGTCGTGGAGAGGGAAACGTCACCGATGCCGTTGACCATGCGGTCGACGCCGCCGCCCTCGACTTCGCCGTCGTCGGTGACGGTCGCAGGGCCGTCAATTTGCAGGAAGGGCACGGTGACTTTGAACGCCCACGGCGCGATCGAGTAGCGGGCGGAGACGAACTCGTACCAAACGGCGGTGTCCTGCGGCTCACCGTAGTCGCCGGTCGAGTACTCTGCGCCCGCGGCCAAATTGAGCCGGTCGGCTTCGGCGGCCGCCGTTGCGCTAACCAAACCAATTGCGGCCGCAAGCAGCCGGATACGCCTGTCGTACATAAAGTCCCCCGTCCATGAAGCCCCGCGCAGCTACGACGAATCATGCTCCGCTCTTCATATTCAGGACGCGGCAGCCCCAAACTTGTGTCAAGGTAAGCGGTCGTTGGCGAGATGCGGGCACCTTGGCGAACGCGATGCGAAAGTGAGAGTCGATGCGTAAGAACGTCGTGCAGAGCATTGTTTTCGCAGCATTATTTTCCGGCAGCGTTTGGACTGTTGCTGCGGCGCCTACGGAGCGTGAGTCGATTCCGGGGCCGGTTGTGGCGGACGACCTTACAAAACTAGGACGGGGCATCGGCGATGCCGCCCTGACGGATGAGGCGGGGACCGCCGTGCGGTGGCAGGAGCTTCACGGACGGCCGCGTGCGGTGTTCTTCGGCTTCACGCATTGCCCTGTGATCTGTCCGGTAACCGTGTGGGAGTTGGACGCGGCGCTCAAGAACATCGGCAAGCGCGCAAACGGCGTACAAGTCGTGTTTGTGACGCTTGATCCCGAACGCGACACACCTGCCGTCATGAAGTCCTACTTTTCCAGCTTTGGTTCGCGCGTCCGGGCGTTGACGGGACCGACGGCAGAGATTGAGCGTATCGCAAAGGCGTTTGCAGTCGTTCGCGAACGTGTGGCGTTGAAGGGCGACGACTACACCCTCGATCACACCGCAGCGGTTTTTCTGCTCGATGCTAACGGGACTGTTGTCGACACGCTCGCTTACGGAACGCCGCAGGACGTTATCGTCAAGCGATTGGAAAACCTAATCGGCCGCCCGCCGGTAAGGAAGAATTAACGGCGGAAGCCGACAACTCGTCCGAGGTCTGTGGATGGAGTGCCGTGCCCAATTTTGCGTATGAGGCCGCAGGCCCCGACGGCGCAATCGGGCGCGGCGTGATCGAGGCGCCGAACCGCTCTGCGGCGGTAGAGCGAATCCTCGCGTTGGGCCGGACGCCAGTCAGCATCGTGGAGCGCGCGTCTGGCACTGCTGCCGCGTTCGCGACGACGCGACTGTTGCCCGAGTTTGGTGCCGCGAACGACCGGCTCTCGCTGCTTCGGGAGCTGGGAACGCTGTTGCAGGCGGGCTTGACCGTCGAGCGGGCGCTGACCGCGACGCTAGCATTGACGGCGCGAGTGCGCGGGAAAAGTGCTGCGCAGGCGATGCTTGAAGGCGTGCGTTCCGGCGAGCCGCTATCGGCCGCCATGCAGCGTGCGGGGTCGCTTTTTCCCGAGCCGATGCGGCGGCTGGTGGCGGCAGGCGAGGCGAGCGGGCGCTTGCCGGACGTCATGGTGCGTTTAGCGGCGGCGGAAACCCGGAACAAGGAACTCACTGATCGTGCAGTGTCTGCCATGATCTACCCGGCGCTGCTGGTGGTCGTCATGATCATCGTTCTTGCGATCATCTTCACAACGGTCGTACCCCGTTTGGCGCCACTCTTCGAGCAAAGCGGGGACGCGTTGCCGTGGCCGGCCGCAATCTTGGTCGGCGTGTCTCAATTCTTCAACGCACACGGCACGCTGGTCACGATCGGTTCGGTCGTGATGCTCGGTGGCCTTCTCTATATGCTTCAGCAACCGGCGGCGCAGGTGGCGCTTGCACGCTGGTCGTTTCGCTCACGGCTGCTGCTCGACATTCCGCGGCGGATGTACGCGGCGCAGTTCGGACGGAACGTGGCGATGTTGCTTGCCGGCGGGATGCCGTTGAACCGTGCGCTAGAGACGGCTCAAGCTGCGGTCGGAAACGTGCACTTGAGGCAACGCCTGTCGGGTGCAATCGAGCTTGTGCGGCAGGGCAGGTCATTGAAGAGCGCATTGGAGGCAAGCGATGCGCTGCCGCGCGCCATCATCGAGTTCGCGGCGGTCGGCGAAGAAACGGGGCGCCTGGGGCCGATGCTGAACGAGGCCGCGGACATCCTGGACCGGGACGTGCAGACAAAGCTCGACCGGCTATCGGCATTGCTGCTGCCTGCTGTCACGATCGTCCTAGGCCTAGTGGTTGCAGCGATCATGAGCGGGGTCGTAAGCGGCATTCTGGCAGCCAACGAGCTGGCGTTATGAGGCACGGCTATTCCCTTCTGGAGTTGATTGTGGTCTTCGGCATCGTGGCGCTGCTAATCGTCGTTGCGACGCCCACGGTGCAGGCCTCGGTCGAACGGATCACTTTGCGCGCCGACGCGCGCACGGTTCTGACGGCGCTGCGGCGCCTGCGCGGCGAGGCGCTGGACCGGCAGGCAGACATGGTGCTTAGCGTTGCTGGCAATACAGCGAACGAGATCGTTGCTACGAGCGGGGATACAATTTCATTGACGCCGGGAACTGTGGCGCAAGTTCGCGATGTTGTGATCGCTTGGGACGGGACCATCACAGGAACGCTTACGCTCATGCGCGGCGACGCGCAGATCAGCATCGCGGCCGAGCCGCTGACCGGACGGCCTACCGCGGAGGCTCGGCAATGACTGGGCAACGCGGCTTCACGATCATTGAAAGTCTGGTGGCGCTTGCCGTCCTCGCCATCACGGTGGTCGCACTCTACGAAGCGATAGGCACCGGATTCCGGACGTTCGACCGTGCTGCCGAAGTCGAAGAGGCCGTGCTGATTGCGCAGTCGGAACTCGACCGTATCGTCGCGCTGCGGCGGCTGCCGGACGTGTTGCAAGGGACGGTCGAAGATACATCGTTCCGTTGGCGTTTGGATGTCGCTTCCGGCGCGAAGGCGCAACAACTGGTGTCGTTGAAATTGACAGTAACCTGGCCCGGCCGTTCCGGTGGCGTCACGATCGAGCGGCTGCTGTTGCTGGAGGCGGCGCCGTGAAGGGGTATTCGCTGCTTGAACTCGTGATTGCACTGGCGCTGCTCGGGTTCATCGCCGTGGCGATGAGCGGCGGTGTACGTTTTGGAGCTAGAGCTTGGGAGCTGAGCGAAGCAAAGGTCGAAGCCGTCGAGCGCGTACAAGGTGCACAGACGTTACTCAGGATGCTGTTGCAACGTGCGATGCCGCGCGAGCTCGACCCTTCGTTCGCGGTCGACTTGGATCTCTTTCGCGGGACGGCAGGCTCGTTGTCGTTCACCGCTTCCGCGCCTTCGGCATTCGGTGCAGAGGGTCTTACCCGCTTCGATCTGCGTGTAGAGGGAGGGGCCGGACGCCAGCAGCTGTTGCTCACCTGGCAGAGCGCGGCCAAGGCCGCGCAACCGAAGACGCAGGTTCTGCTAAGCGGCGCAGAGTCGGTCACGATCGGTTATGGCGCGCGCGACGGCACTGCAATGCGCTGGTCGGACAGTTGGACTGACCGGTCCGGCGCGCCTCAGCTCGTGCTGATACGCGCTTCGTTTCCGCCGGACTCAAACCGCCGTTGGCCGCCGCTCACGATACGCACGCGCATCACGCAGGACCCCCTTTGTGTCTACAATGCAGACACGTTCGGGTGCCCGCATGCGTGAGCCGGTGACGATCGATTTAGGTGCGCCCGCGCAGATCGCCGATTTGCCTGGCTTGGCTACGCGTTTCTTCCGTTGGTGGCTTGGTGAGTTGCGGGCTCTCGTTCCTTGGCGTCAGACGCCGGTTGCGGCGCGGCGGCACGCGGTGCTTCACGTTCGGACGGACCGGTGGTTCTTGCGTCCTTCGCCGGACGCCGAAGCTGTCGCGCTGGACACGAAGTTGAGCGACGGGGATTTGGCAGACAGGCTACTGAACGCGGCAAGCGGCGCGCCTCTTTCGAAACTGACGGTTTTGTTGCCGCGCGACTTCGCCATCACGCGGCGTTTGGAGCTTCCGCAGATGTCGCTTGCGCACGCGCGTCAGGCGGTGGACTTGCAGATCGACAGGCTCTCGCCTTTCAAAGCCGACGCGGTGCGCACGGCAACGCGGATCGCGGGCTACGATACCGGGAAGTCCGTGATGCTGGTTGACGTCGCGATCGTGCCGTTGCAGCGCGTTCAACCTATCGAGCAGCGTTTGCGCGCGCTTGGGTTCACGTCCGCCGCCGTCGATATCGAAGGCGACAACGGCGAGCCGCAAGGCTTTGACCTCAGCGAACCGCAGAACGCTGCTGATCTTCGCCAAACGCGTCAACGCGCCCTGGGATTGGCAGCGGCCGCCGCCGCGATTTGGATCGTCGCGATCTATGCGTGGGGACAGGCCGGAGAGAGCGAAATCAAATCCTGGGAGGCGCGCGTCGCAGAACTCCGGCCGGCTGCTGCGCGAAGCGCCGCGTTGAGGCAGAGCGTCGATGGCATGGGTGCGCCGATCGCGCGGGCCAATGCGCATGACCCTGCGGTAACCCTCAATGTCTTGCAGCAACTCACGCGTCTCTTGCCCGACAGCGTTCAGCTTCTCGATCTCAAGCTCGAGGGGAACGTGCTTCAACTCTCCGGTTTGGCCGCGAACGCGCCTGATCTCATCGGACTCTTGGAGGGTTCGCCGGCGTTCAAGAACGTCAAGTTCGTTTCGCCGGTCGTGCGCAAAGCGGAAACCGGTGTTGAACGCTTTGAGATCGCGCTTCAACTCGAAACGGGGGCGCTATGAAAGTGACCCTGTCGCCATTGCTGCAGCGCTGCCTGGCGCTTGGGACCTTGGCGCTGGCTGCCATTGTGCTGTGGGCGTTCGTCATTGCGCCGGGTTGGGCGTCTATCGCGCAGCATGAAGAGCGCGTCGCCATGCTGCGCCAGCAAGCGGCAAAGCTACAGGCTTTGATGGACGCGACACCGCAGCTTGCGGCTGCGGCAAAGGCGATAGAGACCAACCCCAGCGTCCGCTCGCTCGCATTCGAGACGGCGCCGGGAACGGCTGTTGCGGAACTGCAGACGGTGGTGAATCGCGCATTCTCCTCGGCGGGCGCGATCGTGATGAGCGGCCAGACACTGGAGGGGCGCGCCGAGGCGGTTGCCGGCGAGATTGCCGTGCAGGCAACCGTCGAGGCCGATATCGCGGCGCTGGTGCAAGCTCTTCACACGATTGGCGCATCCCGGCCACTGCTCAAGATCGAGCGCATATCCGTTCGCGAACCGGACGCGGAGTTTGCGGCGGCGGTGCCGGTCGGGCCAAAGCCGAACGTTGTGAACAAGCTCATCGTCGATGTCGTGGTGTCAGCGCACACGCGGGGGGCGTTGTGATGTTTGAGACGCTTTCCCGGTCGCTTTGGATCGTCGCTGCGGCCGGTGTGTTGGCTCTGATCGCAGCATTGTTGCCATCGCCGATGCGCGCGTTCGATTTCTTCGATGCCCCTGCCGTCGTCGAAGTGCGAACAGTGCCGGCTGTTAAGCTGCGTGCGTTGCCGCCGGCAACGGCGTATGACGACGTCATCGCGCGGCCGCTTTTCAACGCGGGCCGGAAGCCCGATCCCGCGGTACGGCCAGCGGCGGCAGTTGCTTCGGCTTCAAGCGGGGGCGCGGGTGAGTTATCGGCGTTTCGGGTTGTTGGCATAGTCGCCGATAGCACCACACAGCGCGCGATCGTCGAGCGCAACGGGGCACCTTCGATGAGGGTGGGTCCGGGCGACAAGCTTGGCGAATGGCGGATCGATCGGATCGACGCCGCCGGTATCGTGGCAAGCAGGGACCAGCGTTCGGTACGGCTTCAGATTCCAAAGGCGCGCACACAGCCGGGGACACCTTAGCGGCCGACGTATTCAATGCGGTGCGAGCCGCACCGCTAACGTGTTTAACTTGCGTGTAACAACCTTGAGTGGCCAGCATGGCTCTATCGAGCGGGCTGCGATTCGTCCGTTCGTTGGGAAGACTGGGACATTTGAGGGGACGGGGGATGACATCGCCTTGCGGTGCCCGGAAGAGTTTGCGCATGGCGCTTCTTGCGCTTGCACTTCCGCTTGCCGCGTGCACGCAGGAGCGGCCCGTCATGGTGGCGCCTCCAGTGGACGCGATGCCCGCGACGGCGCAAGAGCGCAACGAGCCTGTGGTCATCGCAGGTGAAGATGAGTCGAACGATCCCAAAACAGAGATCTTTCCGGCGGAAGGCGTGCGAGTGCCGCCGCGTCTGCGTGCGCAGGGACCCAGCGGACCTGCGGGCGACGTGACGCTCGACTTCGCGGACGCGGACGTGAAGGACGTGGTGCGCACCGTCATGGGCGACATTTTGAAGGTCGCGTTCCAGATCGATCCGCAGGTTCAAGGCCGCGTAACGTTGAAGACCAGTGCACCGTTGCGCAAGGAAGACGTTCTGTCGGCGCTTGAGACGGCGTTGAAGGTGAATGGCGCAGCAATCGTTTATGCCGACAATGTCTACAACATTGTGCCGGCGACCGAGGCGCAGAAACGTACCGACGGGTTCGAAGTGTCGGGGACGGCTCGTGCGCGGATGCCGGGTTACGGCATCGAGATCGTGCCGTTGCGCTTTATCGCAGCGGCCGAAATGAAAAAGGTGCTTGAGCCGATGGCCCCGGCCGGCGGCATTATGAACATCGATGCCACGCGCAATCTGCTGATCCTATCTGGTACCGGTCCCGAACGCGGCGCGATGCTCGATACGATCCGCTTGTTCGATGTCGATTACATGCGCGGGATGTCGTACGCGCTGGTGCGGCCGGATCACGTCGATGTGCCCGCCCTGGCGCAAGAACTAAGCCGCGTGTTCGCATCGACGCGAGGGCCGGGGGCAAGTTTGCTGCGCTTTGTGCCGCTGTCGCGCGTCAACACGCTGTTGATCGCTTCGCCAAGCTCGGCTTTGCTCAAGGATGTTTCGCGTTGGGTTGCGCGGCTCGACGTGCCACCGCGCGGACCGGGACGGCGTATCTACTATTACAGGCTACAGAACGCGAAGGCTGAAGATGTCGCTCGTGCACTGGCGTCGGTTTATGGCGCTGGCGCGGTCGATCTTTCGAGCATACAGGCCGAGCCGGAGGATCAGCCTTCGGTTGACGGGTTCGAGACCGGCGTCGATGCGCCACCTCCGGCGGCAGCCAACGCGCCGCCGCCTGCACCCGCGCGGTCGCGAGGCGAAGGCTTACGCGGCAGCGACCGCGGACCCCACATTGCGGTGGATCAATCGAACAACGCGCTGATTGTTCGCGCGGACGGGACGGAGTACGCGTCGCTCGAGCGGTTCTTGCGCGAGATCGACGTCGCCCCCGATCAGGTAATGATCGAAGCGACGATTGCAGAGGTAACGCTGAACGATGAACTGAAGTATGGCGTCGAGTGGTTTTTCAAGAATGCCGACCAGTCGTTCAAGCTGAGCAGGAACGGCACAGTCAGTAATTTCTTTCCGGGATTTGCGTTTCGCTACACCTTACCCGACGTGGACGTCGCGCTAAGCGCCCTCGGGACGGTCACCGATGTGAAGGTGATCTTCTCGCAGAAGCTGCTGACCTTGAACAACAAGACAGCGATGCTGCAGGTCGGCGACCAAGTGCCCATCATCACGCAAACGGCGACTGGGGTTAGGACCGCGACGGATCTGACGGTCGTGAACTCCGTTCAACTGCGCGACACCGGCATTCTACTGCGCGTCACACCACGCATCGGCAAGAGCGGCACTGTGTTCGTGGACGTTCGCCAGGAGGTCAGCAACGCCATCGTGACAGACACGTCGGACATTGACTCGCCCACGATCCAGCAACGCAAGATTGCCAACACGATCGCGGTTCAAGACGGCGATTCCATTGTGTTGGGCGGATTGATCCGCGACAGCCAGACTTATGGCGACAGCGGCGTACCGTTCCTGAAGGATGTGCCGGTTCTGGGCAAGCTTTTCGGAACAACAAACGTTTCGGGGGACCGTACGGAGCTGCTGGTCTTCTTGCGGCCGCGGATTGTGCGTAACGCTGCGGCTGCGCGCGAGATGACGGAAGAATTGCGCAACGGTTTCCGCGGTCTTAGCGACCTGCTGGAGACGAACCCGGTGTCGCGGCGTGGCGGCGCGTCACGGTAGGGCGAACGAGCGCGGCGTTGCGCTCGTCGTCGTTCTGGGCTTTTTGGCCGTCATGTCCCTCATCACGATCGGGATTGTGGGTGCTGCGCGAACCGCCGCGACGGGAGCCTCGCGCGAGCTGGTCCGTGCGCAGGCTCAGGCGGCGGTTGAGAGCGGCGTGGACTATGCCGTGAACGCCCTTTTGACGGCGCAGGGATTTGCGCCATCGTTGTTGGCGAAGCCGGAAGCTGTTTCGGTTGGCGGGTTCCGCGTCATCGTTTCCGTGCGGCCCGAGCATGCGAAGGTCGATCTTAACTACGCTGATGCGAACCTGCTAGCGCTGCTGTTCCAGTCTGGCGGCGCGGATCGAAAGCGAGCAGACGCGTTGGCGGCGGCGGTCGAAGATTGGCGGGACGGCGATGACTTGCTGCACGTCAACGGTGCGGAGCGCCAACAGTACGTGGCTGCGGGCCTGGACTATGCGCCGGCGAACCAGTTCTTCAGATCGCCGGACGAGTTGCGGCTGGTGTTGGGGATCGACAGGCGGCTTTATGATTGTGTGCGGCCGCAGGTCACGATCCTTTCACAGCGGCAGGGGATCGAACTCGATTTCGCAAGCCCTGCCATTCGGACGATGGTGGGTATCGACAAAAACTCGATTCCGGATCTGGCCGTCGTGAAGCCGGGTGACTCTTTCGAGATCACCGCGCGGCTTGAGGACGCTGCGCGCGGCGTGCGCCGCTCGGAGATGGCGGTGGTACGGATTACGGGTGACCCTTCGAACCCATATTCGGCGTTGTCGTTCGAGCCCGCCCGCCCCTTGGAAGACGCGGCTGTGCGAAGTTGCCCGCGTTTGGTTGCAGCGGACGTTCGGCCATGACGCTCGGTCCCCCCGAATGGCTGCTTGCGTTTGTTGCGGGACCGTTCGTCGGCAGCTTCTTAAGCGTGTTGGCCGTGCGGCTGCCTAAGGGCGAGGACGTTGTCGTCTCAAGCTCGCGCTGCCGGGCGTGCGGCACAGAGCTGTCGGCTCTTCAAATCGTGCCGATCATCAGTTGGGCGTTGCAGGGCGGGAAATGCCGCACCTGCGGCGCGCGCGTCGGGTGGCTCTATCCGATGATCGAGCTAAGCGCGGCTTTGTTGGTGCTTTGGGCGGCGACGCTTGGCATGTCGAGCGTGATGTTCTGGGCGACCCTTGTGCTCGGCTGGACCCTGCTCACGCTGGCGGTAATGGACGTCCGCGAATTCGTGCTCGCCGACGTGCTGACGCTGCCATTGATTGCAGGCGGTTTGGGCCTGATCGCATGGCAGGCGACAGATGCGCTGCCGTGGCATTTGCTTGGGGCCGCCGCCGGGTTTGCTTTGATGGTGGGCGTCGCGCACGCGTACCAGGCGCTACGGGGGCGGGAGGGACTGGGCTTTGGGGACGCGAAGCTCATGGCGGCGGCGGGGGCTTGGACCGGGATCGCGGGGGTCGGTACGGTCCTGCTCTATGGCGCAGTGCTGTCCCTTGCGCTTGTCCTATTGCTGCGATTGACGGGGCGAAAGATTGAGGCCGACACGCCCATTCCGTTCGGCGCAGGGCTTGCAGCGGGGTTTTGGTTGACGTGGCTTTACGGGCCGCTGTTGGTGGGCTAATCCGCCCTCTGGGGCGGCTGGTTTCCGGCCGCAAACCGCGAGGGTAGACCATGGCAGCAGCCGAATTGGCGCCCCAGAGCGTCGAACAGAAGCTGATTGATCACCTGCGCCAATCCGGCAAGCTTGATGCCGAGGGGGCGGCGCGGGCGTGGCGCGTTTTCGAACAGACACGCGTTAGCCTTACCAAGATTTTGCTGGAACTGGGGCTCGTGCCGGAGCGCGAGTTGGTCTCGGCGTTTGCGAACGGCCTCGGCATTCCGGCCGCGGATGCTGCCGACTATCCGCTTGAGCCCGTGCTCGGCGACAGCGTGACGCCGCGGTTCTTGATGGACGCGAAAGCGGTGCTGCTGAGCGCTACCGACGATACGGTAACGATTGCCGCGCACGATCCCCTGGACGGCTTTCTGGTTGATGCGATTGCGCTGGCGACCAACCGTCGCGTGGTTGTGAAGGCCGCGCCGGTGAGCGACATCGAGGAAGCGTTGAAGCGTCTCTACGCCGGTGGCGATGCAGAGGCTTTGGCGGCGGCTGCGGAGAACGAATCCGGCGCGACTGAGGCCGACGTGGCGCGGCTGCGCGAGAGTGCGAGCGAGGCGCCCGTAATCCGTTTCGTGAATAGCTTGATTTCGCGCGCGGTCGAGGCGGGTGCGTCCGACATTCATATCGAGCCGCTGGAGCGCCGTTTGCGCATTCGCACGCGTATAGACGGCGTGTTGAAGGAAGAAGAGGCGGCGTCGTCGGAGTTGGCGCCCGCAATCGTGTCGCGTCTCAAGATCATGAGCGGGCTCAACATCGCCGAGAGGCGGTTGCCGCAGGACGGCGCGGTGAAGCTTGCGGTGCGGGGTAAGGAAATCGACCTGCGCATTGCGACGGCGCCAGTGACGCATGGCGAGGCGGTCGCGGTGCGCATTCTCGACAAGTCGTCCGTGGCGCTCGATTTCGATGCCTTGGGATTCGATGCCGCGATGCAAGCGCGACTGGCAGCGTTGCTGAAGCGGCCGAATGGCATCTTCCTGGTCACGGGGCCGACGGGCAGTGGCAAGACGACGACGCTTTACGCAGCGCTACAGCGGTTGAACACGAGCGAGCGCAAGATTCTCTCGGTTGAAGACCCGGTCGAATACAAGATCGCGGGCGTCAATCAGGTGCAGGTGAAACCCGAGATCGGACTGACGTTCGCAAACGTCTTGCGCGCGTTCTTGCGGCACGATCCGAACGTCATTCTGGTGGGTGAGATACGCGATCCTGAGACGGCGCGGATCGCCGTTCAAGCGGCGCTCACGGGCCATCTCGTGTTATCGACGGTGCATACGAATAGCGCGGCCGGTGCGCTGACGCGGCTGCTTGATATGCATGTCGAGGACTATCTGCTGACCTCGACGATTGCGGGCATTCTTTCGCAACGGTTGGTTCGCGTCCTCTGTAGTGCTTGCAAGGAGCCTACGCCGCTGGGGCCGGAGTGGGCGGCCGACCTCGCTGCGCTGGGGCATGGCGCCAGTGCGACCGCCTACGGCGCGAAGGGCTGCGCGGTTTGCCATGGGACGGGGTACAAGGGGCGCAGCGTGGTGTCCGAACTCCTGGTGCCGGACGAGCGCATTCGCAGGCTGGTCAGCGAGCGGGCGTCCGCGTCGCAGATACACACCGCGGCGGTAGCCAGCGGAATGGAGGGTCTCAGGCGGGCGGCGCTTCGAAAAGTGCTTGAAGGCACGACGACGGCGGAGGAAGTTCAGCGCGTCGCACAAGAGGAAGGGTGACTGTCATGCGCCGAACAAAGAAACGGCAGCGGCGGCAGCTTGAGCGCGGGTACTCGCTGCTCGAGCTCCTGGTCGTGCTAGCGATCTTAGGGCTCATCATCGCGATCGCGGCACCGCGGCTCATCGGGTACTTCGAGGCGTCGAAAGCCAAGACCGCGAAAATTCAGATCTCGAATCTGGCGACCGCCATGGACCTCTATTACCTCTCGAACGGTGGCTATCCGACTGAGGAACAGGGGCTGAAAGCGCTGGTGGAGCGGCCTGAAACCGCAACGGCCTGGGACGGGCCGTATCTCAACAAGGCCGATGGGATCATCGACCCCTGGGGCAGACCGTACGTCTACAAGCAGCCGGGTGTTCACGGAAAGTTTGACATCTCATCGCTCGGCGCCGACGGCAAAGAAGGCGGCACCAGCGAAGACGCCGATATGGGCTCATGGTAAGTGCAAATCCAACCATTTGAGCCGCCCGTATACCGGTAAGTAGCTGGACCCGCGGATGTAGACGGGTCCAAGGTTGGAGTTCATGGGTCTGATACCGAATTCACTGATCGAACGGCGGTGGCGCGACGCGATCGGCCGCATCGAGATAGGCGAGCTGACATTCGTCGCGCCGAACGGCGAGGTGGTTGTTGCCAAGGGTACTAAGCCGGGGCCGAACGCCCAGTTTCGCGTCAGGTCGTGGGACGTAATCGCGCGCGCGGTGGCGCGCGGCGATATCGGGCTTGGCGAAGACTACATCGCGGGAGCTTGGGAGAGCGACGATGTGGAGGCGTTGTTCACGCTCTTTCTGCTGAATCTCGAACAGCTGGAAGGATACGCGCACGGCGGCGTATTGAACCGGTTAGGCTTCGTACTTTTGAATACGATTGCGCGGCGCAACAGCCAGGGCGGAAGCCGGCGCAATATCGAAGCTCACTACGATGTCGGCAACGATTTCTATTCGCTGTGGCTCGACGAGACGATGACCTATTCGTCCGCGATTTACGGAGGCCAAATGGTTGGCCTCGGCGATGCACAACGCGCCAAGTACGCACGAATTTTGGACAAGGTCGCAGACCCGCGGGCGCGGGTCCTTGAGGTTGGGTGCGGGTGGGGCGGCTTTGCTGAGGCCGCTGCCAAACGTTCGCATGAAGTGACGGGGATCACGATCTCGCCGTCTCAACACGCCTTTGCAGCGAACCGTCTGGGCGCTAAGGCCGACATCCGGCTTGAGGACTATCGCAACACGAAGGGCGCGTTCGACGCCATCGTGTCGATTGAGATGTTTGAAGCTGTCGGTGAACGGTATTGGCCGCAATACTTTCAGATGCTGAGCGAACGATTGAAGCGCGGGGGCCGGGCGGTCGTGCAGACGATTTCGGTCCAGGACGATATCTTCGCGGGATACCGGACGCGAAGCGACTTCATCCGCCACTATGTATTCCCGGGCGGCATGCTGCCGTCGATTGCGCGCTTCCGCGAGGAAGCAGGGCGCGCCGGGTTGAAAGTGCTCGACGTGTTTTCGTTCGGGCAGGACTACGCGCAAACTCTGCGCACATGGTCGAAGCGGCAGGCGGAGGCGCGGGAGAGAATTCGCGCGCTGGGCCACGACGACCCTTTCCTTCGCAATTGGCATTTCTATCTCGGCATCTGCGCCGCGGCGTTTGCCGTCGGCCGGACCGACGTTCATCAAGTGGAGCTTGTGCATGCGTAGAGTGTTGATCGCTTGCGTCGCCGTGTTGGGGTTGGCTGGTGCCGCCTTGGCGATGACCCGGCCGCTCGAACTTGGCAGCACAATCAACGCGACGAAGCCGTATGGCAGCGGCTCGCTGACGTGGCTGGTGTTCACAGCCTACGATGCGACGCTCTGGACGGACGCGCCGCAATGGTCGATGAGCGCGCCGTTTGCGCTGACGCTGCGCTATCGCATGGGCTTCACAACCGGTGAGTTGGTCGAACGCACGGTCGAAGAAATGGCGAAAGTTTCGCCCGCAACGCCGAAGGATGCCCTCGCGCGCAATAGCGCGGCGCTGAGCCAAGCGTTTCCGGCCGTGAAAGATGGCGACCGGATTACCGCAATGTATGTGCCGGGGCAGGGGACGCGTTTCTTCCACAACGGTGCGCCGACTGCAAACATTGCGGATTCTGGTTTCGCCGACCCGTTCTTCGGCATTTGGCTGTCGCCGAAGACGTCGGAACCAAAGCTTCGAGCAGGGCTTCTGCGGCTTCGTTAGCCGCCGGCGGCCGCCGCCAGTTGCGATACATCGATTGGCGCGGGGGCTAACCAGGGTGCTCTCGCGCCAAGTTTTTCAGCGACGTTCATCGCACTGAGCAAACCATCTTCGTGGAAACCGTGGCGCATGTAGGCGCCGCAGAACCACGTGTTTCGTTCACCTTGCATCGATGTCAGGGTCCGCTGCGCCGCGATAGCGGCGGGCTCGAAGACCGGATGATGGAACGTGGTCCGGTCGAAGATGTCAGCGTCAGCCACGGGGGTTGCCGGGTTGAGCGTCACAAATAGCGGATAACGCTCGTCGATCGATTGCAGCTTGTTCATCCAATAGGTGAGCGTGACTTGCGCTTCCCGGCCCTCGTTGCCGGCGTGATAGTTCCAGGCGGACCAACACCGGTGGCGCTTTGGCATGAAGCGCGGGTCTTTGTGCAAGATCGCTTGGTTTTCCTGGTAGCGGATGGAGCCAAGCGCTTGCGCTTCAGCGTCGTTCGGATCGGCGAGCAGGGACAGCGCTTGATCTGAATGGCACGCAAAAACGACGTGGTCGAATGTTGTGTCGTTGCCGGCGGTATCGCGGACGCGCACACCGGTGGCGGTGCGCTCGACGCGAGCCGCGCCTACGCCGTTCAGCGGGCGCTTCTTTAGCGTTGCGGTCAGTTTCTGAACGTATTGCTGCGAGCCGCCGTCCACCGTCAGCCATTGGGGCTGGCCGTCCATTGCGAGCAGACCGTGGTTGGCGAAGAAGTTGACGAACACCTGAGCTGGAAACTGCAACATCTGCTGTGGCGGACAGCTCCAGATCGCGCCGGAGATCGGCAGCAGGTAGTAACGCTTGAAATTCTCGCTAAGACCCATTGCGTCGATCAGTTGGCCAAGCGTGATCTTCGGGTCGTTCGCGACGCGCTCCGATACCTCGCTATTGAAGCGCATGACCTCGCGAAGCACCTGGATGAACCAGGGGCGCAGGAGGTTGCGGCGTTGACCGAAGATCGTGTTGAAGTCCTTGGCACCCCATTCGAACCAGCCGTCGCGCATGGTGAAGGCGTAAGTCATGAAACTATTCTTGACCGCCACGTTCAGCCTTGCGAACAGGGCAGTCAGATTTGGGTAGTTGCGCTCGTTGAAGACGATGAAGCCGGTGTCGACGGGAATGATCCGGTCGCCGTGTTTGACCGTAATCGTCCGGCTGTGACCGCCGAGCCGCGGTTCCTTTTCGTAGAGGGTGACGTTGTGCTTGTCCTGAAGCAGATAGGCGGCGGAAAGCCCCGCAATGCCGCTGCCGATAATCGCGATGTTGGCCATAGCTGGTTTACGGCACCGGTCCCTTTGCGGATCATAAAGACATGACGCAGCGCTTACGCAATGGGGTTTTGGCGGCCTATGGCGCGCCGGCGGTTGCGTTCGCGATTCTACTGCTCCCGCCTTACGTGTTTCTGCCGGGATTCTATACGCAAACGCTTGGGCTTCCGCTCGATTGGATCGGCTACATCATCATCCTGTCACGCGTGTTCGATGCGTTCACCGACCCGGTGATTGGGTATCTGAGCGACCGCACACCTGGCCGGTACGGACGGCGCAAGCCGTGGATTCTTGCCGGGACGCCGCTGGCGATACTGGCTGTCGTTGTGCTGTTCGCGCCGGGCGATCAGGCGTCCCTCGAGCAGTTTGCGTTCGGCATCTTCACGCTGACGCTGGCCTGGACGATGCTGCTGCTGCCCTACAGCGCCTGGGGCGCCGAGCTATCCGGCGACTACGACGAACGCACGCGGATCACCAGCGTGCGCGAGGGTGTGGGCCTCGTCGGCACGCTGCTCGCGGCGGCAACGCCGTCGGTGCTTACTGCCGCAGGCTTCAACGATCCGCGTGTGCACATGGCGGCGTTAGCGGTGCTTCTGACAGTGTTGATGCTGCCGACCGTTGCGTGGCTGTTGATCAAGGTTCCGGAACCGCCGCCGCTCACCGATGTGCGCGTACCCCTTCGCGACGGGCTGAAAGCGATTGCAGGCAATGCGCCGTTCCGCAGACTGATCGCGGCCTACTTGATCAACGCGTTCGCGAACGGCCTGCCGGCGACGCTGTTTTTGCTGTTCGTGAGCCATGTGATCGGCGCGCCGGACGCCTATGGGCCGCTGCTGCTCGCGTATTTTCTGGCAGGGTTGGCGGGTGTTCCGATCTGGTCGTTCGTCGCACGACGGCTGGGTAAGCATCGCACCTGGGTGATCGCGATGATCGTCGCGTGCGGCGCGTTCATGTTTACGCCGTTCGTAGTGGGCGAAGGCGATGTCGTACCGTTCCTTATCATCTCCATCATTTCCGGCATCGGATTTGGAGCGGACTTGGTGTTGCCGAGTGCTATTCAGGCCGACGTCGTGGACGTCGACACGCGGGCGTCTGGCGAGCAGCGCACGGGGCTTTTCTTCGCTTTGTGGGGGATCGCGACGAAGCTGTCGTTTGCCCTCGCGGCCGCGGCGTTGCCGGTGTTGCACGCTGTGGGCTTTGACGCGACGGCACTCGACGCGGCGGGAAAATCAACGAATGCGCCAGAAGCACTGCTCACGTTGACATTGCTTTACGCAGCCGTACCGGTGGCGCTGAAAGTTGTCGCGATGGCGTTGATGTGGAACTTCCCGCTCGACGCGGAACGCCAGAAGTCGATCCGCGCCGAAATAGAGAAAGCGTGAGCTATTTCGCCACTTCCATCTCGTCGAGCAGGCGCTTGGCGCCGTCGACTTTGTCCATCACCCAGCGCATGTAGAGCGCGTCCACGTGGATCGTGCGGTTGATCGCGGGATCGAACCACCAGTCGGAGATCACGCCATCGAGCGTGCCGTCGAACGCCAAACCCACGAGCTCCCCGTTGGCGTTTAGCGTCGCCGAACCCGAGTTGCCGCCGGTAATGTCTACGGTCGATAGAAAGTTCACGGGCACGGTGCCGAGCGCCGCGTTCTTGTAGCTGCCGAAGTCTTTCGCACGAATGGCGGCAAGCTGCTTCTGCGTCGCGTCGAACGGATCTCGTCCGGTTGCCTTCTCGACGATGCCTTGCGGGGTCGTGAAGGCGCTCCAACGGACACCGTCACGTGTGCGGCCTTTAACGTTGCCGTAGGTGAGACGCAGCGTCCCGTTAGCGTCGGGGTAGAGCGCCTTGCCGTTCGCCTTCGCGTACTCGCGGTAAGCTGCGATGTATGCGCTACGCGCGGCGTGGAGGCGGCCGTCGCGGTCCTTCGTTCTGTTCTCTTTGGCGATGTCTTCCGCGTACATGGCAACAGCCAGCTTCAGGAACGGATCGCTGGAGGCTTCGATCTCCTTCGCAGGCTTATCGAGCCAGCCGACGCGCGTCGGCGTGTCGGCGAGCTTCGTGTCCGCATAGAGACGGTCCAGGCCGATACGCTCAAGCCCGGTGTCGAGGGCGGCGTTGCGCTCCGCGACCGGCAGTAGCCGGTATTGGACGAGAGCTGCCTCAAACAAGCGACGATCGACGCGCGGATCGAAGCGCCTTTCGATCTGCGTCAGGCGCTCGGTAACGAGGCGCCGGTCGCGATCTTGAAAGTTGGGCTCGCGGTCGGCATCCGCCTTCTCGCGTTCCTTGGCCCAACGGTAGAGCGTGCGCGCTGCGCCAAGCAGCTGCGCGCGATTGACGAGGCCGTAACGGACCGCGTTCATCCGCGCCGTCGCCGCTTCGGCGGCGACCGCGTCGAGTGCCGCGACCGTCTGGTTCATGCCGGGCTTCGACGCCGCCCAACTGCGAAAGGCGCTTTCAACCGCGGTCTTCTTGTCGACCAGCGAAATCGCCTCCGCGCCGGAAAGTTGGCCTAGCAGCTTCTTCTTCGTGTTATCGGCGCCGCGGACAGCGTTCGCGTACTTGATTGTTGTAGCGTCATCACCTGCGGTCGCGGACATGATCTGCTCGGAGTACTCGGAGAGCAGCCGCTGCTGGAGCGGGTAGAATTCTTGGTAGTAGTGCTTTGTCTCGGCAGCGGTTCGTAGGCGTTCGGTGAGGCCCGGAAATCCGGCCAACATCACGAAGTCGCCTTCAGCGATGCCCTTCTTGGCGAGCTTCAGGAAGGACTTGGGCTTGTAGGGCACGTTCTCTTTCGCGAACGGTTTTGCCGAACCATCCGGCGCGACATAGGCGCGATAAAAGCCGAAGTCGCCGGTGTGGCGCGGCCACTGCCAGTTGTCGACCTCGCCGCCATAGTTGCCGATGCCGCCGGCCGGTGCGTAGACGAGACGCACGTCTTGGATTTCGAGCATCTGCTGCATGTAGTAGGTCGAACCGCCGTAGTACGACCGCACGTCGCAGCGGCGGCTCGGCTGCTTTTCGCATTCGGCGATCAACGCCTTTTGGTTCTTCTCAAGAGCGTCGAAGCGTGCCTTGCCAGCCGTCTCTGCGGTGATACCTGCCATCATCTGGGCGGTAACGTCGCGCAGGTCCTCAATAACGAAGATGCGCGATCCGGGAGCAGCGGGAAGTTCGTCGCCGAGCGACGCGGCATAGAAGCCGTTCGTGAGCAGATCGCGTTCTGGCTTCGAGTTGTATTGGATGGAGCCGTAGACGCAGTGGTGGTTCGAAACGACCAGACCTTGCGCACTCACAAAGCTCGCTGAGCAACCGCCAAGCGTGACGATGGCGTTCATCGGCGCGGCTTGCAGGTTGGCGAGTGCGGCTGGGTCGAGTTTTGCGCCAGCGGCCCTCATTTGGGCTGCGATTTCGCCGGCTTGGCTCGGCAGCCACATCCCTTCATCGGCGCGAGCGGCGGCGGCAACCGCAGATGCGGCGACGGCAATGGCGATCAGACTGCGCACGAGAACTCCCCCGGATTGAACTGGGCCGTTGCTAGCGAACGGCCCCGGCTCGCGCAAGGGAATCAGCCGAACTTCGCGGTGATGTGACGGAAATAGGCGTCTGCATCGAGGCCTTTTCCCGTGACGCGTGTGACGAGGTCCTCGGTCGGCACGCGATCGCCCGCGCTGTAGACATTGTCGCGCAGCCAAGTGCGAAGCGGGGTGAAGTCGCCAATCGCGATTTGCTCGTCGAGCTTGGCGGTCTTTGCGTAGGTCTCGGTCAGCTGCGCCGCGTAGAGGCTGCCCAGCGTGTAGGTCGGGAAGTAGCCGAACATGCCGGAGGCCCAGTGACCGTCCTGTAGGACGCCGGTGAGGTCGTCGGTGGGCTTGACGCCGATAAGCGTGGCACTGCGTTCGTTCCACGCGTGCGCCAAGTCCGCGACCTTCAGGTCGCCCGCGATCATCGCAACCTCGAGCTCGTACCGCAGTACCACGTGCAGATGATACGAAATCTCGTCGGCCGAAGCGCGGATCAGGCTTGGCCGCACGCGGTTTGTAGCTTGGAAAAGCTTTTCCGCATCCAAGTCCTTAGCGGCCGCACCAAGAGTTTCGCGAATGCGCGGGAACAGGAAGTTCCAGAACGCGCGGCTGCGGCCAACGTGGTTCTCCCAAAGGCGCGCTTGCGCCTCGTGCATGCCCATTGAGGGCGCTTGCGCCAGCAGTGTCGCGCGGTCCTGCGGTGCCAGGCCTTGGTCGTAGAGGCCATGGCCACCTTCGTGCAGCGTGGTCAGGATTGCTTCGAGAAGGTCGTCGTTGTTCGGCCGAAGTGCTAGGCGAACGTCGTCGAACCCAAGTGCGGTCGTCCCGGGGTGTGTGGCGCGGTCGAGATGGCCGCGGGTGAAGTCGAAGCCAATGACTTCGAGCACCTCGTTGCAGACTTCCCAGAGCTTCGCGTCGGGAATGTCTCGTGTTACGCCGTTCGGCCATGACGCTGTTTTCTTCCCCGCAGCCTGAACCATCGGCACGAGGCGCGCGCGGAGGTCGTTCAGCACGGGCTCCAAGCGCTTGCGCGTCATGCCGGGTTCGTATTCGTCGAGCAGGATATCGTAGGGGTCTGCGTCTGGGTCGATTGCCTTCGAGGTTTCGCCGGCAACGGCGACGAGTTCGGCGAGCGCGGGGGCGAGCAGCTTGAAATCATTCGCCTCGCGGGCGTCTTCCCATGCTGCGGTGGCGCGGGCGCGCGCGGCGGCGTAGGCGCGTACCAGATCGGCCGGGATCGCAAGGTCGCTGGAACGGAGGTCGCGTAGGAGTTCTATCTCCCGGCGCCAGCGTTCGTCGCCTTCGCGAGCCACCGCCACCTCTTCGATCAGGTCGCCGAGGTGATCTGAGGTCAGCAGACCGTGGCGCGCGGCCTCGAGTGTTGCGAGTTGCTCGCCGCGTTCGTCGCGCCCGCCGTCAGGCAGGATCGTTTCTTCGTCCCATTCGAGAAGCGCGATCGCGTTGTCGAAGTGTTGTAGTTCGCCGATCTTGGCGCGGAGCGCTTCTTCGGCGCCGTCGCTGCGGCCGCCTTGCGAGCGTTTTGGCACGCGCAGTTCGCGTGGCGGATGCGCGACGAGAACGGCTGCCATGCCACCATGCTGGGCGACATTGACGACCTGTTTCTGGCTAACGCGGCACATGATTCCGAGGCCATTTTCGGTCGGGGCGAAGCCCATGACAGCGTAGAACGGCTCGGCGAACACCCGGCCGTCTTTGCCCACAATCGGGAATTCGTGCACGGGCAGGCGCGTCGCCTTTTGCACCACCCAGTTCTCTTCGGTGTCGGCCGTGTTTGCGACGGCTTCGTCGATGAGTTTTTCCCAATCGGCCGCCGGCGTGGAGGCACCGATGGTGACGCCCTCGCCACCGTAGGATCGGTTTGGCTTCATCACGAGTTCCTCGCGGTGCAGGCGCATATACTCGAGCAGGTCGCCCTCGACGTTGTGGGGAAGCGTCGTTTTGCGGTCGCCCACGATACGCGTCCAAAGCACATGACGGCGGAATAGGCGGCATTCTTCAGCGCTAAAGTATTTTTCGGCGATAGCGGGGTCGGTCAGGACTTCCCAACAGCTTTTATGGTCGAAGTCGCCGACTAGCGAGGAGACGATGCGGTTCTGTTTGAAGAGGTGGCGCATCGCCTCCAGCGGGTGCCCAAGTTCTTCTTCGAGCTCGATGAGGTCGCGGACTTCGTAGTCGCGGTAGGCGACATCGACGCACTCGTCGCCGTAATAGACGTCGCCGTCCTTCATACGCAGTTCGCTGGGGTCGGCGTGTGTGATCGTGAGGTTGTGGCGCTTCGCCAGATATCCGCTAAGGACCGATTGTTCGTTGATGCCATCTTCGGCGTATTTCGGTTCGACGAAGCTCAGCCGGCATTTGGTCCGGCCGAGCGCACGAGCGTGGTCGATCAGGACTTGGATGAACAAGTCGCGTTGGTCGCGCGGCATCTCGATCCTGAGCGCAGGGTCGTGATCGAGAAGCGTCGGCACGATATCGCGCATGACCAGTTGCTCGGCGAGCGGGGCGTAGTTGATGCCGCCGACGCCGGAGAGGTTTGCTTCCATGAAGTGCAGCGTGTCTTGCCAACCCGCCGCCGTGAAATCGCACACGGCGTCCAGGCGGCCGTAGACTGTGTTGTTGCGCTCGTGTGCGGGTGTCCATGTATCGCGCAACCAACTCTCCTCGCCCGGCGTGATCGCGATGACGTGCTTCACCTGCGGATCGTTTAGGTACAACGACGGCAGGCGTTTTAATGCGTCGGTGAGGCGTTGGCAGACGTGTTGGACGTATGCCAGTTGCTCATTCATGGCGAGCAGCGGGCGCAGCATTACGGGGATAGGCTCGAACTTTCCGTCGCGTTCGTAGGTGAACTCGTTCTTTTCCGAGTCGGCGCGGATGCGCTGGCCAATTTGGGCGAATGTCAGGTCGTTGATGTGGCCCGCAGCCTTGCGCACCCGGCTATCCAAGGAGGCGCCCGCGAGGCCCAGCGTTTCGTTCGGACTGAGGATGTGTGGCGTCGTCATACTGTTCCCGTGATTCCCCTCAAACGGTAGGCCCCAAGGGTTAGCACGGATCGGCTTTGGGGTACGATTCGCTGCTGCCCTGCGCCAAATCGGCCCGTCCGCCTTTCGCCCGGGGCCTGATAGGTTCCCGCTATCTAGTCGGGAGAGCGTCGTGGGCCGGGTTCTGCTTTGGTTGTTTTTTGCGTTGCTCGTTGGTGCGGGGGTGTGGGTCTACTTCTTCCTCGTCGATACGGGCGTGTTTCTGGATCTGAAGACCAAATCCGTTGGGGTTTGCCGGACGGTCACGAGCGGTGGGGTCGTCGGTGTCGAAGACCTCGCCATCGATCCTGATACGAAGATTGCCTACCTCTCCGGTTACGATCGGCGGCAGGTCATCGGTCCGGGAGCATCGCCCGGCGCGAACGTCCGCGGCGCTATTTGGACTTACGATTTGAATGCTGCCGATGCCGTGCCCGTTGACGCGACGGCGGCTGCGTTACCCGGTGGCTTCTCGCCGCATGGGATCAGTCTGTATCGTGGGGCGGACGGCAGCAAAGCGCTGTTTGTGATCAGTCACGCGGGCGGGAAGCATTCGGTCGAAATCTTCGACATCGCGGGCGGAACGCTGACTCACCGGCGAACTGTAGTTGGCCCCGAAATGGTTTCGCCGAACGATCTTGCGGTCGTTGGGCCGAATGCGTTCTTCGTGTCCAACGATCACGGTAATGCGCCGGGATGGCAACGACAGGCGGAAGACTACATGCGTCTGAAGCAGTCGAACGTTCAGTACTTTGACGGCCAGAAGTTCTCGACTGCCTTGAGCGGTATCGGCGGCGCGAACGGTATCAACGTCAGTGCTGACGGGCGATCGCTGTACCTGTCGGCCGCGTCCGAGCGAACGGTGCACGTTTACGATCGCGATCCGGCGACGAATGCGTTGACAGAGCGGGCGGCGGTTGCTGTGCCGGGGTTCGCCGACAATATCGACGTGCTGGCGAACGGGGACTTGCTTCTTGGTTTACACTCCAAGGTTCTTCAATTCATCGAGCATGTAGGTGACGCAACGAAACACGCGCCGAGCCACGTCATGCACTTCAAACCCGATGGCAAGGGCAGCTTCGTTGCCGGCATGATCTATTACAATCTGGGCGAGGAGATATCCGGGGCGAGTGTCGGGGCGAGCGTCGATAAGCGTTTGCTGATCGGTTCAGTGTTCGAGCCGAAGATTCTGGACTGCGCTTGGAATGACGCGCCCTAAGGCGGTGCGCATACCGGTTGGCACGGGCTCGGTTTCGGGTCTGTTGCTTGTACCGCCACAGCCTCGCGCAGCGTTCGTGTTCGCGCATGGCGCGGGGGCCGGCATGACGCACGCGTTCATGGAGGCTGTTGCGCAAGAGCTTAGCGAGCGTGGGTTTGCGACATTGCGCTATCAGTTCCCGTACATGGAGGCGGGCAGCAAGCGTCCCGATTCTCCAAAAGTTGCTCACGCGGCTGTGCGAGCGGCGGTCGCGAAGGCGCGGGAGTGTTTGCCTGGCGTGGTGCTTGTCGCCGGTGGCAAGTCGTTCGGCGGCCGGATGACGTCGCAAGCGGAGGCGCAGCAGCCACTCGAGGTGCAGGGGCTTGCCTTCTTCGGGTTTCCACTGCACCCGGCAGGCGCGCCTTCTGACGAACGGGCCGCGCACCTCGACGAAGTCAAAGTGCCGATGCTGTTCCTGCAAGGGACGCGCGATGCACTTGCCGACGTGAACCTCCTGAAACCCGTGGTTAAGACGCTGGGTAAGCGCGCGACGCTGCATCTCGTGACCGACGCCGATCACACTTTCCACGTTCCGGCCAAAAGCGGCCGCAAAGACGCCCAGGTTCGCGCGGAAATACTGGATGCTTTTGCAGCTTGGGTGGCGAGCCTGTAACCAAGTGCGCTTAAAGCTCAGTTAGAGATTCGATCCGGTCGCGATGCTTCGTTCCCTTCTCTCCGTCGGCGGCTTTACGCTTTTGAGCCGCGCCGTCGGCTTCGTGCGCGACATCCTCATGGCGTCGGTGCTGGGGCGTGGGCTCTTGTCTGACGCGTTCGTTATTGCCTTTCGCCTGCCGAACCACTTTCGGGCGATCTTTGCCGAGGGTGCATACAACGCTGCCTTCATTCCGCTCTACGCATCGCTGCGCCAACAGGGAGGTGAGGCGGCGCGGACCTTCGCGCGCACGATGCTCGGGTGGCAGATCGCAATCCAGCTCGTCTTTCTGATCGCGGCGCTGATCTTTATGCCGTGGGTGGTGGCGGCGCTTGCGCCCGGGTTTACAGAGCGGCCGGAGCAGATGGCGCTTGCGGTGGATCTGACGCGCATCACGTTCGCGTATCTGCTGTCCCTCGCGGTGGTGACGCATCTCGGCGATACGCTGAATGCGGAGAAGACATTCTGGCCCGCGGCTGCCGCGCCAGTTCTCCTGAATTTGTGCATGATCGCCGCACTCAGCGCCGCGGTGTTCTTCCCGACAGCGGCGCATGCGGCTGCGTGGGGCGTGTTTGCCGGTGGCTTTGCGGAACTGTTGCTGTTGGTGGTTGCGACGGCTCGTAACGGATTACCCGTGTTGCCGCTGTGGCCGAAGGCAACCACCGACGTGCGCAAGTTTGCGTCCCGGTTCGGACCGGCGGCCTTGGGAGCGGGTGGGGTCCAGATCGCGCTGTTTGCGGACACGATCTTGGTAAGTTTCTTGGCGGTTGGGGAGCCGACGTCGCTCTACTACGCGGACCGCGTCAATCAGCTGCCGATCGGCGTCATCGGCGTGGCGCTCGGAACCGTGTTGCTGCCGGAGCTTTCTCGCGCGCTTGCTGCGGGTGATGAGGCGAAGGCGACGCATTCGTTCAACCGCGCGACCGAGATCGGCCTTCTTCTGACGTTGCCGTGTCTTGTGATGTTTCTGGCAGCGCCGGATGCGATCATGCGCGGGCTGTTTGCGCGCGGCGCGTTCGATGTGCAGGCCGCGGAAGCTGCAGCCGGCGTTCTTATGGCTTATGCGATCGGGTTGCCGGCGTTTGTGCTGCTTCGGACTGTGACGCCGCTCTTCCATGCCCGGGCCGACACGACGACACCGGTGATCGCAACGGCGATTGCGATCGCGATCAATCTTGCGGTGAAGTTCGCGTTGGTTTTTGGCTTTGGTTTGGGTGCTGCCGGACTTGCGCTTGGGACGTCGGTCGGGTCGTGGGTGAATATTGCGGTACTTGCTTTCGTGGCGGCCGGGCGCGGGTTGTTGACCTTCGACAAACGCCTGACGGACTTGGCGCCGCGGATTGTGGTTGCGGCGGTGTACGCTACCGGCGTCGTCTGGCTCATCTCACAGCCGCTCGCTGATGCGTTGGCGTCCATCACATTTCTTAGGGCTGAGCTCTACCTGGTCATTGTGGGGCTTGCAGCGCTGACGAGCTATGGCGTGATGTTGCTTGGCCTCGGGTGGAAGCGGTGACGCAGCTTGAAGCGATGGCGCTGACGTTTGCCATCGAGTCTGCGGTGGCGGCAGCTCTGGCGCCCGCGTTCGGCCGCGCGGCATTGTGGTGCGCAGCAGCGGCGATTGCAGGGAGCACCGTTACGCATCCGGTCTTGTGGGCGCTCTTCTATGAGGTGCAGGCGATCTATGGCGTGATGGCGACGCCTGTTCTTGAAGCTGCGGTGATCGCGGCCGAGACGTTCTCCTATCGTATACTGGCGACAACCCGATGGGACGAAGCCGCCCTGCTTTCCGTTCTCGCGAATGCCGCATCCTGGTGGGGCGGCGAGCTCATTTACGCGCTGACGTGAAGCCTTGGCCAATCGCGAGCAGTAGGATCGGTAACTCGATCCAGGCGTGGATGGCGGCCGCAACGCCGTAGGCGGCGCGCGCGTCGGTGTAGCTGACGGCGTAGATGCCGAAGGCAACAGCGGCGATGGCGGCGACAGCAGCTGCGAACACCGGCCAGCTGGGCCACGGAACGATCGTCTGGACCGGGGTGCCTTGTTTCGCCCGCAGCAGCCGCGGCAGCAGAACGATGACGGCGACATAGTGCATCGACTGCGCGACGACCGCGGCCGAGAACAGGTTCAGGTCCCAGGAGTCGGGCGGCAGAAACGACAGCAATGGCTTGTAGCCGGCGCCGAACATCGAGGTCCACTGCAACTCGGCGACGCGGAACAATAGGTTAGCGAGGTCGTGGAAGACGCCGGTGGCGACTAGCGCGGGGAGCACGAAGAACGGGATCGACAGCATTAGAAGCCAGCGGCGGCGCTCCTCGCCTTCGGTGATTTCGGCGACGAATCCAAGCGGTGTCAGATTGTGAAGCCAAGCCCAGACCAGGAATGTCGGGATTGGTGCGAAAACGGCGCCAAGCGCGAAGGCAGCCCCGATCAACGCGCCAAGGGGCTTGTTCTGGCGCATGAGGGCCGTTGCGGTGAGCGCCAGCGCGGCGCCTAGACCGAGTTCGATCCAGAGGAAGAGGTTGCCCATCACGAGGTGAAGGCCATTGGCGATTCGGGCTGCGGCGATAAGGGCGATAAGCGCGCCGATGGCGGCGAGGGGGGCAGGGGACATCCGGGCGCTGAAGCGTTCGTCGACGTAGCGCAGCTCGTAGAGGACGTGGGGCAGGCCGAAGGCGCTGATCATCAGCACGAAGGCTGCAATCGGCGCGACAGCCACGGCCGCCACCGAGATGACTGAGACCCCGATCCAGAGCGCGGCGAGACCCTGGGACGACATATCTCGGCTTAACGGGGACACGTTCATGTGGAAAACCATGCGGGCTGTGGTGTAGGCGCGTCAACAGCGGAGCGGCGTTGAGTTGCACGCTGTGATTGAGCGTTTGGCGTACGAGACGACAATGTCAAACGGACCGTCTCAAATTCATAAACGCGGAACACCATTGTATTCCATCGAAAACCTGGAGGCTCGCCGTTGTGACTCAGCTCGGTCCAACGAACATGTGGTTGTACGGCGCGACGCGCAGGTCTGTGGCGAAGACCCTTGCGATAGAATTTGACGTCCCCGTCCATCCACAGTGGCCCTCTATTGCGATCCGGTGCGGCTGCTAGAGTTAGATGACTGAAGTGATTCTTTCGCGCCTAGAGACGGGATGCCCCCCTACCCAAGCGTTCCCGTCGAACCCATCGCCTAGGCGTCGAATGCGGCAGGTGTTCGCCCCCAACGGCACCTGCCGCTTTTTATTTGTGCTCACGCCATCATCGCTTCGATCAAATGCGGGCCGGGTTCGGCGAGCGCCCGCTTGAATGCCGTAGCGAACGCTCCAGCATCGTCGACGCGCACGGCGCTAGCCCCCATAGCGCGGCCCATCGCAGTGAAATCGATCACCGGTTTGTCGAGCGACAGCAACGAGCGTGAACGCTCGCTTTGTGCCGTCGCCCCGACGCGGTCGAGCTCCATGTTCAAGATGCCGTAGGACTTGTTGTTGAACAAAACCGTGACGATGTGCAGGTTTTCGCGCGCCGCGGTCCAGAGGCCCTGGATCGTGTACATCGCGCTGCCATCGGCCTGCAGGTTGACCACGGGCCGTCCGGGGCAGGCGACCGCCGCGCCAACGGCCATCGGGATGCCGTCGCCAATTGCCCCGCCCATGAGCGCAAGCCAGTCGTGGGGGGCCGCATTCTGAGACGCGATTTGCGCCCACGTACCCGACGTCACCGCCTCGTCCGAAACGATCGCACCTTCCGGCAACAAGGCAGCGAATGCATTGCCGACGCTCTCGACGTTCAGCTTGCCGCTTGTGGGCACTTCGGGCAGGGCACCGGGTGCTGGTGCGGGCGCTATTTTGGCACCGACTTCTTCTGCGAGCGCGGTGAGCACGTCGATGACGTCGTGGTCGCTGTCCCATGGCTGGTATGTTTTGCACTCCAGCGACAGGAACGTGGACGGCTTGTTCGGGTAGGCAAAGAACGCGACGGGCGCCTTCGTTCCCACCATCACGGCGTGGCGGAAGCCTTGCATCATCATGACAGCCATTTCGCCCAGATAGGGCACGCGGTCGGGACGCGCGCGGCCGCGCCCTCGCGCCAGCCGCGGGACGAACGTGTCGGCGAACAGGCGAGCGCCCGTTTTCTCAGCAATTGCCGCTGCGAGCGCCAGCGGCCGTTCGAGCCCTGCGTGGCCGCCGATCAGCAGCACGGCGGGTTCGCCAGAACGTAGCGCTGCTGCGGCGTCGCGCACGAGCTTCATGTCTACCGGCTTTCCCGGTTTAGGTTTCGCTGCTGCGCGTTGCGGCGCGGCGGTCATCTCCGACCACGCGATGTCTGCGGGCACGATCAGCGTCGAAAGGCCGCCGTTCGGACGCATCGCGATGTCGAAAGCCTGACGCGTTTTCGCGAGCGCATCTTCCGGCGATACCGGGTCGCCGATCCAATCCGATACGGGCTTTGCGATCGCGTGGATGTCGCTTTGCAGCGGCGCGTCGTACTTGCGGTGGTAGGTCGCGTGATCGCCGATGAGGTTGATCATCCGCGAACTCGCCCGTTTGGCGTTGTGCAAGTTTGCAAAGCCGTTGCCGAGGCCGGGCCCTAGGTGCAGCAGCGTCGCTGCGGGCTTTCCGGCCATGCGGGCGTAACCGTCGGCGGCGCCGGTGCACACACCCTCGAACAGCCCCAAAACCGGCCGCATGCCGCCGACCCGGTCGAAGCTTGCGACCAAGTGCATCTCCGACGTGCCCGGGTTGCCGAAACAGACCTCAACGCCCAGGTCCACAAGTTCGCGCAAGACGGCTTCGCTGACGTTCATGGGGGCTCCTCCGGGCTTCGATACCTGTCACGATAGCCAAGGCTGGCGACGAGCGCCACAGCACCAATTTGTTCTCCCGCCGGTTAGTGGCTACGGCGTGGCCTCTCGCGTAGTCTGGAGCACCTTGGCTAAGGATTCCCGCGCGTGTTTTTCGTCTTGAAGAATGTTGTCCGGTTGGTGGTTTCGCTCATCTGTTTGAGCCCGATTATCGTGCCGTTGCTTGCGATCGAGCGGAAACCGCTCGTCAGCGAAACCGATCAACAGACGTTCGACGGTATTGCGAGTGCGAAAGAGATTCTGCAGCGGTTCGATCCGCGCGGCATGGACCCCGCCTCAACCACGAAGGTCAGCGTGCGCGACAGCGAGATTAGCGGCGCGATCGGGGCTGCCCTCTCGCGGGTCGGGAACGCCCATGCGCGGGTGCAGGCGGCACCTGATGCGGTGCTTATTCAAGGCACCGCGACGCTACCGATCCCGGAGACGTTCTTGGGCAGGTACTTGAACGTTCAGGCAAGGATTGCGCCATCCGAAACGGAGTTCGATCTCAAGAGTCTGTCGGTGGGCTCGATCAGCGTACCAGGATGGATCATCAAACCCACAGCGATCTACTTGCTCGATTGGTTCGTGGGCGAAGGCAAAGGCGAGCCGATTTACGGCAGCATTCGATCAGTCGCGGTTGCGAACGATGTGATCACCGTTGGCGTGCAACCGCCGGAGGGCGTTGTCGCTGACGTCAAGGCCGCCGCCGGCAAGGTGCTCAACATCGACAACGCCGAGGCAATCCGCTCCTACTATTTGACGCTGGTTGGAACCAGCGCGTCCCAAGCCTCGACTCCTGTGTCGCTCGCAGCCTATCTAGGCCCTCTGTTTGCCGTTGCGCAGGAGCGTTCCCAGAATAGCGATCCGGTTGAGGAGAACAGAGCGCTGATTCTGGCGCTTGCGATGTATTTCGGCGACGAGCGGTTCCAGGCGTTGCTGAGCCACGTCAACACCGAGAACGCTGAGCAGGGGCTCTTCGACGTCGCGTCCGTCAGGGTTCAGCGCCGGCATGACTGGGTGCGCCACTTTGCGACAACCGCGGGGCTTCAGGTAGCGGGCGGCAGTGGGCTCTCGAACCTTGTCGGCGAGGCGAAAGAAGTCGCTGACTCAGATGGGCCATCGGGCTTCAGCTTCACGGATATCGCTGCCGACCGGACCGGGGTTCGATTCGCGGAAGCGGCCACGTCCAGCGAGGCGTCGGCACGCGCGATGCAAAGTGCGTTCGCAGGCGGGATCAGCGAAGGCGACTTCTTTCCGAAGGTGAGCGACTTGCCGGAAGGATTGAGCGACGAGGCATTCAAGCAGCGCTATGGCGATGTCGGGTCGCCGGCCTATGCGGCGGTGTTGAAGAAGATCGACACGCGGATCGGCAGTATCGCGCTCTATCAGTAGCCGGCGATCTTGCTTACGAATGATCCGATGACGGGTGTTCCGCGGTCGTTGCCCTCAAACGACGGCGTTTGTTTGCGGTCGATGCGATAGACCGCGACGCCCGCGGTGTGCGCGGCATCCGTTTCTGCCGGTGCGTCGGAGAAGAACGTCATTTCGAACGGTTCAGTGCCGATCGTGGTCGCGATCTTCGTGTAGGAGGCGGCATCGCCTTTGGGGCCGGTCGTCGTGTCGAAATAGCCGCCGATCAACCGCGACAAATCTCCCGCCACGCTGTGCGCCATGTAGAGCTTCTGAGCTTCAATGGAGCCGGACGAATAGATGAAGACTTGGACGCCGTGGCGTGACCAGGCGCGGATGGCGTCGACGGCATCGGGGTAGAGGTGGGCTTTCAGTTCGCCGGATGCGTAGCCTTCGCGCCAGATGATGCCTTGGAGCGCCTTTAGCGGCCCAATTTTTTTGTCTTCGTCCATCCAAGCCGCGAACTGGGCTTCGGCTTCCTGCGCGGACGTGAGCGATTTTCCGGTGGCTTCGCGTGCGCCCGCGACGGTTGTTTCGACCTCGGGATCGGTCCAGCGGTGCTTCAAAACGTCAGCGAGCCGTTTGCGCGCAAACGGGAAGAGGACATCGCGAACGAACGCGATATCCCCAATCGTGCCTTCGATGTCGAGAAGGGCTGCCTTCACGCGTCGTGCTTCGGGATCGTCTCTGCGATCTTGTCGCCCGTAAACGTGGCGACCCAACCCTCGGGTGTCGTGAACAGGCGGATGGCCGCAAAGAGCGGCCGCGGGCCCATGTCGAACCAGTGGCGCGTGTGCGCGGGCACAGACAGCAGGTCGCCCGCTTCGCAAACGACTTTCAGCACATGCTCGTTGTTGCGCAGATAGAACGCACCGGCGCCTTCGACGAAGAAGCGGACTTCGTCGTCGGCGTGCGTGTGTTCGGATAAGAACTTGCCGCGCATGGCTTCACGGTCGGGGTGTTCCGGGTGGATGCGCACGACATCGACGGACTGGTAGCCGCCGATCATCTTCAGGCGATCTACGTCTTTTGCATAGGCCTCTAACACGGCCTCTTGGCCCGCACCGGGCGCGAGAGGTTTTGTCGCTTCCCAGCGTTCGAAGCGGACATCGAATGGTATCAACGCTTTACGAATTTCGCGCTCGTCGCTTGTTGCGTCGCGCGGGGTTTTGCCCTTGGTCAGGTCGTAGACCGTCATGATCGTCATGCCGGAACTCCTTTCAGCTTCAACAACAGGGTAAAAAGATAGTCGAAAGCGTCGAGATGGCGAAGGGCCTCCGCCACGTCCTTTCCCCATACGTAAATGCCGTGTCCTGCAAGCAGGAAGCCCCAGCCGAGGCCGCCGGCCTTCAAGCGGCTCTCTACGCGCGCGGCCAGCGCGTCCATATCCTGCTCGTTCTCGAAGACCGGCACGTCGAGATGCGTTTCGTGAGTCTTGACGCCCGCGAAGGCCTTCAACAGCTCCAGACCTTCGATGCGCACGTGACCGTCTTTAGCCAACGCCAGCGAGGCAAGGACGGCGGATTGCGCATGAACATGCGTGACGGCGCCGATCGAAGGCGACAGGCGATACATCAGATAGTGCAACGGCGCTTCGGCCGACTGGCGCGGATGTACACCGCCTGTGAACGGCGCGCGGATGACGCCGTCTGTCGTGAGCTTCGTCTTGTCGCTGCCGGACGCCGTGATCGCGCAGTCGGTGCTGTCGATGCGGACCGAGAAGTTGCCGCTCGTCGCTGGGATCCAGTTCTTCGCCCCCGCATGGTGCGCGAGCGCTATCACGCCTGCGATCGCGTCGTCAGGCGTGTGCAATTCGCGGGGATCGGCGTTCTTCATCCGCGCTACCTTTCAAGGGCAGTAAATATGGGAACGCACGGGGGAATGTCATCCCTCAAGCCCAAAAAAGAACGGGCGCCGCAGCTTTGCGGCGCCCGCTCAACAGCGATTCGCGGGCCGTTAGCCGCCGCCGCGAATCTCGGTCCAGAACTTCACAATCTCGTCCTTGTTCTTGAGGCGAACTTGGAACGTGCCGCCTTCCATGAACGATTTTACGTCGCGGACGAAGCCCATCGTTTTCAGCTGGTCGTCCGTGTAATCGGCGAACACGCTCATGTTCGCCGGACCGTTGTTCAGCGTCTCAAGCTGGTACTTCATCGCCGCCGGGGAGATGCCGCTATCGATGAGGGCGTAGGACTTCTCCAGGTTCTTCGCTTCGGCGTGTAGGACCATACCGCAGACATACGTGAACATGCCGCCCGGCGGGTTCATGTAGGCAACCGCCTTCCCTTCGCGCTTAAGCGCCGCGTGCGTTTGGTTCCACGTGATGGCGGCGACGACTTCACCAGAGGCCAATCCTTGGCTCAGCGAAGTTTCGTCGCTGGAGATGAAGCGCGCGTTCGCCACAAACTCCCGCAACTTTCCCTGCACCATTTTCCACTGCTCGTCGGTCATGTTGTAGGGATCGACGCCCCAGGTTTTCGCGATAAGCGTAACCGTATCGTCAACGCCATCGAGACCCGCGACCTTACCCTTGTATTTGGGATCGAAAAGAATCTTCCAGCTTTCCTTGCCGACGTATTCCGGCGCGAGGTCGGTGCGATAGGTGATCGATGTGTTCGCCCAGTACTGCGGGATGAACCACGCTTCGGTTTCCGACTTCATCATGCCGGGAATGTTCTTCAGGTAGTCTGGAATGTCTTTCCAGTGCTTCAGCTTCGTCGTGTCGATCGGTTGGATGAGGCCGGCTTCTTGCCAGCGGCCGAACTCGTATGAACACGGAGCCATCACGTCGGGCTTGTAGCCCGTACGCATCTTCGCGAACGCCTCGTCCTCGTCGGCCCAAATCGCCGTTTGCGGTTCGACGCCATACTTCTCTTTGTACTCTGCAAGGAACGGCGGATCGGCCCAGTTCTCCCACGTGAAGAGCAGCGGTTCGTCGCTGCCGGCTTCGGGCGTTGGCGTCGTGGCCGCGGTTTCGCCCGCAGGTTTGTTCGATTGGGTGTAGGCGTAGTAGCCGACGGCGCCGAGCAGGACGATCGCAAGGATCGCAATCAAGGATCTGTTCATGCGGTTCTTTCCTTAAGGGTACGTTGCGACTCTGGACACAAAAAAACATGCGGTCCGCCGATTAGCGAACCGCATGCCCAATCACGTCAAGCGGATTGTTGTCGCTGCCAGCTTATTGCGGCGGCGGCGTTGCCGGGTCGGCCGGAGGCGCTGCCGGGTCGGCCGGAGGCGCCGCGGGATCAGCCGGAGCTGCTGCCGGGTCGGTCGGGGCTGCCGCCGGATCGGCCGGAGCCGCTGCCGGGTCAACCGCCGCTGCCGGATCGGTCGCCGCCGGATCGGTCACTGCCGGATCCGTGACTGCACCTTCAACCGCTGCGGGGTCAGTGCCAGCCGCCGGGGTCATCTTGTTCGTGTAGTACCAATAAGCCGCGACCGCCAGGATGACGACCGCGATAAAGAGGAACAGACCAGTTCTATTCATTCTTTCTCTCCGTTTATGGCCGCCATGGGTGGGCCATGAATCCCCGTTTCGCCGTACGACTTTTCAGTGAAGCTGCGTTGCCTGCTTACAAGAAAAAAGGCAGCCGAGGCCGCCGTCCTTGCAAGTCCCTCACCGCACGCTTTCGCACGACTTGAGCCCGAGATTAACATCGCGCGATCCCCCAACAAGCGCGGCACGGCGGCACACCCTTGGGCGTTCTGCCGCAGAACGGCGGCTTGATCCTGGCGGAATCGTTAGGCTTTCGAACAATCGCCGGTTGCTGAGCCCAAACGTCGCGGCCTATGCTGCGGTGCACGATCCAAGGGTGGGGCCTTGGTTCGTTGGGGGCGTTGTCGAACCTTCATGAACGTTCATCGAAGCGCACTCTCGGAAGAGATTGGAGCGTCGCGTTTGGGAGCGGGCGAAGTCACCGCGTTTCTGAGCGAGAACCCAAACGTTCAATATGTCGATTGCGTGTTCGTCGATCTGTGCGGAAACGTCCGGGGAAAGAGAATCGCGAGCGCGGAACTTGAAAACGTGTTTCGAAGCGGCATCGCGGTTCCGTCATCGATTTATTTTCTGGATGCCCGAGGCGACGTCGTCGACCGCTTGCCTGAAGGTGCAGGTGGAGCGGGGACAGCTTGGCCGGTTGCCGGGTCGTTGACATGCGTGAGCTGGGCGCAACGGCCGCACGGTCAGGTGCTGATGTCGCTCTCGGATACAGAAGGTGCCCCTTACTTCGGTGAACCGCGCAATGTGTTGAAGCGGGTTCTGCGGCGGTTCGAGGAGTTCGGCGTCGTTCCCGCAATCGGTGTTGAAATCGACGCTTACCTCGTCGAACGCGAACGCGGCAAGGACGGCGCACCGCTTGCGTTGACGCCGGCGAACGCCGACGTGGCAAAGACCATCTGCGACGGGATTGTGGCGTCGGCTGACGTGCAGAAGTTGCCGCGGATTCTAGTTGCCGGCAGCGTTCCGCGTATGCAGTTCGGAGTTGCGATGGGGGGCGACGCCCTTGCCGCCGCCGATCATGCGGTGTTCTTGCGCCAGATCGTGCGTGCGGTGGCGCGGAAAGAGAAACGCGACGCGCTATTTATGGCGAGGCCGCTTCTGGGGCAGCCCGGGTGCGGCCTGCGTGTCACCGTCGATCTCAGGCGCGCTGGCGAGAGCGTGCTCTCGTCCGGCGCGGGAGGCGATCTTGTGCGGTTTGCCGTTGGCGGGCTTCAGGCGCTGACCGCGGAGTCGTTGGCGATCTTTGCGCCGGGCGTAAACGCCTTTCGTCGCTTCGGCGGCCAGCATGCGCTGTCCCGGAACAGGCGCTGGGGCTACGGCAATACGACGGCAAACGTGTCAATTGAGGCGCGCGGTGGGCAGATTGCGATCGAGCACAGGCTCGCCGCCGCGGACGCCAATCCGTATCTCGCGCTGGCAGCCGTTCTGGCCGGGCTTCACTACGGGATCGGGCAGAATATCGATCCGGGTCAGGCCGCCGATAGTGACGTTTCCGCGTTTGCCGATCCCACATTTCCAGTGAACATCGACGCTGCGCTGCTCGCGCTCGAGAACGGCAGCGTGATGAGGGAGTATTTGGGTCCCGCGTATGTCGATCTTTATTGCACGACCAAGCGGGCAGAGCTTGAGCGCTTCCGCAACGTAATCCCGGCACACGAGTACGATTGGTACGCCTAAGCTGCGCGAGCCGCGTTCTCTTCGGCAAACGGCAACGTGAAGGTGGCGCTGGTGCCGATCGCAAGTTCGCTTTCTAAGACAAGCGTGCCGCCGTGCAATTCGACGAGCGCACTAGAGACCGGAAGACCAAGCCCCATGCCGCCGTTGTTTTGGTGGCCGGCGGTTTCGGCTTTCTCGAACGGCTTCATCACGCGGGGAATGTCGTTTTCCTCGATGCCGATGCCAGTGTCGTGAATCCAGATAGCGACGCCATTCGCATCGGCGCGCGTTTCGACCGTAATGAAGCCGTCGGAGCTGTTGAACTTGATCGCGTTCGATAAGAGGTTCAGCAGAACCTGCTTGATCGCGCGGCGGTCGGCTTTGACGGGCGGCAGGTCCGGCGTGTTGATGCGGAACTGGAGACCCGCTTCGTCGGCCTTGGGCTTGATCGTCTTGATCGCGTCGTTGACGAGTTGCGACGGGTCGACCGGGACGAACTCAAGTTCGATCTTGCCGGATTCGATCCGCGCCATGCTGAGCGCATCGTTGATCAGGTCGAGCAGGTGCTGGCCCGAGCGGTTGATGTCGCTTGCGTACTCGGCATAGCGCGGGGGCAGGGCGCCCAGCATCTCGTTCCGCATGACGTCGGAAAAGCCGATAATGGCGTTCAGCGGCGTGCGCAGTTCGTGGCTGACGTTCGCCAAGAATTCGGACTTTGCGCGACTGCCTTCTTCCGCACGCTCTTTCTCCGACTCTAGACGCTTTGCCAGTTCGCTAAGTTCGCGAGTTTGGGCTTCGAGAAGATTGCGCGAGGTTTCGAGTTCGTCTTCGTGCGCCTTAAGCGCCGTAATATCGGTTGCGACGGCGATTTTGCCGCCTTCGAGCGCGCGGCGTTCGCTAACGAGCAGCCAACGGCTACCCGCTTTCTGGAGCTCGATCGTCCCGGTGTTGCCCGAGGAATCGAACATTTCTAGCGGGACGGCGCTGTCGGCGTCTTCACCGGGAGATTTCGCGCGCTTGAAGATTGCTTCGCGAGATTCGCCCGCGCGAACGCCTTCAATCCCGTAAAAATCTTGGAAGCGCTTATTGCAGACAATCAGTTGATCATCCTTGTCCCAAAGGACAAATGCTTCAGCCGCGTTCTCGAATGCCGCTTCGAGCACGCGTTCAACGGCGTCCACACGCGCGTCGGCGCGCTTCTGGTCGGAGATGTCGAGGACGATTCCGGACAAGCGGCCATCGTCGGAGCGGATGGTACGATAGTGCTGTCCCTTGGCGCGCATCCAGACCCAATGGCCGTCCGCATGTTTAGCCCTGAACGAGCGGTCGTAACCGTCGGCGCCGGAGCGGACCGAGCTTTCGATGGCGCTCAACACGAAGCGATCGTCGGGGTGGATGAGTTCTTCTGCTTCGTCCAGCGACATGATGCGGGGCTGCTTGCCCCGGCCAAGCAAGGAATTCATCGCACCTGACCAATAGAGGCGGCGGTTGGCAATGTCCCAGTCCCAGATACCGCATTTTGCGCCACTGACCGCGAGTTCGAAGCGTTCCTCGGTGCGGCGAAGGACGTTGTCCACCCGCGACGTGCGCTCGATCTGCATGAGTAACGCCCAGGCAAGCGCTGCGCCCAGAAGGCTCGGCCCAAAGATCATGATCGAGTACAGCGGCAGCGATTGGTACCACTGCGACAGGGCGTCGGCAGCACGTACGACGGTTACAAGTCTAAGGTCGTATCCCGGAAGCAGTCTGGTCGTCGTCAAATAGTTTGCGCCACCGTCGGCGATGTAACGCAGCGACGGGGTTGTCGATACGTTTGCTGGAATGACGGACGCTGCTTGCGCGTAAAGAGAGTCGTCAATCGTGGTCGAAGCGATGCGGCGGGTTTGCGCATCGGCCAAGATGACGCCAACGCTGCGGCTGCCCTGAACGCTTTCAAGGAGGCCCGTGAGATAACGCGGGTCGATTAGCGCGAACACGAACTGTCCGGCGATGCTGTCGCTTCGCATCGCGACCACGAACGGGCTCTTCCCAAACTCGTCGTCGGCGAGCGTGCCAGAGACGAAGCGGACACTTTCGGGCGTACCCGAGAGTCTGCGCAGCAACGTCATGTCGGTAAGGCGGCGCGGCTCAATCGGTATCCCGCTCTTGTCCCAAGCAACGTTTCCAAGGGCGTCCGTTGCGACGACGTTGATGAGCGCGGGGTCGGCTGCAACGGCGGCCCCCGGTGCGATGCGCACCGAGCGTTCCAGCATCACGCGCGTGCGGTCGAGGGCGCCTGTGACGAGCGCGCCGGTGACGGCAACGAATGAGCGAGACTCGCGCTCAACCTGTTCCAGCGCGATTGCATGGTCCTTGCGCATTTGAATGGAGGCGGCTGCTGCAACCGAAAGCACGGTTGCAAAGGTCCCCAGCACAATCCAAAGCGACGTACGCCGTTTCGCCGTCATCCCCGACCATGCGCCTAAGGCGCGTACCGGCGACGAACGGACCGTTGTTGTTGTGGCTATTGCCATTTTTGATCGCACAGACTCGAATCAGGTCCAGGGACCGATTATGTCGGTCGCACCGGGCCTGCAACACCCGGTGCGTGCGATCTGCAACAGGTAAAGACCGAATCGTGGCTTTCGGGACTCAGCCGAGGGTCTTCTCGGTGATCTCCTGCACGTTGCGGGAAAGGCTCTTTGCATCCTTGATGCGCATCAGCTGTTCGCGCATCAGTTTTTGCCGTTTGCCGTCGAAGCGGCGCCAGGTTTCGAACGCGCCACAGAGGCGGGCCGCGACCTGCGGGTTCAGCTTGTCGAGCTTCATGATGTTGTCGGCCAGGAATGCATAGCCAGCACCGTCAGAGGCATGGAAGCGAAGCTGATTATTCATGACAAACGCGCCGATCAAGGCACGGACTCGGTTTGGGTTTTCGATGTTGAAGGCCGCGTGCTTGGTGAGCGCTTTGACCTGAGCCAGCGCGTCGGGGCGGCAGGAGCTGGCCTGTAAAGCCATCCATTTGTCGGTGACCAAGGGATTGGCCTTCCACTGGTCGTAAAACTGCTTCAGCGCCTTGTCATGTTCCTCACCCTGCATATCGACCAACGGAGCCATGCCGCCAATTTTGTCGGTCATATTGTCGGCGCCGCGGAACTGCTCGAACGCCAGGGTGCGGGTTTCTTTGGTGTCTTCCGCCGTCAGGAAGCGGAGGCACATGTTGCGGAGCGCCCGGCGCCCCGCCGACGTGGCGTCGGGGCTGAAGGGTTCGTTGCTTTTGAACGATTGGTAGGTTTCGCGAAGGGCGCCGTTGTGGGTTGAGGCCAGCGCTTTCCTGAGGGTTTCGCGCGCGGCATGGATGGCATCGGGATCGGCGCCTTCGATCAGCTGCGCGATTTCCATCTCGCTCGGAAGTTGGATCGCAAGCGCCGTGAACGACGGGTCTTTGCGCGCATCGCGCAGCAGCTCGCCGAACGCGTCGATATAGAGATCGTCGGCCTCCGGCTCTTTTCCTGCGACGACCTGCTTGGTCATACGCAGTAGGGTGCTCGTCGCGATGCTTTGACCGGCTTCCCACCGATTGAACGCGTCTGAGTCCTTC
The DNA here is from genome assembly GCA_046153995.1 of Micropepsaceae bacterium. Classification (GTDB taxonomy): domain Bacteria; phylum Pseudomonadota; class Alphaproteobacteria; order Micropepsales; family Micropepsaceae; genus SZUA-430. The sequence goes on from JBJXEH010000065.1 coordinate 45,436, forward strand.
GCCATCAGGAACGCGCGGTCTTCGCCTTTCAGGTCCGTCTCGAAGCGGACGGGAGCCGAGAAGCCCCGGCCAATCGACGGCACCACAGGCTCAGTGATGCCGGTGAGCTTGAACGTCTGTTTTGCCTTTCGAAGATTGAGGACGTGACTGGTCGCTTTGCCGCCGTCATGCGTAGCCGCGACGTCGCGGCCACTCTTGCGCCCGACGAGGCCGACCGCCACGGGAATGTGCATCGGCTCTTTGGCTTTTTGCCCCGGCGTTGCGGCCAAATGCTGTTCCAATGTCACCTCGTAGGTTTTTGACGCGGCGTCGTACTTCCCGCGGGCTTTCACATGCGGCGTGCCGGCTTGCGAGTACCAAAGTTTGAATTGCGTCAGATCAACGTCGTTCGCGTCTTCCATCGCTTTGGTGAAGTCGTCGCAGGTGGCAGCGGTGCCATCGTGACGGGCGAAGTAGAGGTCGGAGCCTTTGCGGAAGCCTTCCGTGCCCAAGATCGTGCGCAGCATGCGGCAGAGTTCGGCGCCCTTCTCATAGACGGTCGCCGTATAGAAGTTGTCGATCGTGAGGTACGAGTCCGGTCGGACGGGATGGGCGAGCGGGCCGCCATCTTCTTGGAATTGCCGAGCGCGCAGGGCGCGTACGTCGCCGATACGTTCGACGGCAGCGGATCGCATGTCGGCCGAGAACGATTGATCGCGAAAGACAGTGAAGCCTTCTTTGAGCGAGAGTTGGAACCAATCGCGGCATGTCACGCGGTTGCCGGACCAATTGTGAAAATACTCGTGACCGACGACGGCTTCGATCAGATCGTAGTCGGTGTCCGTCGCGGTGTCGGGCCGGGCCAGGATCAGCTTGTCGTTGAAGATGTTGAGACCCTTGTTCTCCATGGCGCCGAAATTGAAGGCGCTGACGGCCACGATATTGAAGACATCGAGATCGTACTCGCGGCCGTAAGCGTCTTCGTCCCATTTCATCGAGCGTTTGAGCGCACCCATCGCGAAGTCGACTTTGTCTTCGTTACCGTGGGTTACGTAGATGCCGAGCTTCACGCGGCGGCCGGAGCTTGTGATGTAGTGGTCTTCGGCGTGCGCGAGATCGCCTGCGACGAGCGCGAAGAGGTACGACGGCTTCGGAAACGGGTCGTCCCATTCGGCCATATGGCGGCCGCCGGGTAGCGCCGTGTAGCCGTCCGGGTTGCCGTTCGAGAGCAGAACCGGGAACCGCGCCTTGTCGGCAATCATGCGCACGCGGTAGGCCGACATGTTGTCCGGCCGGTCGTACGAATATGTGATGCGGCGAAAGCCTTCGGCCTCGCACTGCGTGCAGAACATGCCGTCGGACATGTAAAGGCCACTTAGTGCCATATTCGCTTTCGGGTTCATCTCGACAGCAGTATCGAGGCGAAAGCGCGTCGCCGGCGGATGCTTGATCGTGAGCTTGTCGGCAGTGACCTCGTAAGCGTCTTTTGCCAGCGGCCGCCCGTCGAGCTTGATGTCGAGAAGCTTCAGGTGTTCGCCGTCCAGCACCAGCGGGCCGACAGCGTCGTTCTGGCGCTCGATGTGTAGCGTCGCGTAAACGCGCGTTGCCGTCTCGTCGAGGTGGAACTCAAGCTCGGTCCGCGCGACGCGATAGGGGGCAGCGCGGTAGTCCTGACGACGGATGGGGATCGGCGTTTCGGTTTTCATGACGCAAGGGCTCTCACTAAGCGAAGCCTCGCGTTGTAGGCGATTTGGGCTGCGGTGCGGTAGGCCCTAGTCGAACACGGCGCCGAGATCGAGTTTTGGGCCCGCCAAGCCGCCAAATGTACCCTGTTCGGCTATCTCCTTCGCGGCGGTGGAGAAACCTCGCCAGGCGGCAAGGGCGAGCGAACCACCGACGCTGATCCGACGCACGCCAAGCTCGGCGATCTCGGCCACGGTGATCCAGGGGCCACCGATCAAGTTCACTGGCTTCGGCGCGACGGCGCGCACAACAGCTGCGATGTCGTCTTTCTTGCTCAATCCCGGCGCGAACAAGCAGTCGGCACCGGCGGCAGCGAAGGCTTGGAGACGCTTGATCGTCTCCGCTAAGTCTGGGCGGCCCCGGATGAAGCCTTCTGTGCGCGCCGTCAGTAGAACGCCGCTACCAGATTTATCGATCGCGGCGCGCGCGGCTTTGATGCGGTCGACGGCGTCGTCGAACGCGTAGAGCGGTTCGCCGTCGCCGCGCGTAGAGTCTTCAATCGACAGACCGGCGATGCCGGTCGCGACCGCTTTCGTGACGTTCGCAGCGACGCCATCCGGTTCGACGGCGAGCCCGTCCTCGAAGTCGGCGTTGACGGGGATGGTCACGGCACCGGCCAGCGTCTTCAAATGCGCGAGCAACTGGTCGAGGGTGACGTCGTTATCGCGGTGACCCTGCGACCAGGCGAACCCTGCGCTTGTGCTCGCGATCGCTTTGAACCCGAGTTTTTCCAGATAAATCGCGCTGCCGCCGTCCCACGGGTTTGGAATGACGAAGCAGCCGCGCTCGTGCAAACGGCGGAACGTGTCGATCTTGGATGACATGGCGGTTTTCCGGAAAAGGTTCGGGCGTCAATAGGCGGACGCCCGAACGTCAATTCTTCCCGGAAGCTGTTGTCAACAGCTTACTGCGGAATGTCCTGCTCGATGTAGCGCAGCATGCCGGCCGCTTCCTGGCAGAGCGTTTGCACTTCGTGCGGAACGTTTTCCGGCTCAAGCTTCACGAAATCGCTAAGAACGCGCAGGAGCGCTGCCATCTTTGGCGCCGTCACGATCATCCGCGCCTGGTGTTCAATCTTCTCCGGATAGAGATCGTATTCCGCACCCGGCGTGCGCCAGCCGCCCCATTCCGCTTCACCGGTCACGACCTGCGGGTGCGTGCCGGGGTAGGGGTGGTTGCCGCATTCTTCGGGGGCTTTGTACTTGTTCTTCGCGCGGATAAGCCGCCAGTTCTCGGCGCCGACGGCGATGGACGAGGAGTTATGCGCTTGTTCGGTTTGCAGTTCTTCGGCTGTGAACTCGCGGCCCAGACCAACATCGTAGAAGATGCGCAGCGGCTCATCCAAACCCTTCGCCCAATGCGGGACCACGCGCTCGATCGTCGACCACGTGCCGACGGTCTTCACATAGATGCGCTGGTTCTTGTGAAATACTGCTTTCGCCATGACTAACCCCTGGCGCCATTTTTCGGCGCTTTGTCCCAGGGTGTATCCTGCCGGAGCCGGCTTAAAGCGCGGTTAAACTCTATTCGGCAGGCGCCACGCGGTTCCGCGAAAAGCGCGCACGTACGCGGCCAAATCCAGCGTAGGCATCGGCCATTAACGTGTAGGCAACCGGAACGATGAAAAGCGTCAGGAACGTCGACGACAGGATGCCGCCGATCATGAGCACGCCCATACCGTTTCGGAACTCCGCGCCCTGGCTCACGGAGATCGCGACGGGGATCATGCCGAAGACGGTGGCAAGCTGGGTCATGAGCACGGGGCGCATACGGCGCGGGCCCGCCTCTTCCATTGCTTGGCGCGCTGGGATGTTGCGCGTTTCGCGCGCGGTGTTCGCGTAGTCGACGAGCAGAATGCCGTTCTTCATCACAAGGCCCATCAGCGCGATCATGCCGATCTGGGCGAACATCGTCATCGTCATGCCGGTGAACGAGAGCGCCGCGAATGCACCGACGAACGATAGCGGCGCCGTCAGCATGACAATGGCGGGCTGAGAGAAGCTGTTGAACTGGCTCGCCAGGATCATGTAGAGCGCGACGAGAGCCAGCACGAATGCGAAGCCAATTGCAGCCGCGGATTCCTTCATGCGCTCGGCCTGGCCGATAAACGTGCCCGTGTAGCCCTGAGGCAGACCAACCTCGTTCACGATCTTCTGCAGCTTATCCGTGGCGGTGCCGAGTGCGACGCCCGGCGGGTTGTTCGCCAGGATCACGATGGAGCGCGCGCGATTGCGACGGTCGACTTGGGCTGGGCCTTCCTCAATCTTGAAGTCGGCAAGGCTTGCAAGATCGACCAAGCTGCCGTTCGTACTACGCACCTGAATCTGGTCCAGTTTCGCCGGATCGTTGCGTTGCGCTTCTTCAAGGCGGACGCGAACGTCGTAACGGTTGCCCAGTTCTTCGTAGGTACCTGCATCGACGCCGCCGATGAGCGCGCGGACGGTCGTCGCCAACGGACGGATCGCGACGCCGAGGTCGGCTGCCCGGCCGCGATCGACGTGGATTTGCACCTCGGGCTTGCCGGTTTCGTATGACGAGCGGGCGTCGGTGAAAGTAGCCGTATCGGCGCGCAAGCGGGCGACGATAGCGTCGGCCTTTTCGCGCAACGTTTCCAGCGATCTGCCTTGCAACGAATAGGTGATCGCGGTGTTGAAGCTGGAGTTGCCACCGATCCAGGGGACTTCCGTCGCTTCGATATGTTTGGCTTCGGGCACGGTTTTGGCCAGCAGCTCGCGCACACGCTGCATGACGACAAACTGGTTTTCGGCGTACGTACGCTCACGCTTCGACGTCAGGCCGACATAGAGGTTGATGCGGTTGATGCGCGGTTGTGCGCCGCCGCCGACGGTCGCAAACACGGTTCTGACGTGCTTCGTGGACTCAAGGGCTTTGCTGACTCGGGCCGCGACCACTTTCGTGTCGGCGATGCCCGTGCCGTAGGGCAGGTCGATCGTCGCCAGGAACTCCGAGCGATCGGTCTTGGCTTGGAAGTCGAACGGGATGCCGCGGGCGAGCATCACGCCGACGACGATGGTCGCGAAGCCGATGCCGAGCACCATCAAGCGGTGTTCGAGAGACCAATGGAGGACACGTTTGTAGGTGGATTCGAGGCCGTGGTGGAACGCTTCGACGCGTCGCGCGATTGGGCCGAGCTGGAGTTTGCTTAAGAACCTCGCGCACAACGCCGGCGTCAACGTCAGCGACACGAGCAGCGAAACCAGCACCGAAAAAACAATAGCCAGGCCGTACTGATAGAAGAAACGGCCGACGACGCCCTCCATGAAGGCAATGGGAACGAACACCGCGACCACGGCCCAGGTGCCCGCCATGACGGCGACGGCTACTTCGCTGGTGCCTTTGGAGGCAGCTTCGGCAGGGGCCATGCCCTCTTCGAGTTTGCGGTGCACGCTTTCGAGCACAACGATCGCGTCGTCGACGAGAAGGCCGACGGACACCGAGAACGCCATCAGCGTCAGGTTGTTCAGCGTGAATCCCGCCCAATAGAATGCGAAGAACGTCGCAATCAGCGATGTCGGCATCGCGATGGCGACGATGATCGTTGCGCGAAAATCGAGCAGAAACGCCATCGTGATGATGATAACGAGAAAGATGCCGAGTACGATATCGAAGCCGACATCGTCGACGGACTCTTCGATGAACAGAGATATGTCGCGCGCGACAACCATCTCGACGCCAGCCGGTACGAAGCCACGCATCGACTCGATTTCGGCTTTGACGGCCTTGGCGACTTCAACGGTGTTTTGGCCGGATTGGCGCCGGACCTCGAGAGAGATGCCGGGTTTGCCGTTTAAGGTCGCGAACGTGCGTTCGTCTTCGGCGCCGTCTTCCACGCGGGCGACGTCGCCCAGAAGCGTCGGCAGTGCGAGCTGACGGAACGAGACGACGATGGCCTTGAAGTCCTCGACGCGTTTGACCTCGCCCTTCGTTTTGACGCTGAACTCGGCGCGTGCGCCGGAGAGTTCCATATTGCCGCCGGGCATGTCGGCGTTTTCGCGGCGGAGCGCCGATACCACGTCGTCCGCGGTCACGTTCAATGCGCGCATCTTGTCGGCGTCGAGCCAGATGCGGATTTGTCGCGCACGCCCCCCTAAGATCGTCACCTGGCCCACGCCGGAGACACGTTCGAGGCGTTCCTTGATCTGCTTGTCGGCAAACTCAGTGATGTCGCGGGTGGGCATATCGCCCGAGAGCATGACCGACAGGATCGGCTCGGCGTCGGGGTCGATCTTTTGGATGATTGGCTGTTCGGCGTCCTGCGGAAGATCGCGGATCGCGAGATTGACCTTGTCGCGGACGTCCTGGGCCTTCACGTCGGCGTTTTCGTTCAGGCCGAACTCGATGATGATCTGCGAGAGACCCTCGTAGCTCTGGGACGACAGCGACTTGATACCGGAGATCGTGTTGACCTGGGCTTCGATCGTGTCGGTGATGTCGGTTTCGATTGCGTCCGGGCTTGCGCCTTCGAGCACAGTCGAGACGTTCACATAGGGGAACTCGACGCGCGGAAAGAGGTCGACCCCGATGCGTTGCAGCGATACCCAGCCCAGCGCGACCAGCGCGCCGATGACCATAGTCGCCAGAACGGGCCGGCGGATCGAAAGGTCGGAGATCCACATGGGCTAGAGTTGCGCCTGCGTCGTGGGCTTCGCGGCGCTTTCGAGCGTGACCGGCACGCCGTCGGCAAGCTGCGAGAGGTTCGGTCCGGTCAGCAGTTCGGTGCCTTCTGGCACGTTGCTTAGGATTTCGACGCGCTCACCGTCGATCTCGCGCGTCGAGAGCGCGACTTTCTTCGCGCGGCCGTTTTGCACGGTGAAGGCGTAGCGGGAGCCGTCCGGGCCGAGGATCGCTTTGCGGGCGACGACGAGGGTCTTGCGGGCTTCCGGTATGAGTTCAACGCGGCAATAGAGGCCTGGAAGGATTTTGTAGCCTGGATTGGGCAAGGCGAAGCGTAGTTCGATACTGCGCGCCTTGTAGTCGATGCCGTAGTTGATGACAGCGAGCTTGGCTTCAAGCGGCTTTTGGATACCGTCCACAAAGATCCGGCCGGTCATACCGACTTTGAACTGTTCGAAATAAGTTGCCGGCGCGACGACAATGACGGCAAGCGGGTCGATGCCCATGATCTGAACGACGCCGGCAGCGCCGCCCATTGCCCCACCACCGCCGAAACGGGTCGCCATGAAGCGGCCTTCGTAGACGTCTTTCTTCGAGATGACGCCCTCATAGGGTGCGCGGACGATGGTGTCCTTCAGCTGCTGACGGCCCTGTGCGAGCCTCGCTTCCCAAACGCCGAGCTGTGCCGCAGCGACATCGGCATTCGTCTTCGTCGTGTCCATGCGTGACTGGCTTACCCAGCCGCCGCCTTTGAGCGAATCTTGCCGGCGCAGGTCTGCCTGCGCATTGCGAAGCTGCGCGCGGGCGAGGGCGACTTGCTTTTCTTGCTCCAACACGACGAGCTTGATGTCGACGTCGCGCGTGCGGAAAAGCGCTTGACCTTTCTTCACTTGGCTACCGACGCCGACCATCACCTCTTCGATGATGCCGTCGACGGAGGGGCCGATGTCGGTTTGGCGTGACGGCGTGAGCGAGCCGGTCGCCATGATCGGCACGGCAACGTCGGCCTTCGTGACTTTCACGGTCGATACGGTCACCGCTACCGGAGCTACGGCCTTGGATTGATCCTTCGCCTCGGTAGGCTGGCCGCAGGCGGCGAGGCCCAACGCAAAGGCGGCTAGAACAGCGGCTGCTAACGGCCAGTGTACGGTCATGGCGCGAAGATACCTATTGACGTTCAGGAATTGGTATACTGGATTACTATATACTGCTATACCAATTCGTGAAGACAGGACGCGGCGGCCTTGAGTGAGACATTTTCGACGGTTGAACGGGGGAAATCGGCGCGGAAGTCCGCGGCGGCAAAACCCACGCGCAACATGGAAAATGAGCGGCTAAAGGCCGAGATGGAGGTTGAGGCCACTTTGGGTTGGCTGTTCAACGACATCCACCGCCTGTTGGGTAAGGACTTCGGCTCGCGCATCGGCGAGCTTGGTCTCACGCGCGCGCAGTGCCGGGTGCTATTCACGATCGAGCGGGCGGAGACACCGCTCACCCAGACCGAGATCGCGGAACTGACCGAGATCGAGAAGGCGCCGCTCGGCAAGATGCTCGACCGTTTGGAGCAAGGCGGGTGGATCGTCCGCAAGTCCGATCCGAAGGACCGGCGTGCGCGGCGGGTTTCCGTTACGGCAAAAATCGACAAGGCTTTCCCCGTCGCTGCTGCGGCCGCGAAGGGAACATTTGCGCGCGCGCTGCAAGGTATGCGACAGAGTGATGTGAAAGAGTTGATTGCGAAGCTTGAAAAGCTGAAGCGCAACCTCGGCGGCGCCGACGACTAGCTGCTACGCGCCGCCCTGAACCAAGTTCAACCTTGAGGGCCGCGATGAATTTCGATTTCTCCGACGACCAAAAGATGCTGAAGGATCAGGCGCGCAAGTTCCTGACCGAAAAATGCCCGACGAAGGTCGTGCGCAAGATTCTCGAAAGCGACGAGCCATACGATAAGGCGCTTTGGAAGCAGATCGGCGAGATGGGTTGGCTCGGCACCGCCATCCCGGAGGAATACGGCGGACTGGGCCTTGGGCATCTTGAGCTTTGCGTTATCGCGGAAGAATTAGGCCGTGCCGCTGCGCCGGTGCCGTTCTCGTCGTCGGTCTATCTGGCGACCGAGGCGCTTTTGGTTGCGGGCAGCGACGCGCAGAAGAAGAAGTATCTGCCGAAGCTGGCAAGCGGCGAATGGATCGGCACGTTCGCGATCGCGGAAGGCGCGCAACCGCCGAGTCCGAAAACTATCAAAGCGACATTCAAGGCCGGCAAGCTCGACGGCACGAAAACGCCGGTGCCGGATGGCGACGTCGCGGACTTCGCAGTCGTGTTGGCGAAAAGTGCCGACGGGCAAGGCGAGCGGACACTGTCGCTCGCGATTGTAGACTTGAAGGGTGCAGGCACCTCGCGGCGCGCGGTGAAGACGATCGATCCGTCGCGTAGCCAGGCCGAGCTTTCGTTCAAAGGAGCGGCGGCCGAGGCGCTTGGACCTGCCGGTGACGGTTGGGATTTGGCCAAGCGCGTGCTCGACCGCGCGGCTGTACTGATGGCGTTCGAGCAGGTCGGCGGCGCTGATGCTTGCCTCGTGATGGCGAAGGACTACGCGCTGAACCGTTACGCGTTCGGGCGCACGATCGCCTCGTTCCAGGCGATCAAGCACAAGCTCGCCGACATGTACGTGCTGAACGAACTGGCGCGGTCGAATGCGTATTTCGGCGCGTGGGCGCTTTCGACGAACGCGGCGGACTTGGCAGAGGCGGCGGCAGGCGCGCGGATCAGCGCGACGGATGCGTTTCACAACGCTGCGAAAGAGAACATCCAAACGCATGGCGGTATGGGCTTCACGTGGGAGCTCGACTGCCACCTCTATTACCGGCGCTCGAAGGTGCTGAGCCTCGCGCTCGGCGCGTCTCGTGTGTGGAAAGACCGGTTGGTCAACCACCTTGAGAAGAAGAACGTCGCTTAAGCCACAATTCGAACCGAAAGATCGATCCCATGGATTTCAACGATACCCCGCAAGAAGCGACGTTCCGGAAGGAAGTCCGCACTTGGCTTGAGGCGCATGCGAAGCCGAAATCGGCGACCGGCTTCTCGGCCGAGAACCCCCGCTTTCAACGCAACGAAACCGAAGCGCTGAAAATCGCGAAAGCTTGGCAAGCGAAGAAGGCCGAGAAGCGCTATGCGCGCATCACCTGGCCGACGGAGAACGGCGGCCTTGGTGGCACGCCGATGCAGCAGGTGGTCTACAACCAAGAAGAGTCCAAGTTCGACGTGCCTTCGGGCTTCTTTGAGATCGGCCTTGGCATGTGCATCCCGACGGTCACCCACTACGCATCCAAGGGCGTCGCGTCGCGGTATGTGAAGCCGGCGCTCTACGGCGAAGAGATTTGGTGTCAACTGTTCTCCGAGCCGTCTGCCGGTTCTGACGTTGCTGGCCTCAAGACGCGCGCTGAAAAAGACGGCGACGACTGGGTGATCAATGGCCAGAAGGTTTGGACGTCGGGCGCACACTATTCCGACTACGGCATTCTGCTCACGCGAACGGACCCGAATGTGCCGAAGCACAAGGGTCTGACGATGTTCTATCTGTCGATGAAGGCGCCGGGCGTCGAAGTGCGTCCGATCAAACAGATGTCGGGTGGTGCGAACTTCAACGAAGTGTTCTTCACCAACGTTCGTATCCCGGATTCCCAGCGCCTCGGCAATGTCGGCGACGGCTGGGGCGTTGCGCTGACGACGCTGATGCATGAGCGTTTGGCAGTCGGTGGCGGGCAGGGCGGCTCCGGCGCGGACGTGAACGAGCTGCTGGCGCTAGCGCGCGAGACGGAACTCGAAGACGGCCCCGCGATCCGTAATGCGTCCGTGCGCGAACGCATCGCGGAATGGTATGTGCGCGGCCAAGGTCTCAAGTACACGACCTACCGCACGCTGACGGCGCTCAGCCAAGGCCGCGTGCCGGGGCCAGAGGCGTCGATCGCGAAGGTCGTCGTCGCACCGAAGATGCAAGACCTCGCCTCGTTCGGCATGGACCTTGAGGATATGGGTGGCGTCATGGTGGGCGAGGACTCGCCGATGATGGGCGCGTTCCAGCAATCGTTTATGTGGGCGCCGGGCTTGCGCATCGCCGGCGGCACGGACGAAATCTTGAAGAACATCATCGCAGAGCGCGTGCTGGGCTTACCCGCCGACATCCGCGTCGACAAAGACATCCCGTACAACAAGCTTCCGACGGGACGCTGAAACGTCAAGGCCCGCAACTCGCGGGCCTTTTCTTTTACTCGGCTTCCGAGATCATTTTCATGAAATCCCGGTTGATGAAGGTCAGCCGGCCGTCGCTCATGCGCAGCGGCAGGAACTGGCGGCTGCCGTCGTTCAGCAGATCTTGGAGGCGCTGACCGGTCTTGAAGATGTAGAGATCGCCGCTGAGCGCGGTGCCGTCGGTCATGTAGACAGTCGCTGGCACGCCTTCTTTCGTCGCGCGGTTGCCGTTCAATGACGCCGATGTGTAGGTCTTCATGTGCTCCCCCCGGACCCCAAGAGCGAGCATATTGAAGGGGTTGCGTTAAGATTTCGCTGACCGGCGCTATTTCGCGAAAACCCAGCCTTTCCGGCTGCCGTCGAACTCGATCGCGAACGTGTTGTTCCGGATATTGCAGTCGCCAGTCCGGCTTTGCGACACATCGGTCTTGTACTTGATCGCGAGTGTGTAGAGGCGCTTGAACTTGGCCTTTGCTATTTGGTCCGCCGGGGCCGTGAAGATGAAGCGCACGGCCACACCGCTGTGCGGCATGATTTTGTCGAACGGAACGCTTGCTGCTTCGCGGCTCTTGTTGCCGCCCGCGATGTCGGTTTCGGTCAACACCGCAGCCTGCTCGCCGGGTTTGCCGAAGAACGGCTGGTCGCCGATGTTGCGCACCCGCATAACGAACGGCCAGTGGAAGACGCCGTCAGCCGTGACCCAGGCGCCGATGCGTTGAACGCGCGTCGCACCTGCGGGCGGTCGCTGCGCGAAGTCGATCTCGAGGAAGCGGTCGGCAGCGGGGTCGGAGCACGGCGGCAACAGCGGTTCGAGGTCCGGCAGCTTGACCTCTTTGGGAACAACAAAGTCAGCTGCTTGCGCCGCGCCGACGGCCAGCGTTGCAATGATCAAACTCGTGAAAACTCTCATGCGACTATCCTTAATGTTCGTTGGGCCGCGGCGACGCACGTTTCGGCGGTAATCCTCACGGCGTCCATCATCTGGCGCTCGGTCAATGTCGAGGCGTGTGGCACATGATGGCCGCTCGCCGCAAGCTTCGCCACCTGCGTATCAAGATAGGGGACATGGATGAACCCGGCGATCGCGGGGCCACCCTTCGCCGCGAGGGTCATCAAGCGGTAGAACGTCAAATTGCAGAGATAGTCGCCTGCGCTGTCCGATGGGCTCACCGGGATGCCGGCGGTCTTCAACGCCATCTCGATCTCGCGAAGCGGCAAGCCGGTCGCATAGCGCTCCCTACCGCTTTCAACGACGCACGCGCCGGTCGCGCAAGCGCCGGTGAAGTCGGGCCGATCGGTTGCGACTACGTTGTGCGCTGTAGACTCAAGCGTCACGCCCGTCGCCTTCGCGCTGAGACCGAATGCGATGACGACATCCGGGCGAAGTTCATCGAGAAGCGGCTCCATCTCGCGTTCCCAGAGATCGAAGCGCACGGGAAGCGTTCGCGCGGTCAGTCGCGCGCCATTGGGCTGCCAGTTCTCGTGCCGAAGCCGTTCGACCACCCATGCCGTCGGGTTCACCGGCGCACCCGGGAAGACCGAGAAGCCGGTGATGAGTACGTTGATGTTTTGCGGGCTGCGCATCATGGCGTTATTGAAGCACGAAACGAATATTGCTCAAAGCGCGCGAAACCTGACGCCTTCAGCGAAATGCCGCTATTCGTGGTCACGGCGTGACGACCGGGAAGTTCGAGTTCACAGGGTCGATCATGCCTACCAGATCGGCGTAGGTGCTGGCATTGCCGGTGGACTTGATCGCGCCCGTTGTTGTTTTGAGGGTCAGTGGCACGCCCGCGAGCAACGTCTCCAACATGTCGGATCGCTTCATCGTCACCGTCGCGTCCGCCTCGTCGTCGCGCACCCCCTCTTCGTGGATCAAGACTGAGTTGGCGACGGAGATCAGGTGCGTTTCGTTCAGGTCGCTCAAGACCACGTTGATCTTCAGCGTCTTTCCAGCAGCCTTTTCCGGGTTGAGCCGGACCGCCGCGAAGTCGAGCATCATTGTGGTCGAGGTCGCGCGGATCAGTGACAGACTGATGCGCTGGAGTCCCGTATCAATGATGCCATGGCGTAGTTCTTGAGCGCCCGTCAGATAGATATTGCGCCAGGTGCCCGCTTCCGCGCGGTAGCCGAGCTGCGTGTAGATGTCGGCTAGCATGGCCTTTGCCTTGGCATTGCCGGCATCTGCAAAAATCACATGATTCAGCAACATGGCGGCCCAGCGGTACTCGCCCGCCTTCTGCGCGGTGCCCGCTTTGGCGATCACTGCGTCAGCGCCGCCCATGGCTTGGATGTAGTTCGTCGCTGCGGCGACCGGCGGTAACGCGTTCAGCGAAGCCGGGTTCGCATCGTACCAGCCCATGTAGCGCTGATAGACGGCTTTAGAGTTGTGACTCATCGTGCCGTAGTAGCCGCGATTGTACCATTCCTGCGCCAGCACCGTCGGCAGTTCCAGCTGCTCCGCGATCTCGATGCCCGTGAGACCGTTGTTCATGAGGCGGACTGTTTGGTCGTGCAGATATTTGTAAGCGTCGCGGTGCTTCGACAGATAGTCGTTGATCACGCCGGTGCCGAAACGCGGAATGCCGTGCGCCGCGAACATCACGTCGCTTTTGCCCGCGTAGAGGCGGATCGATTCGGTTAGGTAATCCGCCCAAGCCTTCGCGTCGCGGACCAGCGCGCCGCGCGCGGGAAGGATGTTGTGCATGTTGGCGTTCGCGTTCTCCGCCATGAAGACGGCGCGCATCTGCGGCAGGTAGAAGTTCATCTCCGCCGGCGCTTCGGTGCCCGGCGTGACTTGAAACGTCAGGGTGACGCCGTCGATCGTCATCTCCTGGCCGGTCTTGGCGATGATGTCGGTCGGGGCGATCAGCGAGATCGACCCTGTCGAGAGGCCCGGCCCCAGGCCCGACGTCATCTCGCCTTCGGGCCCGCGGTTCAGCGTGATGCCGAATTGGAAGCGCGCGCGGCGCGTCATGGCGGGGCCGGCGATGATGTTCTCGGAGACGGTATGCTCCATGAAACCCTCGGGCGCGATGATCTTGGTACGGCCCGCCTTCACATCCGCTTCAGTCGTGATGCCCGCGACGCCGCCGAAGTGGTCGCCATGGCTGTGCGAATAGATGACGGCGACAACCGGCCTGTCACCGATGTGTTTCTTGACGAGGCCGAGGGCGGCTTTCGCGACCTCCGCCGTCGTCAGTGGATCGACGACGATATAGCCGTTGTCCGTCACGATGAACGAGACGGTCGAGACGTCGAAGCCGCGCACCTGATAGATGCGGTCTGAGACCTTGAAGAGGCCGTGTTTGGTGATCAGTTGCGCCTGGCGCCAGAGGCTGGGGTTCGCGCTCTCCGGCGCGTCGCCTTTCAGGAAGTCGTAAGACGACACATCGAACGCGAGCTTACCCGCCTCGTCCGTAATTTTCGGGTTGTCGAGCGTTGCGATGAAGCCGCGCGCCGCGAAGTCGAAGTCCTGTTTGTTTGCGAACGGCAACTCCTTCAGTATCTTCTCGCGCACTTCTTTCGTCGACGTAGTCGCTTCGGCGACGACCTCCTTGGGGATGCTGGGGGCCGGCGCGCCGAGCAGCATCGGCAGCACGCCGCGGAACATGTAAGCGAAGCCGACGAGGAGCAGGGCCGTGGCGGCGATGCCGATCGCCAATCCGCGTAAGAACGAACTCATGTTTCTTCCCTCAGGTGCATTGTTTTAGGGAGGCTAGCCGAGCGTCGGCGGTTGGGGCAAATGGCCCGCCTGCGACGCTACGGCGCCAGCCTGCTTAGGGATGGTCGCTTAGGCTGAACGAAACTTGTCGAGGTGGATCGTGCTGCGTCTTCTCAAATGGTTGTTTGCGTTGGCCTTACTTATTGGCGGGGCAGGGGCCGCGGTCTATCTCACCGGCAACACGCTGACCGTGATCGGATGGCTTTGGGGGCCGAAGCACGGGTGGGATTTGTCCTTAAAAGCCCCCGCACTGGACTACCGCCAAGCGTCGTCGTGGGCGGCTTGGCCGGGCCGCGAGAGCGGGGCGCTCTATACGCCGCGCGGTGTGTTCGTTCCCGATGGCGCCAAGGCCGTCGATGTCTTCTTCATTCACCCGACTGGCTTCCTCAACGGCGCCGAGTGGAACTCGCCGATGAACCCGCAGAGCCGGACGGAAGAGAATACGAAGTGGATGATGGCGAACCAGGCGAGTGCCTTCAACGGCTGCTGCAACGTCTATGCGCCACGCTATCGCGAAGCTTCGATCTTCCGCTATTGGACGGCGCCAGAAGACATCGCACAGAAGACGATGGACTTCGCCTACGCCGATGTCGTTCGCGCGTTCGAGTACTACATGGCGAACGAGAACAAGGGTCGGCCGTTCATCATCGCGAGCCACAGTCAGGGGACATCGCACGCGCTCCGCCTGGTTCAGGAAAAGATCGACGGCACAAACTTGGAGGCGAGCATGATCGCCGCCTATGTGATCGGCAGCCGCGTCACCAACGCCGAAGCGAACGCGCTGAAATCGGTGAAGGTGTGCGATAGCCCGACCCAAACGGATTGCATCGTGCATTGGGCGACGTTCGGCGAAGGCACCAAAGTACCGCCGGAGATGAGCGATCTCGTGTGCGTGAACCCGCTGACCTGGCGCCGCGACGGGGTGCGCGCGGAGGCGGCGATGCACCAAGGCGGCGTCGCGGCGAGCGGCAAGTTCTCGATGCAGGTTTGGGGCGACGATTCCCCGCAAGGCGTCGTGTTCGAACCGCTTGGCCCGCCGTTGCCGAAACTGACGTGGGCTGAGTGCAAAGACGGCATCTTGTGGGCTGCCGACCAGTCGAAGACACCGTTGGGGCGGCTCTCGCTGCGGGGGAACTACCACGGGCTCGACTATCCGTTGTTCCACATGGACATCCGCAAGAACGTGGCGGACCGCGTTGCGGCGTACCAGCAACGCGGCCCGGCGGGTGGACCGGGACCCGCGAAGTAGTCACCATTCGCGGTGCTTTAGCTTCTGGGTGTAGGCGTTCTTCTGCATGCGCCCGAAGCGTTGATTGCGGGCGTGCGCTTTGGCGATACTTTCGCCAGTGCGGGCACCTTCGCGCTGTAGTTTCTGATAGCGCTTCAGCCGCTCAGTATCGAGCGTACCGGACGCGATCGCCGCCTGAATCGCGCAACCCGGTTCGCTGACGTGCGCGCAGTCGCTAAAGCGGCAAGCCGACGCAAGTTCGGCGACATCGGGGAACACCTCGTCAAGCCCTTCGGCCACATCCATAATTTGCAGTTCACGCATGCCGGGCGTGTCCATCAGCCAGGCGCCGCCCGGCAGACGGTGAAGCGAGCGCCCCGACGTCGTATGGCGCCCGCGGGAGTCGTCTTCGCGGATGTCTTGAGTTTGCTGCACGGAGGTGCCGCTGACGCTGTTGACGATCGTCGATTTGCCGACGCCCGACGATCCGACCAGCGCCAATGTTTGGCCCCGCGTGAACCAAGGTTGAAGGCAGGCGAGGGCGTCGTCGCTTCGTGCGTCGAATGCCTCGACGACGAGACCGGGCATCAGCTGCCTGGCTTCGGCGGCGTAGCGCGCCGTGTCTTCGACCAAGTCGACCTTGGTGATCACCACAAGCGGCATCACGCCGGCTTCGGCGGCAAGCGCCAGATAGCGCTCCAGACGTGGCGTGTTGAAGTCCTGGTTCGCAGACGTCACTAGGATCAGCGTATCCACGTTGGCCGCGAGCAATTGGGTGCTGCGGCCGGTGCCGGCGGCTTTGCGTTTCAAGAGGCTTCGCCGTTCCAGCACACGCACGGCCCGCGGCGCGCCTGCTTCGACGAGCAGCCAATCGCCGACGGTTGCAACGTCTTCCTTTTCACCGATGAGCGGCGTGACGCGGCCTTCAAATTCGGGACCCGCGACTTCTAAGGAATCGCGATGCACCGCCAACACACGGACAGGCCGCGTCGCGCTCCGCTCCTCATCGGCGATCTGGCTTTCGAAATGCGTGTTCCAACCGTAGTCTTTAAGTGTCATGCGATCCGCGTGCGGATCGGGGTTCTTGCTTGTCACAGCGATATGTTCCGGTACCGGGCAAGTGGCCCGCGTGAATGGCTTGAGCGCGCAGACGCGCACTCGACGAAACGAATAGGGCTGAGACGGGAAGAAGGCGCCTTCAGGCGCAGATCGTCACGCGGTCAGCCCGCGGGGACACAACGGCATTGGGCATATGTCTCTCCTTCGGTTGACGAGCTGCGATTTGCCCAAGTTAGGCCGAAGTGGGGGCTATGGCAAGCAGGTAACTTCACGGCTGTACGACAATCGCGTAACGCAAGTGACGGCCGCCGCACGGCGCCATGCATCCGCCGCAATCGCTGCAACAACGTCAAATTCGCAGCTTAATCGCGTCGTTATCGGCGCGCATCTCTGACCCTCGCGAACGGCATTTTGGACCAGCCGTTCAGCTGAGGGATTTTCAACATGAAACCGTATCTGCTCTCGCGCGGGAGCCCTTGGGGCTCGCCGCTTATGCTGTTGCGCGCAAGTCTAATTTCAAGCGCAGCTATCTTGACCGCAATTGCCGTTGGACCGGCCAGCCTCGCCCAACCGGCTCCGGCCGTGCAGCCTGAACCCGCCGTGCTAGTCACCCCCGACGACATGCACACCGGCGCGCTGCTGCTGAAGACGACCGAAGGCGGCAAGTTCTTGGAGGCGCCACGCCTCAAGACCGACGTCGCCATCACCATCACCGGCCCGACGGCGCGCGCCGTCATAACCCAGCGCTTTGAGAACCCGTCCGACAAATGGGTCGAAGGCGTCTACGTTTATCCGATGCCTCAGAACGCTGCCGTCGACACGCTGAAGATGCAGGTTGGCGACAAGTTCCTGGAAGGCAAGGTGAAGGAGCGCGTCGAGGCCCGCCAGATCTACGAGAAGGCCGCCGCCGAAGGCTACAAGGCGTCGCTGATCGAACAACAGCGTCCGAACATCTTCACGAACTCGGTCGCCAATATCGGGCCGCGCGAAACAATCGTCGTGCAGATCGAATACCAAGAAGCCGTCCGGCTCGACGGCGACAAGTTTCAGTTGCGCGTGCCTCTGGTGGTGGGGCCGCGTTACATACCTAAGAGTGGCGAGCCGTTGCTCGTCGGCTACACGGACGACGCCGTGATCGCGGCGACGAATACCGTCGTCAAAGACGCAGACAAGATCACGCCGCCGGTGATCCATCCGAAGTTCGGGAAGATCAACCCGGTGTCGCTAAGCGTGAAGCTCAAAGCGGGTGTCTCGCTCGCCGCGATCGAGAGCGCGTATCACATAGCGAAAATCGAGCGGCCCGACGCGCAATCGGCAAACATCTCGATCGACGGCAACGTGCCCGCGGATCGGGATTTCGTTCTGAACTGGAAGGTGGCGGCGAATGCCATGCCGCAAGCGACGTTGTTCCGCGAGACGATTGGTACGGACAACTACTACCTCGCGATGATCGTACCGCCCGCCGGCACCACGAAGGTGCGTCAGCCGCGCGAGGCGATCTTTGTGATCGATAACTCCGGCTCGATGGCCGGCGAATCGATGCGTCAGGCGAAGGCGGCGTTGATCTTGGGACTTTCGAAACTGAAACCCGAGGACAAGTTCAACGTCATCCGCTTCGACGACACGTTCGACGTGCTGTTCAAGACGGCCGTACCTGCGAACGAGACGAACCTGAAGGTCGCGACGAACTTCGTGAGCGGCTTGGACGCGAACGGCGGCACGGAAATCTACGCCGCGCTGCAGGCGGCACTCGCCGACCTCACGCCCACGGATACGTCACGCTTGCGCCAGGTGATCTTCCTGACCGACGGCGCGGTCGGCAACGAAGACCAGGTGCTGGCCGAGATCAACAAGTCACTCGGCCGGTCGCGCCTCTTCACCGTCGGCATCGGTTCGGCGCCGAACTCGTTCTTGATGGAGCATATCGCGGGTCAAGGCCGCGGTACGTTCACCCACATCGGGTCGGAATCGGAAGTCGTCGAGCGGATGGCGGAGCTCTTCAACAAGCTCGAAAGCCCCGTGATGACGGACCTGCGCGTGGCCGACGGCGTGAAGCTCGAAACCTCGCCGAACCCGATCCCAGACCTTTATGCGGGTGAGCCGGTCGTGCTCACCGCCATCACTGGGTCGCAGTCGGGCAAGGTGAACTTGACCGGCCGTACGGGCACGACGCCGTGGTCAACGCAACTCGATCTCGCGACGGCCGTCGAAGGACGCGGCGTGTCCAAGCTCTGGGCGCGTTCGAAAATCTCGGGCATCGAGTCCTCACGCTACAAAGGTGGCAACGAAGGCGACATCGACGCGGCGGTGCTCAAAGTCGCGCTCGATCATCACTTGGTGTCGCGGTTGACCAGCTTGGTCGCCGTCGATGTGACGCCGAGCCGGCCGGTCGGTGAGCTACTCAGCAGCCATGAGATGCCGACGAACCTGCCGCACGGCTGGAACTTCGAGAAGGTCTTCGGCGAAGACCCGTCGAACCCGCTGATCAAAGCGTCGGTCGATCAGGACTTGCTCAAGAAACTCGCGGGGTCGACCAAGCCCGCGACAGCGAACGACGGCGAAGGCGTCCAGCTGCCGCAAGGCGACGCCGGGACCGTGCTTCAGTTGGTGATCGGCCTTCTATTCCTCTCCTCGGGTGTGATGCTCCTCGTCATGCGCCGCAAACAGAAAGCCTGATGCACCGCCACCCCTCCCTCGCGGCAACGCGGGGGAGGGGACCACTTTCCGGGAGACAAGAAGATGTTAGCGCCAGCCGAAATTCTGCAGATGGAAGACGAAGATTTCACGCCAAGACGCCAAGGCGCGAAGAAGGAGGAAATAGTGAAACGCCAAGCACGCCAAGCCACTAAGCCTGATCTGTACAGCGGTTCTTCTGCGCGAAGCGCCTTTGTTGCGCGCTTCGCGCGCGGCGATGTCAACGGTGAGGCAAGGTGGCTTGGCGTGCTTGGCGTTTCAAACTCTTACTACTTCGCGTCTTGGCGTCTTGGCGTGAGTCTTTCTACGGCGTTTGCGGCGGCGCTCATCGTCGCCGGTGCATGTTTCCTTGGTCAGGCAGCCTACATCCAAGGCAAAGCCATGCTCGCGCAGGTGCTGCTGGATCGCGCATGGGAGACGACGCTCAGTTCTGGCAAATCGACCAAGGCCTGGGCGTGGGCAGACACCTGGCCGGTGGCTCGGATTTCGTTTCCGTCGTTGAGGCAATCCGCGATCGTGCTCGAAGAGGCGGGCGGCGAGGCGATGGCGTTTGGGCCGGCTCATGTCGCCGCGTCCGCTAAGCCTGGCGCGATCGGAGTCAGTGTGATCGGCGGGCATCGCGATACGCATTTCAGCTTCATCAAGGACTTGAAAACGGGCGACGAAATCATGATCGAGACACCCGAACGAGCGACGGTTCGCTACCGCATGACCGGCTCGGCGATCGTGCACGCTGGTGCTTCCGGCATCGCCACGAGTAGCAAGTCAAAGCGACTCGCGCTTGTCACGTGTTATCCGTT
The DNA here is from genome assembly GCA_046153995.1 of Micropepsaceae bacterium. Taxonomy (GTDB): domain Bacteria; phylum Pseudomonadota; class Alphaproteobacteria; order Micropepsales; family Micropepsaceae; genus SZUA-430. The sequence goes on from JBJXEH010000065.1 coordinate 65,543, forward strand.
CGACGCTGTTGAGCGCGGCCCGTTACGTTACGTCGTCTTTGCGGAGGCGAAGTGATCGACAACCTGCTGGGCGTTATGCTTACTCCCGCGCATGCATCCTCTCGACAAAGATACGGCGCTTGAGCGCCTCGCAGAGGGACGCCTCGCGGGGCACACGAGCAAACACTATTCGAATTTCAACGGCACATTCGGCGGCTTCACGGCGGCCGTGTTGCTTCGCGCAGTGCTGGATGACGCACGCCGGCAAGGTGTGCCTGTCGCTCTGACGGTCAATTATAGCGCAGCCCTGAACGAAGGTGCGTTCGGAGTCAGCGTGCGCGAGCGGCGCACCGGCAAATCCACGCAGCATTGGTCGCTTGAACTGACGCAGGGCGACACTGTTGCCGCGACGGCAAGCGTTGTCTGCGGTCATCGCCGCGCGGTGTGGTCGCATCGTCCGGCGGAAGCGCCACACATGCCGCCGCCCGAGCAGGTGCCCGCGTTCACAGACTTCAAGCCCGGCGGGTGGACCAGCCAATACGAGATGCGCTTCCTCAAAGGCGCGCCGGACTGGAACCCGCGGAGCGATGACGAAATCCGCTCGGCGCATTCGCAGCTCTGGATGCGCGATGTGCCTGAGCGTCCGCTCGACTACGTGTCGCTCGCCAGTATGAGCGATGCGTTCATCATTCGCGCATTCCTGGTGCGCGGCAAGTTCGTCCCGGTCGGCACTATCACGCTGACGACGTACTTTCACGGCGACGAGGCGGCGATGCGCGCGCAGGGCACGCATCCGCTGCTCTGCACCGCGGATGCGCATCTATTCGCGGACGGGTTCGCCGATCAGACCGCGCATCTGTGGGGAAAGGACGGCCGCTTGCTCGCGACCAGTACGCAGATCGTTTGGTACAAGGAATAGCGCTTAACTCTCCGGCAACGGCAGCGACGCTTGGCCAAACGCGTAGCGCCATCCCGAAGACGTGCGAACGTAGGTGTCCGAGAACCAAAGTTTCATCTGCAGCAACTTACCCTTCGACGTGGCCCTGAGAACGAGCTTCGCGGTGACGATGGCAGTATCGCCGTAAACGCGCACAGTTTGTGTTCCCCCTTCTTCGTCTTGAAGTTCGTAGGCGTATTTCTCTTCGCGGGCGGATTTCAACAGGTCGGCCTTTGTATGTGCCGTGCCGTTGCCGAGCACGAGAATGAAGTCATCGTGCAAGATGCGGTCCATCGCGGCCGCGTCGTTCTGCTTCACGGCAAGCTGATAGCGCGTATCGAGATCGGCCACGATCTTCGCGTCATCCGGTGCAGCACGAGCAATATCGGCGAATGAGATGAGAAGCGCCGCGGCGAAAGTCGCCGCGGTTGCAACGAGGCCTATCCCCGCCGCTTTCGCCTTGGCGGCCAGGCGCGCGTATGCCTTGTGTTCGTTCACGAGTAAGCTCCTTTGGTTTTGCGCCAAAGTGCCTGTCGCCAACGCGTCGGACTTGGGGAAAATTGCCTCGTTAGGCTCGGACTTGCGGCTTGCGCAGGCATGGTAATTTAACTAATTTCGGGATATTCCTGGATTTCGGGAGATGTGGCGTGAGCAAAGTTCAAAAAGTTTCCTCAAGCGAGTTTGCAGGCAAGTTCGGTCATTGGTCTTTCGCGGCTCAATCCGCGCCGGTAATGGTCACGGATCGCAAGACGGGCGTGGTCAAAGGCTATTTCGTGTCTGCCGTGGAGTTCGCCGAGTTCATGCGCCTGCGAGACCGTTTGCCCAAGGCGGGTTATGTCTGGGACATGAGCGAGGAGATGGCGGCCGAACTCGAGAAGCCGCTACCGCGCAACTATCCAAAGCATGGCGCGGCCCGCCGTAAGTGACCGGGCGCAGCAATCCGCCCGCAGTCGGTGAAGTCATTCCATACTGGTTTCTATGGCATAGCGAACACGAGGCGGGTGAAGAGTCAGGGCGCAAGCTGCGTCCCTGCGTGGTCGTCATCGCACTGAAGACGGACGACGACAAGACGCGCATCTCTGTTTTGCCAATTACTCACGTGCCGCCAAACCCAACGAGGCGCGCAGTCGAAGTACCGGCGCGCGTAAAGGCCACACTGGGCCTTGACGATGGACGATCGTGGATCGTCTGCGATGAATTCAACGAGTTCGAGTGGCCGGGGTTCGATATCGGAAAGACACCCGATGGATTTGCGGCATTTGGAAGATTGCCACTTGGCCTGCTGAATGCTGTTCGTGCTGAGGTGGTCGCAGCGCGAAAAGCGGGAGCGCACAAAGCGGTGCCGCGTGACGACTAGACGCTCTCAGCAATCCTGCGCAGCAATTGTCGGCGCTGGCCCAGCCGGCCTTATGGCGGCGGAGGTGTTGAGCGCGGCCGGGCACACGGTCACCGTTTACGACCGCATGCCGTCCGTTGCGCGCAAGTTGTTGATCGC
>JBJXEH010000066.1:0-8774 GCA_046153995.1 Micropepsaceae bacterium
CCATACGCGCGGATCGTCCCCGCGCGGGCGGCTATCGTGTAACCGCGGTCGGCGATGTAGGGGCCGGGTGGGTTGGCGCGGTAGCGGCGCGGGCTGGGTAGGATGGCGGCCAGGCGGGCTGCTTCCAACGGCGTCAGTTTTGCTGCGGTTTTGCCGAACCAGTGGCGGCTTGCGGCTTCGGCGCCGAAGATGCCGGGGCCGAACTCGATGATGTTGAGGTAGACTTCCATGATGCGCCGCTTGCCCCAGGTGAGCTCGATCATGCCGGTGAAGTAGCTCTCGAGGCCTTTGCGGAAGTACGAGCGGCCGACCCAGAGGAACGCGTTCTTCGCGGTCTGCTGGCTGATCGTCGAGGCGCCGCGCGGGCCGTTGCCTTTTCTTTGCGCGCGGTTCCAGGAGCGCTCGATCTCGGCGAAGTCGAAGCCCCAGTGGTTGCAGAAGACGCCGTCCTCCGACGCGATCACCGCGCGCACGAGGTTGGGCGAGATGCGTTCCAGCGGCACCCACTGGTAGCGCAGCGTGCGGCCTTCGACGACGCTCTCGCCGATCATGTGGATGGTCGCGGGCGGTGGCACGAAGCGGTAGAGCAGCACCCAGAAGACGGAGAGTGCGAAGAGATAGACGGCCGCGCGGCCGATCGTGCGGAGGCTTGGTATCCACGAGCGGCGCTTAGGTTCGTCCGCGAACTCCGGTTCCGGTGACACGACCGGCGTTGGGGCGGGTTCGGGCGCGGGTGTTGGTTCGGGTTCCGGCGCTGGTTCAGGCTCGGGTTTCGGATCGAGATCGCCATCTACCGCGTGCAGGCGATAGCCCGCCTGATCCAACGCCTCGCGGATCGCATCGACGGAGGCGTTGCCCGCCGCGCGCACGATCGCCTCGCCGCGCACGTGATCGGCGACGACGTTCTGCACGCCAGGCACCGCCATCAGCGCGCGCTCGATGCGGCCGGCGCAATTGGGCCCCGCCATCCCCGCAATGTGGAGACGGCAGTTGATGACCTCGTCGGTGGCTTCAGACGAATCCCCCATGCGCGCGTGTTTACGAGGGGTGAAAGACACGGTGCAAGACGGCGCGCTGATGCAGCCACGGAAAACCGCCGGAAATTGGGGCAAAGAGATTGAAACGCCAAGCACGCCAAGCCGTTTGTGCCGGTAGTCAAACGCAGGCGCAGCGGCTGCACCGCAAGAAAGAGCAACACAAAGGTCGCGAAGGATTCACGAAGAGCCACGAAGGCTCTGAGGCTACGATGAGTCCTGCCGGCTAATCACATTGGTTGGCGCGAAGCGCCATGTTTCCCAACTTGGCGGGCGCTTCAGGATCCCCATCGGCGCTTCGCGCCTGAAGGCTCAAGAGTCCGTGATTAGGCAGCAGGACTCGATACAGCCTCAGAACCTTCGTGGCTCTTCGTGAATCCTTCGCGACCTTCGTGTTGCTCTTTCTTTTTCCACTTCGGCGCCGCGCAGTCGGATGCATGTGACACAAGCGGCTTGGCGTGCTTGGCGTTTCAATCTTTCTACGCCCTCACCGCCGCCGGTTCGTCGGAGAGTGGGTGCTTCAACCGTGTCACCATTTCTTTCGGGCAGATTTGCCAGAATTGGGTTCTCGTGAGGTCCCATTGTTGGAGGATGCGTTTGGCGTGGCGGGAGCCGGTTTCGGCGATGTGTTCTTCGATCAGCGCCAGGAGCGTCTGTTCCCAGTAGGCGGACTTCAGGCGCGTGGTCGTGACGCTGTCTTCGTTGAGCTTGAGGGCCAAGTCATTTTTCGGGTCGAAGACGAAGGCCATGCCGCCGGTCATGCCGGCTGCGAAGTTTTCGCCGACGGCGCCTAAGATCACCGCGACGCCGCCGGTCATGTATTCGACGCCGTTCGAGCCGCAGCCTTCCACCACGGTGAGTGCGCCGGAGTTTCTGACGGCGAAGCGTTCGCCCGCCTGCCCCGCCGCGAACAGTTTGCCTGCGGTCGCGCCGTACAAGACCGTGTTGCCGATGATGACGTTCTGCTCGCTCTCGAGCGGGCTTGAGACCATCGGGCGGACTACGATGGTGGCACCGGATAGGCCTTTGCCGACGTAGTCGTTCGCGTCGCCGAACAGTTTCAGCTTCACGCCTTGCACCGCGAACGCGCCCAGCGATTGGCCGGCCGAGCCGCGCAGATCGAGCGTGAGTTGGCCGGGGTTCAAGCCCTTCATGCCGTACTTCTTCACGATGTGGTGCGAGACGCGCGTGCCGATCGCGCGCATCGTGTTCCTCACCGTGTACATCAGCTGCATCTTCTCGCCGTCTTCGAGCAGGCGCGTCGCGTCCTTCACGATCTCCTTGTCCAGCGTGTCGGGCACTTCGTTGCGGCCTTCGATCGTGCAGTAGCGCGGGTTCGGACCCGGGTCGGCTTGCACGAGCAGCGGGTTCAGGTCGAGGTCGTCGAGGTCATGCGCGCCGCGGTTCACTTGCGTGAGCAGGTCCGTGCGGCCGATCACCTCTTTCAGCGAACGGAAGCCGAGCGACGCCAGGATCTCGCGCACCTCTTCCGCGATGAAGCTCATCAGGTTCACGACCTTCTCGGGCGTGCCCGTGAACTTCTTCCGAAGTTCCTCGTTCTGCGTGCAGACGCCGACGGGGCATGTGTTCGAATGGCACTGGCGCACCATGATGCAACCCATGGCGACGAGCGCCGCGGTGCCGATGCCGTATTCTTCCGCGCCCATCATCGCGGCCATGACGATGTCGCGCCCGGTGCGCAGGCCGCCGTCGGTTCTGAGCACGATGCGGTGGCGAAGGTTGTTCAGCGTGAGCAGCTGGTTTGCTTCGGTGAGGCCCATCTCCCACGGCACGCCCGCGTATTTGATCGAGGTCAGCGGCGATGCACCCGTGCCGCCGACGTGGCCGGAGATCAGGATGATGTCGGCCTTGGCCTTCGCCACACCGGCCGCGATCGTGCCGATGCCGGTGGAGGCGACGAGCTTTACGCAGACGCGCGCGTGCGGGTTGATCTGCTTCAGATCGTAGATCAGCTGCGCCAGGTCTTCGATCGAGTAGATGTCGTGGTGCGGCGGCGGGGAGATCAGCATCACGCCCGGCGTTGCGTGGCGGAACTTTGCGATCATCTCCGTGACTTTGAAACCGGGGAGCTGGCCGCCCTCGCCGGGCTTCGCGCCTTGCGCGACTTTGATTTCGATCTCGCGGCATTGGTTCAGGTATTCCGCCGTGACGCCGAAGCGGCCGGAGGCAATCTGCTTGATGGCGGAGTTCGCGTTGTCGCCGTTCGGCTTCGGCTTGAAGCGTGCCGGGTCCTCGCCGCCTTCGCCGGAGTCCGACTTCGCACCGATGCGGTTCATCGCAATGTTCAGCGTGCCGTGCGCCTCAGGCCCTAGCGCGCCCAACGACATGCCCGGCGTCACGAAGCGTTTGCGGATTTCGGTGATCGATTCCACTTCTTCGATCGCGACGGCCTCGCCCTTGCGCTGACGGAAGCCCATCAAATGGCGCAGGCTTGTGGGCGGTGCTTCGTGGATCGCCTCGGAGTAGCGGCGGAACAGCTGGTAGCTCTCCTGCCCCACCGCGCTCTGCAAGAGGTGGATCGTCGTCGCCGAATGCGCGTGCGTCTCGCCGCCCTTGCGGTAGCGGTAGAGGCCGCCGATCGGCAGCGCGGTCACGTCGTCGGCGAAGGCGCGCGCGTGCTGGCGCGTGATGCGCTTTTGAATGCCGCCAAGGCCGATGCCCGAAATGCGCGAGGGCATGCCGGGGAAGTATTCGGCGACCATCGAACGCGAGAGGCCGACCGCTTCGAAATTGTACGCGCCGCGGTAGGACGAGATGACCGAGATGCCCATCTTCGAGATGATTTTGAGCAGCCCCGCGCTGACACTGTCCATGTAGCGCTTCACGCATTCGCCGAGGCCCCGCTTGCCGAACAGGCCGCGGGCGTGACGTTCCGCGATGCATTCTTGGGCGAGGTAGGCGTTGACGGTGGTTGCGCCGACGCCGATCAGCACGGCGAAATAGTGTGTGTCCATGCACTCGGCCGAGCGGACGTTCAGCGACGTGAAGGTGCGGTAACCCGTCTTCACCAGATGCGCGTGCACGGCACCGACGGCCAGGATCATCGGGATTGGCGCGACCGCCGGCCCGATGCGTTCGTCGGTTAGGATGAGGTGAGAGTAGCCCGACGCGACGGCGTCTTCGGCTTGTTTGCAGATGCGGTCGAGCGCGTCTTTGATCGCGCCTTCGCGCGGCGCTTCGCTGTCCACATCGAACACGCAATCGATCTCGTAGAACTTGCCGACCAGGTGCTCCTTCATGCGGATGTACATGCCGGTGGAGATGACTGGGCTTTCCAGCGTGAAGACGTCGGCCTGCGTCGCGTCTTGCGCGAGCACGTTGCCGAGGTTGCGGAAGCGCGTGCGCAAGCTCATCACGCGGTCTTCGCGCAGTGAGTCGATCGGCGGGTTTGTGACCTGGCTGAAGTTCTGGCGGAAATAGTGCGAGAGCGGCCGGTACTGTTGCGACAGCACGGCGAGCGGCGCGTCGTCGCCCATGGAGCCCACGGGTTCCTTGCCGTCCTCGACCATCGGGTGGAGGATCATCTCGAGCTCTTCGAGCGAGACGGCGGCCGCAAGCTGGCGCCTGCGCAGTTCGTCCTTCTCCTCGAACATCAACGGCTCCGGTCCCGGTCCGATGATGGGGTCGAGCTCGACGATGTTCTTCGTCCACTCCTCGTAAGGATGTTCGGCTGCGAGTTCGTCCTTGATCGCGCGGTCGTCGAAGAATTGTCCGCGCGCCAAGTCCACGCCGATCATCTGTCCCGGACCGACGCGGCCCTTCCGCACGATCTTGCGTTCGTCGAGCACGACCATGCCGGTCTCGGAACCGACGAACAGCATGCCGTCGTCGGTCAGCGTGTAACGCAGGGGCCGTAGGCCGTTGCGGTCCATGCCTGCAATCACCCAGCGGCCGTCGGTGGCGGCGATTGCCGCGGGCCCGTCCCACGGCTCCATCACTGCGTTCGAGTATTGGTACATCGCGCGGTGTGCGGCCGGCGTCGTGTCGCCCTTCGACCAAGCTTCGGGGATCAGCAACGTTTTCGCCATCGGCGCGGATCGTCCGGCGCGGCAGAGCACTTCGAAGACGGCGTCCAGCGCGGCCGAGTCGGACGAGCCCGGCTGGATGATCGGCATGATGTCGTCTTCGTGGCCTTTGAAGTGTTCGGAGGCCATGCGGATTTCATGGCTCTTCATCCAGTTCACGTTGCCCTTCAGCGTGTTGATCTCGCCGTTGTGGGCGAGCATGCGGAAGGGATGGGCCAGGTACCAGGTCGGGAATGTGTTCGTCGAATAACGCTGATGGAAGATCGCCATCGGCGAGACGAAGCGGTCGTCGTTGAGGTCGGGATAGAACGTGGCCAGCTGTTCGGCGAGGAACATGCCTTTGTAGATCAGCGAGCGCGTCGAGAGCGAGCAGATGTAGAAGTTCGCGATGCTGGCTTTGCGGACCTGCGTTTCGATGCGGCGGCGGATGATGAAAAGATCGCGCTCGATCTCCTCGACATCGCGGCCCTTGGGCGTGTCGAACATGATCTGTTCGATCTCGGGGCGCGTGGCATTCGCCTTCTCGCCGGTGACTGAGATATCGACCGGGACTTGGCGCCAGCCGTAGATGTAGTAGCCGAAGCGCAGGATCTCGGCCTCGACGATCGTGCGGCAGGTTTCCTGTGCGGCGTAGTCCGTGCGCGGTAAGAAGATCATGCCGATGCCGATGCGGCCGCCTTCGAGCTGGTGGCCGGTGGCGCGCACTTCGTCGGCGAAGAAGTCTTGCGGCACTTGGATGTGCAAGCCCGCGCCGTCGCCGGTCTTGCCGTCGGCGTCCACCGCGCCGCGGTGCCAGACGCATTTCAGCGCCGCGATCGCGTTCAGAACGACGTCACGCCGCGGCTTGCCGTCGACCGCAGCGATGAGACCGACACCGCAGGCGTCGTGTTCGTCGGCGGGGGAATAGGCGTGGTTGTTTTCGAGGTGCTTTGCGTTGGCGAGGTAGCGCTCAACTTCCTCGGTGCAGCCCTTCCCCCCTTGAGGGGGAAGGTGGCGAGCGGCGAAGCCGCGAGACGGATGGGGGGACGTCGCGCCCGTGTCTGACTGCCCCCCATCAGTCACGCCGCTGCGCGGCGTGCCAGCTTCCCCCTCAAGGGGGGAAGCGCTGTCATGTGAATAGGTGTCGGTCATCGGTCTACTCCGCCGCCGCGCGGGTGGCTTCTAGTTTTCTTTGTTTGAGGTAGCGGTGGATGCTTTCGGCCACGTCGCGGCCGTCGCGGATGGCCCAGACGACGAGCGAGGCGCCGCGGACGATGTCGCCGGCTGCGAAGACGCCGGCGAGCGAGGTCATCATCGACTTGTGGTCGATTTTCAGCGTGCCCCACTTCGTGACGGTTAGGCCGCGTTCGCCGAATGCGACGGGCAGGTCTTCCGGATCGAAGCCCAGCGCCATGATCACCAGGTCTGCGGGGAGCGTGAAGTCGCTGCCGTCGACTTCTTGCGGCACTTGGCGTCCGGTCGCGTCGGCGGGGCCGAGCCGCATTCGCAGCGCCTTGACGCCGGTGACGCGCTTGTCGCCGGTGAAGGCTTTCGGTACGCCGAGCCAGGAGAAGACCACGCCCTCCTCCTCAGCGTGGCTGACTTCGCGCAAGCTACCCGGCATGTTTTCGCGGTCGCGGCGGTAAAGGCAGGTCACCGACTTCGCGCCTTGACGAACCGCCGTGCGCACGCAGTCCATCGCGGTGTCGCCGCCGCCGATGACGACGACGTTGCGGCCCTTGGCGTTCAGCGTGCCGTTGTCGAATTCCTTCACCTTGTCGCCGAGGCAGACGCGGTTCGACGCGGTGAGGTAGCGCATCGCCGGTTCGATGCCGCTAAGACCCACGCCCGGCGCACTCATGTCGCGCGCTTTGTAGACGCCGGTCGCGAGGAGCATCGCGTCGTGTTGCGTGCGCAGCTTGGCCAGCGTGACCGTCTTGCCGACATCGACGTTCAGTTCGATCTTGATGCCACCGTCGGCGAGGCGCGCCGTGCGGCGTTCGACGATGTCCTTCTCAAGCTTGAAGTTCGGGATGCCGTAAGTGAGCAGACCGCCCGCGCGGTCGTAACGGTCGTAGATCGTGACGCCATAGCCTTTCGCGCGCAGCTGTTCGGCGGCGGCGAGGCCCGCCGGTCCGGCCCCGACGATGCCGATCGTGCTGCCGCGTTCGCTCACCGGGCGGATCGGCTTCACCCAGCCGCGCTCCCACGCCGTGTCCGTGATGTATTTCTCGACCGCGCCGATCGTCACCGTGCCGTGGCCCGATGTCTCGATCACGCAGTTGCCTTCGCAGAGGCGGTCTTGCGGGCAGATGCGGCCGCAGACTTCGGGCATGTTGTTGGTGGCTTGGGAGAGCTCGTAGGCCTCCTCCAGGCGACCCTCGGCCGTCATCTTCAGCCAGTCGGGGATGTTGTTCTGGAGCGGGCAGTGGACCTGGCAGAACGGCACCCCGCACTGCGAACAGCGGCCGGCCTGCTCCTCGGCCTTCTTGGTCACGTATTCGGCGTAGATCTCGTCGAAATCGTGGGTGCGCGCCTTTGCAGCCCGCTTTTCGGGCATCGCCCGGGGGACTGAAACGAAGCGCAGGAGTTTGTTGTCGGCCACTTGGGTCTCGTAAGAAAGCGTCGGTTTCCGGCCTTATACGAGCCAAATGTTACCTGAGTAAGGGTATATTGGCAGTATTACTTACCTAATTTGTGCGAGCCGCCGTGCGGAAGCGAGCTTCGACGCTCAATCGGAACCCTATTAGTCTCAATTCGGAACTAATAGGTCCACAGCTAGCGGATTGCCGCCGATGTGCTACACGGGGCGCCCTTCACTTCGTGGCGTATCCATGGACCAGCTAATTTGGAAGATTGTCTCCGCGGTCATTCTCGCGCTGGTTGAGGGCGTCACCGAGTTTCTCCCCGTTTCGTCCACGGGGCACATGATCATCGTCGAGAAGCTGCTGGGCCTGTCCGCCAGCCCACTCTTCATGATCGTGATCCAGTTCGCCGCGATCCTGTCGATCTGCGTGATCTATTTCGAGTACCTCTGGCGCGTGACGAAGGCCGTGCCGGTGAACCCGAACGCGCAGCGCTTTGCGGTTGGCCTCATCCTCGCCTTCCTGCCCTCGGCCGCCTTGGGCGTGCTGCTGTCGGATTACATCACGACTTATCTGTTCTCGGTCTGGACGGTGGCGATCACGCTGATCCTGGGCGGCATTGCCATCATCTTCATCGAGAGGATGGTCAAGATCCCGCAGTACTACGCGGTCGAAGACTTTCCGCTCAGCGTCTACGTCAAGATCGGGCTTTGCCAGTGCCTGGCGCTGGTGCCCGGCGTGTCGCGCTCGGGCGCCACGATCATGGGCTCGCTGCTCATGAAGGTCGAGCGGGGCGCGGCGGCGGAGTTTTCGTTCTTTCTCGCGATCCCCACGATGCTGGGCGCCGCTGTCTATTCGCTCTACAAGCAGGGCACCCACATCCCGACCGACGACTTGATCGCGCTCGCCGTCGGGTTCGTGCTTTCGTACATCAGCGCCTACTACGTCGCGAAGGCGTTCATCGCGTTCGTGTCGAACAACGGCTTTGGCGTGTTCGCGTGGTATCGCATTTTTATCGGCTCGTTCCTGCTTGGGTACATGACGTACAACGAGTTCTCGACGACGCTTCAGCCGCTGATGAAGTCGATCTTGGGCTAAGCGCTTCGCCGGTGCGGCGGCGAGTCAGACAG
>JBJXEH010000067.1:0-4617 GCA_046153995.1 Micropepsaceae bacterium
ACCTGGTCGCCTTTGATCGGGCCTTTGCCTTTGCAGCCGTAGGCGAGTTCGGCGGGGATGACGATGTTCCATTTGTCGCCTTCCTTCATCATGGTCAGCGCTTCTTGCCAGCCCTTGATGACGCCGCCGGCTTCGAATTCGGCGGGCGGTTCGGAGGCCTTGGTTTCGTCGAATGTCGTGCCGTCGATCAGCGTGCCCTTGTAGCGGACCTGAACCGTCGAGGCCCAGGTCGGGTTGCGGGTGCCTTTGCCGGCGGTGATCACGCGGTATTGCAGTCCGCTTTCGGTGACCTTCACGGTTTCGAGCTGCTTGTTGCTTTCGAGATAGGCCGTCATCTTGGCCCAGCTTGCCTGGTCGCGTTGCGGACAGGCGTCGGCGGCCCGGACCGGCGCCTTCTTTTCCTCTTCGCTGCTGCCCAACGAGAAGACGCAACCGGTGAGCGCGATGCTGGTGAGCGCGACAACAGAAACTGCGGCGATACGGCCGAAACGCATGAACGAACTCCCGAGAGGGTCGAAGCGACAAGGGGACGGAAACTGCCCCGGCGCCTGGGCCGCTTGCAAGTGGGATGTGCTAGGAACCTGGCCTATCAGACATTGCACCTTAGAAAGGTTTCGACATGAGTTCACGGCAGGCGATCTTCATCACAGGTGCGGCCTCGGGCATGGGGCGAGAAACGGCGAAGCTCTTCGCCTCTAAGGGGTGGTTCGTCGGGGCGAGCGACGTCAACGAGGCGGGGCTCGGGACGCTGGCCCAGGAGCTTGGGTCCGAGAATTGCTGGACGCGCAAGCTCGACGTCACGTCGAAGCCTGCGTTCGATCAGGCGCTGGCCGATTTCGACGCTAAATCGGGGCGGCTGGACCTGCTGTTCAACAACGCGGGGATCGGCGAGTCCGGGTGGTTCGAGGACGTGCCCTATGACGCGGCCATGCGGGTGGTGCAGATCAATTTCGTGGGCGCGTTGAACGGGGCTTATGCCTCCCTGCCCTATTTGAAGAAGACCACGAACTCGCTGCTGTTCTCCACATCGTCGTCATCGGCGACGTATGGGATGCCGCGGATCGCGGTTTATGCGGCGACCAAGCATGCGGTGAAGGGGATGACGGAGGCGCTGTCGGTCGAGTGGGCGCGGCATGGGGTGCGTGTTGCCGATGTGCTGCCGGGGTTGATCGACACTGCCATCCTGCGCGAGACGCCGAACCGGTCGGGCGATGCGCCGAAGCCGACGGAGGAGCAGTTCTATGCGAGGGCGCCGAAGAAGGGGATGTTTAGGCTGATGCCCGCCGACAGCGTGGCCAAGTGCGTATGGGCGGCCTATCACGCGCCGAAGACGAAGCTGCACTACTACGTGCCGGACGACATCGCTTGGATCGACCGGATCAAGGGCATTGCGCCGAGCTATATGCGCTCGCGGATCATGAAGATTTTTCCGGCGCTGGCTGCGCCGAAATGAGATGAGGCCGGAGATCGCTCTCCGGCCTCAATCGCAAACTCAAATCGTGCGGCTGGTTAGAGGTGCCGGCCGCGTTGTGGGCGGTAGAAAATATGCGTGCCGATTTCGGCCACTTTGACCATGCGTGTGGCCCAGCCGGGGCTCACATAGTCGGCGTGGTAGAACGTGGCGCCGCCGGCGACGGCGTTGACGCGGCCGCCCGTGCGCATGACGTTGGCCGCGATGCGGGCCGCCTGGCGCCAGGCGTCCTTGTTCACGACGCGGTCGGCGATGCCGTCGCAGGTGAACGAGAACTGGCAGCCGGTGCGGCGTTGCGAGCCTTCGTAGACCACGCCGCAGACCGTCTTCGGACGGCCGGGGACGCGGGTGCGGGCGAGGACGACTTCGGCGACGGCCTTCTGGCCCTTTGCGGTTTCGCCGCGGGCTTCGAAATAGATCGCCGTCGCGAGGCAGTCTTTCTCGCGCAGGTAAGCTTGGTAGGCTGGGCGGTTCACGACGTCGGCGCGCACCACGGTGACCGGCAGCGGCCTGGAGCCAGGGGCTTCAAGCGTGGAAAGGGTTGGCCGCAGGCTCGCCAGGCGCATCACGACGGCTTTGCCGCCGCCCATCTGGGCGGTTGGCGCGGTCGCGGCGGTCGAGACCATCGGGCTGACGAGGGCGATCGTCAGCGCGTAAAGCAGGGCTCCGCCAAAGCCGACGCGCAGAATGCGGTCGTTACGGCCGAGCAGTCGAACAAGTCCAAACGTCTTCGCCAATGGGAGCTCCATGGTTAGTGGCGTCTCAACACCCCTTTAGGGCCGGACCCCTTGGCGGGGCCTCTCATCGTTTCTATGACCTGATGGGTTGCACCCATCGGGCCAGTAACTGTCTGGAAGGCGCAGGTCCGACCCAAACGCGGTAAACCTGAGCCCACTGAGAAAACAACTAGTGCGGGAAACCCCCTCGCACGGTGGGATTGCACGGGTACGAACTGTCCCGGTGCGGTGCAACAAACTTCGGGTTGTATAGGGATCAAGTACTAACGTGTCACTCGGGGGGTGACAAAATAGGCCATGGACCCCTGCGACAGGTTGTTCTTGGCGTTAACTGTGCGCTCTACTGCCGCTTTTCAGTTTAGCTGCAGTACTCGATGGGACTTACTCTGATGTTTCGAAATGTTTCCCTGAAACTGTTCAGTTGTCCGGCAGCCCTATATCTAGTGTCTCTGCGACACTTATCCCTAGACATGACTGAGATTTAATATGGGGACTGGCGGAAAATCGAGCGCACGCAGGGCGCGGGCGGGTCGGCTCGGCCGCCCTCCTCAGGGGAAATGGCTTAAATCTGCCGTTTCGGATGAATCAGCCCAATGCGGCCTGTGCGGCTGCTAACCGGGCGATCGGCACGCGGAACGGAGAGCAAGACACATAATCGAGACGAACCGTTTCGCAGAAGCGGATGGAGGCGGGATCGCCGCCGTGTTCGCCGCAGATGCCGAGTTTGAGGGTGGGTCTTGTTTTGCGGCCGCGGTCGGCTGCTATGCGGATGAGTTCGCCTACCCCTTCGGTGTCGAGGGTTACGAACGGGTCGTTGGGGAGCAGGGCTCGGCTCACGTAGTCGGGCAGGAACTTGGTGGCGTCGTCGCGGCTGAGGCCGAACGTCGTTTGGGTCAGGTCGTTGGTGCCGAAGGAGAAGAAGGCCGCCGTCTGCGCGATCTCACCTGCTTTCAGGGCGGCGCGGGGGAGTTCGATCATCGTGCCCACGATGTAGGCAAGCGTGGCGTCCTTCTCTTTCTCCACGGCCTTGGCGACGGCGTCGATGCGGCTCTTGAGGAAGTCGAGTTCGCCCTTCATGGCGACGAGCGGGATCATGACCTCGAGCGTCACCGCCCTGCCCGCCTCGCGTTCGGCGATCACCGCCGCCTCGAACATGGCGCGGGCCTGCATCTCGTAGATCTCGGGGAACGAAATGCCCAAGCGGCAGCCGCGGTGGCCGAGCATGGGGTTTGCTTCGGAGAGGTCGTCCAGCCGCTCGCGGAGTTTTTTCGCGTCGAGGCCGAGCGTGGTTGCGGCCTCCTCCACCTCGTGTTCCTTGGGCAGGAACTCGTGCAGCGGCGGGTCGAGCAGGCGGATCGTGACGGGTAGGCCCGCCATGATGGCGAACAGTTCCACGAAATCCGCGCGCTGGAACGGCAGGAGCTTGGCCAACGCCGCCTCGCGCCCGCCCTTCGTGTCGGCCAGGATCATCCGGCGGACTTCGGCGATGCGTTCGTCGTCGAAGAACATGTGCTCCGTGCGGCAGAGGCCGATGCCCTCGGCGCCGAACTCGCGCGCGGCCTTCGCGTCGGCGGGGGTTTCGGCGTTCGCGCGAACCTTCATGCGGCGCACGGCGTCGGCCCAGGACATCAGCGTTGCGAAGTCGCCGGAGAGTTCGGGTTGGATCATCTTCACGCGGCCCTTCATCACCTGGCCGGTCGAGCCGTCGATGGTGACGACCTCACCCTTCTTCACCGTTTGGCCGGTCGCGGTGAACAGCTGCTTTGCGTAATCGATGCGCAAGCCTCCCGCGCCGGAGACACAAGGTCTGCCCATGCCGCGCGCGACGACCGCCGCGTGGCTCGTCATGCCGCCGCGGGCGGTAAGGATGCCGCGGGCGGCGTGCATGCCGTGGATGTCTTCGGGGCTGGTCTCGACGCGCACGAGGATGACTTCGCGTCCTTCGCCGGCGAGGCGTTCGGCCTCGCCCGCGTCGAACACGACTTCGCCCGACGCCGCGCCGGGTGAAGCGGGCAAACCGGTTGCCAGCACCACGCGGTGCGCCTTCGGGTCCAGCGTCGGGTGCAGCAGTTGGTCGAGCGAGGCGGGGTCGATGCGTTTGATCGCCTCTTGCTTCGTCAGCTTGCCTTCGTTCGCGAGGTCGACGGCGATTTTGAGGGCGGCCTTGGCGGTGCGTTTGCCGTTGCGGGTTTGCAGCATCCACAGGCGGCCGCGCTCGACCGTGAATTCGATGTCCTGCATGTCGCGATAGTGGGCTTCGAGTTTGTGCACGTAGCCCAAGAACTCGGCGAACTCTTTCGGCATGCGTTCTTCGAGCGAGAGTTCTTTGCCGCCAGCGGCTTCGCGTTCGCGCTTCGTCAGCGGTTGGGGCGTGCGGATGCCCGCGACCACGTCTTCGCCTTGCGCGTT
>JBJXEH010000068.1:0-11090 GCA_046153995.1 Micropepsaceae bacterium
AAACGTGATGAACTCGGCGAGCAGCATGTCGCACACCGGATCGGGCAGGCGCAGCAGCTCGTCGCTGACCGTCTTCGTCTTGGCGAGCAGCACGCCGCGATTGCGGCAGAGATGCACGGTATAAAACGCAGGCTCCAGCGCATCCGACGTCCCCGGCGCGCCCCAATACATGCCGTCGCTCAACGCATATTTCTGCGCCGTGAAGCCTTGGGTCTCGCGCAACTCCGGATGCAAAAAATGCCCGCCCGGATAGACCGACGGCGGCATCTCCGTGCCAACGCGCTCGAAAAACTGACTCATGACAAACATCTCTCGCAAAGGGTCATCAGCGAAGGCCATGTGCCCGCGCAATGTGTTCGAATATTGGCGTCCGCCGGTGGCTAACTAACGATGGCCACGCCCGCCTTCGCCCAAGAGGGCTTCGGCGCGGCACTCCTTCGCCTAATCGCCTTCGCATGTCTTACTGGCGTAAGCCACCCGAAGCCGAAGGCGAAGGGTGGTGGGTGATGCAGGAATCGAACCTGCGACCCGCTGATTAAGAGTCAGCTGCTCTACCATCTGAGCTAATCACCCGGCCGTTCCGGGTCACCGCAAAGGCGACCCCGGCGCGAAGAGGCGTGCGTATACCAATCCACCCCGCGCCTGTCCAGGAACGCAACACGGCGCGGCAAGGAGCCGCGCAAGCACCAAGACCGCGCGCCACAATTCAGGCCAGAATGCACCGATAGCCTCGATGCATGCACCGCCCATGAAAGGCCGCTCGATGACACGCTTGCCGCTCGTAATCCTTGCCGCTTGCACGCTCGCCGCTTGCGGGGAATCCGACAGCGATAAGGCGGAGAGCCGCTATGCCCCAGCCGCACCTGAGATGGTCGCGACCGACGCAGCGGCACCCGCCGACGCATTGGTGGCAGGCGACGGAAGCTTCCGCGGCTTCGCCACTTCCGGCAAAGGCGGCGCAGTCCAGCAGCCGCTATCCGGCGAATCCTACGTCTACGATCACAACCTCACCGTTTCGATGGCGAGCGATTTCATCCGCGCCCGCTTCGAACGCGCGCGCGACAAGTGCCAGAACGATCCGGCACTGAAATGCAAGATCATGTCGGCCTCGTTCCGCCTGATCGGCGAGCCGGATGCACCGCTCCCGGTTGCAAACTTAAGCGTGGCGATGCCGCACGACAGCGTCGCCCCGTTCGAGCAGGCGCTGATGGAACCGCTGCCGAACGAAAGCAAAGACGACGTGCTGATCAAGGCGCGGGTGACCGGCGCACAAAACGTTACGAACCAGGTGAAGGACATCGAGAGCCGCCTGGCACAACTCACGAACTACCGCGACCGCATGATGGAACTCTCCAAACGCGGCGGCGCGAAGACCGATGACCTGATCAAGATCGAAGGCGAGATCTCGCGCACGCAAGCCGAAATCGAAGGCATCGAAGGACAGCGCCGCGACCTCGCAGAACGCATCGCCAAAGAAAACCTCTCGATCGCCTTCGAAGCGCAATCGACGGCCAGCGACGCGCTACAGCCGGTGCGCGACGTCTGGCAGAACTCCCTGCGCGTGCTGGGCGGAAGCGCAGCAGCCGTACTCGCGCTTATGGTGGGCATCCTGCCGTGGATCCCAGTGTTCCTACTCGGCTTCTTCGGCTTCCGCTGGCTCTGGCGCCGCGTGGTCCGCGCGAGCTAAGCCCCGTACGCTGGTGCTGTACCGATTCAGTTCTAAACACGAAGAACACGAAGTAGCCACGAAGGCCCACGAAGAGGCTGCAGCTTGCTGAAAGTCTTGCTGCCTAATCACGGAGGGCATTTCCCGGGCGCGCCGCCCGTCAGGATTCTTGTAGCATGCCAGGAATCGGGCGCTTCGCGCCCAAAGAACGCGTTTGACTTGGCAGCCTGACTCGAAACGGCTGCAGCGCCTTGGTGGCCCTTCGTGGCTACTTCGTGTTCTTCGTGTTTAGAGCTGACTCGACAAAGCCACCAGCGCCAGAAATCAAATCAACGCCGCCGCCGAGCGTGGGATGTCGATCGCGCGGTGGACTTGCACGCTCAAGATCAACCCAAAGCCGAACAGCACGGTGAGCAGCGCCGTACCGCCGTAGCTAACCAGCGGCAAAGGAATCCCCACGACCGGGATGAGCCCCATCGACATCGACGTGTTGATCAGAATGTAGAGCAGAAAGTTGAGGCACACCCCCATGGCGACGAGCCTGCCGAACTGACTTCGGGCATCGAGTGCGATTTGCACGCCGTTCCACAAAATCGCCGTATAGAGCCCCATCAAGATCAGCAACCCGAACAACCCGAACTCTTCACCCAACACGGTGAAAATAAAGTCCGTCTGCTTCTCGGGCAAAAAATTCAACCGGCTCTGCGTGCCCTCTCCGAAACCTTTGCCGAAAATCCCGCCGGAGCCGAGCGCGATCTTCGACTGCGTGATGTTGTAGCCTGCGCCCAACGGATCGCTGTCCGGATCGAGAAACGTATAAACGCGCTGCTTCTGATAGTCCTTGAGCACGAACTCCCAGCCGACCGGCACCGCGGCCGCAAGCAGCGCCACGACGGGCAGAATGATTTTCCAACTGAGACCGGCGAGGAAGACCAGCCCGCACCCGCCAACGATCAGAATCATCGCCGTGCCGAGATTGGGTTGGATAAGCACAAGCCCTGCCGGCACGCCGATCAGCAGCAGCGCCGCCAGCAACCGCGTGGGCCTCGACACGTCGTCGACCAGCAACCCATGCAGAAACCGCGACAGCGCCAGGATCAACGCGATCTTCATCAACTCCGACGGCTGCAGCTGCAACGGCCCGATGTCGATCCAGCGTTCCGCCCCGCCGCCCTTGCGTCCCATGAACTCGACCGCGACCAAGAGCGCCAGCGAGACGCCGTAAATCGGATAGGCCAGCTGAAACCACCAGCGAATGTCGATGAGCGCGATCGCGATCATCAGCACGAGCCCGACGCCGAAGCGCACGATCTGCCGCTCCGCCCACGGCTCGAAGCTCATACCCGCAACCGAATAGAGCAACGCAAACCCGATGCAGCAGACCGCGGTGATCAACCCGACCAGCGTCCAGTTCAACCCGCGCAGCCGGCCGAACAGGTTCCGCTCGCGTCCCGTGGGCCCATAGGTATCGTTCAGCGGCATCGCACTTAAGCTTTGGTGGACGGCACGGACGCGGTCTCGCGGCCCGGCGGCACGAACAGTTTCTGCCGTGCCGGGTCGCGCTGCGCCACGACCGTCATCACATCTTTTGCGATCGGCGCTGCCGCCTTCGATCCGCCGCCGCCATGCTCCACGATGACCGAGATCGCATAGCGCGGCTCCTTCACCGGCGCGAACGCGATGAAAAGGCCGTGATCGCGAAACTTCCAAGGGATGGAATCCGAGTTCCGTCCGCGCAACGCGGCGGTGAGCTTGCGCACCTGCGCCGTGCCCGTCTTGCCCGCCATGTCGAAGCCTTCGACGTCGATGCGCGAGCGTGCGCCGGTGCCGCCTTGGTTCGTGACCGCATCCATGCCGCTGTGCACGATCGCGACATGCGCCGGATCGAGCCCCATGTCTTCCGGCGCAGCCAGCGCACGATCGACGCCGCCGAACGAACGGATCACATGCGGGATGATTGCTTTGCCGCCGTTCGCAAGGCGGGCCGTCATCACGCAAAGCTGCAGCGGCGTGGTCAGCACGGCGCCCTGCCCGATCCCGACGTTGAACGTGTCGCCGTCGCGCCAGCCATCGTTGCGCGCGCGGCGCTTCCAATCCGGATCGGGCATCAGACCCGCCTTCTCGCCCGGAATCTCAAGCCCGTAGGTCTGCCCAAGCCCGAACTTGCGCGACATCGCCGCGATCGCCTCGATCCCGGTCCGCCGCGCACATTCGTAGAAATAGCAGTCGCACGACTGTTTGATCGCAACATGCATGTCGACGGAGCCGTGCCCGCCGCGCTTCCAGCAGTGGAACACGTGATTGCCGAGAGCGCGCGCACCTGAACAATGCACGCGGTCGCGCGGCCGCATCGCGCCCGACGCCAACGCGGCCAGAGCCACGATCGGCTTGTACGTCGAGCCCGGCGGGTAGATACCCGTGATCGCCTTGTTCAGAAGGGGCTTGAGCTCGTCCGTATTGAGCTGCTTCCAGATCGTGGGCGACACCGTGCCCGTGAACGCGTTCGGATCGAACCCCGGCGCCGACACGATCGAGATGATCTCGCCCGTGTTCACGTCCATCACAACGATGGACCCGCTTTGGCCCGCAAGTTTCTCCTGCGCGACCTTCTGCACTTCCATGTCGATGGCGAGCACAACGTCTTGACCGGCCGTCCCTTCGCGCCGCCCCAGTTCGCGGATCACCCGGCCGTGCGCGTTGACCTCGACCTGCGCCGCGCCGGGTTTGCCGCGCAGCGCAACGTCGGCCGCCTTCTCGACGCCCGACCGCCCAATGCGAAAGCCGGGGAGCGACAAAAGCTCAGGCTCCTTCTCGATGTCCTTGTCGGTAACGCCGGCAACGTATCCCAACACGTGGCTCAACCACGGCCCGAACGGATAGGAACGAAGCTCGCCAACGTCAGTTTCCACGCCCGGCAGATCCGGCGCGTTGATGTTCACCTTCGCAAAATCGTCCCAGCCGAGACCCTCAGCCACGAGCACCGGGTTAAACGCCTTGCTGTGCAGTGCATCGCGCAGAATGCGCTCCATCCGCTGCGGCGACAGCGGGATGAGCTGCGCCAGCTGCCCCAGCACCGCGCGCAGGTCTTTCGCCTGCTCCGGCACCAGCAGCACCCGAAAATTCTGCGTGGTCTTCGCAAGCTCGACGCCCGTGCGATCGTAGACGCGTCCGCGATGCGGCGCGATCAGCTGCAGATTGATGCGATTGTCTTCGGCCAGCATCGCGAACTGTTCGCGCTGCAGGACCGAGAGCTGAAACATGCGGCCCGTCAGAAGCGTGAAGAGGCCAAGCGTCCCCGCCGACAGAAGTGCCGTGCGGCGGGAGAAGGAGCGGTAGCGTACGCTTTCTCGGCCGTCACTCATGGCGCCTCACAACGCCTCGCGCGCGGTGGTCAGATACCCGCGCATGAAAAGAAACGCCTTGGCGACGAACGGGAACGCCAGGATGGAAACGGCGGCCTGAGCCAAGATCGGCCCGATCGGCAGCCAGCGCATAAAATACGTCGAGCCCGCGAACCACGTGATGACCGCCGTGACAAGCGCGACGATCGCAAACCCCAGCCAAACGCCGCGCACGGTGCGTCCGAAAAAGAACACGCGCTGCGACAACGAAAAGCCGTAAGCCAAAAGATAGATCAGTGCCCAAAACCCGATCGGTCCGCCGGTCGCAAAGTCTTGGCCGAGGCCCAGTGTGAACACCGCCCATGCCGGCAAGAACTGCGGCCCGAAAATTGCCCAGAAAAACACGGACGCAAGCACGATGTCGGGCGCGGGCGCATAGCCTTGAAATAGATTGAGCGGCGCCATCGCAAGCAACAGCGCCATCAGCGTCAGCAACAGCGGCAGCGAATAAAACACCTGCCGCGCCGCCCAATAGAGCCCGATCTGCACGTACTCAAGCATCGGGACGAACTCTCATGCCCGCAGCAACCGGCGTCGTCTTCGGCGGCTTCGGCGCGGTCGCCGCAGGTTGTCCCGGCGTACCGGGCGTCGCAGGCGCGCCGCCTTCCTTCGGTGGTGTGGCGCCGGGCAGCGGCTCCGGCCCCGCATTGTCGACATCGACCGACGGCGTGTACTTCAAAACGCGCACGAAGTCCGCGCGCGCCTCGCCCGTGAAGAGATCGACGCGCGGCGTCTTCGAGGCTGAAACCATCCCGACCGCAACCCCCGGCGGAAACACGCCGCCGTCGGGCGTCGTCACGATGCGCGCACCGGCCTTGATACGCGATCCCGGCGGCAGATATTCGAGCACCGGCTTGCCCGAATTGTCGCCCACCATAATCGCCTTCAGGTTCGACCCTTCGATCAAGACCGGAACGCGGCTGTTCAAATCCGTCAGCAACAGCACGCGCGCGGACCGGTTACCCGTCGTGATCACGCGGCCCAAAAGCCCACGCTCGTCGATGACGGCCTGCCCCTTGGCCAGACCTTGTTCACGTCCCGCGTTGACGAGCACCGTGCGCACAAACGGCCCCGTCGCGTCCGCGATCAAGCGTGCGGCCACGAACGTGATCTTCTCATCCGGTTGAACCTTGAGCAGTTCTTCATAGCGCTGCGTCTTGCGCTGCAACTCGGCAAGTTCCGTGAGATTCGTTCGCAGCCGCGCGTTCTCTTCGCGCAGCCGCTGGTTCTCTTCATAGACCGAGAAGAATGAACTGAAACCTTCGTTCCAGCGTTTGAACTCGCCAGCTGGCGCTGCGACTGCTTCCATGAACGGTGCGCCGGCGTCCGTCACCGCCTCGCGCACGCCATCGAAGATGCCGTCCTGCGCGCGCGAAACGACGAGCACGCCGAACGCGACGGCCGTCAAGAACGCAAGCCAAAGGTTCCGGGAAACGAACCCAAGGGGCCCCGAGTCAAAACCTCTGCGGCGCTTGCGATCCCACGCCATACGCTAACTCTGAACCCTTCGCTGCATCCGACGCGGACGATCCCACGAATCCGTCGCCGCCCATTACTCTAAGACTCAGTAGTAGACCGAAGAAAGCACCTGCTTATGCGTATTGATGTGTTCCAGCACCTTGCCGGTGCCCAAAGCCACGCAAGACAGCGGTTCGTCTGCAATCGAGACGGGCAGTCCCGTTTCGTCACGCAACACTTGGTCGAGGTTGGTCAGCAGCGCACCGCCGCCGGTCAGCACGATGCCCTTGTCCACGATGTCGGCCGCAAGTTCCGGTGGCGTCGCTTCGAGCGCGACTTTCACCGCCTCGATAATCTGGCTCACCGGTTCCTGCAACGCATCGGCGATCTGCGCCTGGCTCAGCGTGATTTCCTTCGGCACGCCGTTTAGAAGGTCGCGGCCCTTAATCGTGATGCGCATCTCCTGCGCCTTCTCCGGCGCGCGGGCACAGCCCACTTCCTTCTTGATCCGCTCCGCCGACGCTTCGCCGACGAGCAAGTTATGATGCCGGCGGATGTAGGAGATGATCGCATCGTCCATCTTGTCGCCGCCCACGCGTACGGAGCGCGCGTAAACGATACCGCCGAGCGACAGCACGGCCACTTCCGTCGTGCCGCCGCCGATATCGACGACCATCGAGCCCGTGGCTTCCGTCACCGGCAAGTTCGCCCCGATCGCCGCCGCCATCGGCTCTTCGATCAGATAGACGCGCCGCGCGCCGGCCGAGAGTGCCGATTCTTGAATCGCACGCCGTTCCACTGCGGTCGCGCCCGACGGCACGCAGATGATGATCATCGGGTTCGCGAACGAGCGGCGGTTGTGCACTTTGCGGATGAAGTGCTTGATCATCTCTTCGGCGACTTCGAAGTCGGCGATCACGCCGTCGCGCATCGGGCGGATGGCTTCGATGTTGCCGGGCGTACGGCCCAGCATCATCTTCGCCGCGTTGCCGACCTCAAGCACCTGCTTCTTGCCGCCTTTGTTCATGATGGCGACGACCGAGGGTTCGTTTAGGACGATCCCGCGACCCTTCACGTAGACGAGCGTGTTCGCCGTCCCAAGATCGATCGCCATGTCCGACGACAGCATTCCAAGCAAACTCGAAAACATCGACTTCTCACTCCGCCCTGTTTGACGGACACCCTTTTGGGTGCCCGCTACTGGTTGTTATGCCTCATACACCTCGCAAAGCGACCAGCGCCTCCGGCGCCGATTTCGTCCGCTTCACGAGAAGCTTGTTCAATGCATGCACGTAAGCCTTCGCCGCCGCGACCAGCGTATCGGTATCCGACGCACGGCCCGTGACGCTGCGGCCCGCCTCGCCCAGTCGCACGGTGACGCCGGCCTGCGCGTCCGTACCCTCGGTCACGGCATGCACCTCGAAGATCATGAGCTGCGCCTCGTGCGGGAACAGCATCTTGATTGCGTTGAAGATCGCATCGACCGGCCCATCGCCCCGCGCCACACCGAGCCGCGTCTGCCCATCGACCGACAGTTCGAGTTCCGCGCTCTGCGGCCCGAACGTTCCCGCCACAACGCGCAGGTTCACGAACTGAATACGGTCCTGGCCGCGCGCGATCTCGTCATCGACAAGCGCCGCGATATCTTCGTCGAACACGTGCTTCTTCTTGTCGGCGAGGTCCTTGAACTTTTTGAACGCATCTTCGAGCGCGTTCGAGCCGAGCTCATAGCCCATCGCCTCGAGCTTGTCCTTAAACGCATGGCGGCCCGAGAGCTTGCCCAACACCAGCGAGGTCTTCGAAACGCCGACCGACTCCGGCGTCATGATCTCGTAGGTCTGCGTGTGCTTCAGCATCCCGTCCTGGTGAATGCCGGATTCGTGCGCGAAGGCATTCTTGCCCACGATGGCCTTGTTGAACTGGATCGGGAAGCCTGTAACGTTCGACACCATCTTCGACGCGCGCGAGATCGTCACGCTGTCGATGCCGGATGAAAACGGCAGAATGTCGGCGCGCACTTTGAGCGCCATGACGATCTCTTCAAGCGCGGCGTTGCCCGCCCGCTCGCCGATGCCGTTCACGGTGCACTCAACCTGCCGCGCACCTGCCGCCACGCCGGCCAGCGAGTTCGCAACCGCGAGCCCCAGATCGTTATGGCAGTGCGTCGAGAACGCGACCTTGTCCGCGCCCGGCACCTTCGTGATCAGCGCACGGATGAGCGCGCCATATTCCGATGGGATCGCGTAGCCGACTGTGTCGGGAATGTTGATCGTGGTGGCCCCCGCCTTAATCGCGCCTTCGACGCAACGGCAGAGAAACTCGAACTCCGTGCGCGTCGCGTCCTCCGCCGACCACTCGACATCGTCGACGTGGTTGCGGGCGCGCGTCACGCTGCCGATCACGGCTTCAAGCACCTGATGCGGCTCCATCTGAAGCTTGTGCTTCATGTGGACCGGGCTCGTCGAAATGAATGTGTGGATGCGCGCGCGCTTCGCAGGCTTCAAAGCCTCCGCCGCACGGTCGATGTCCTTCACACCGGCACGCGCCAACCCGCAGATAACTGCTTTCTTAGCGCGCTTCGCGATTTCGTTCACGGCCTCGAAGTCGCCGTTCGACGAAATCGGAAAGCCGGCTTCGATGATGTCGACGCCGAGCTCTTCGAGCATGTCGGCGATCTTCAATTTTTCGTCGAGGTTCATCGCCGCACCCGGCGATTGCTCGCCGTCGCGCAACGTGGTGTCGAATATCAAGACGCGGTTCGAACTAGGCATGTTTCTATCTCTAAAGCCCGCCGGTGGCGGTTTCGGCCCTTGCCCGGTCTTTTACGTCGCTTCCTCTAAGCACCGACCGCATCGCCTTTGGGCTTCGATGCGGCGTTTGGCGTGCCTAGAGGCCGCTAAGCAGAAGTAGTCCGAGGTCGTTCCGAAGAGACAGCTGAGACGGCGCAACCGCGCACGAACGAGCGCAGAGAGCAAAAGCTCCCGCGAACTCATTCGATTGACGCGCATCGCGCATACTTGTCTTGCCTCACACGGCCAGCGAGCTTTTGCTGGCGTTCACCATACGTTGGTGCCGTTAAGACCCCGTGAAATCCGTAAGCCTAAACCCGCACCGTTATTGGAGAATCAATAGGCCGAATCACAACCGGGGGCAACGACAAACCTCGCGATTTTGCTACATTCTGCGCCGCCTTCGACCCAAAGGACTCAGGTGCCCCACGCGCTCCAAACAGACGGCTTTTCGATCACTGGGCGCGTGCTGGACGCCGTTCAAGTCGACCACCTACGCAGGACCGCAGGCCAAGGAACGTCCTTGAAACGCGGTGGCAGCGCCTACGGCGGGCGCAACCTCCTTGCCCTCCCGGAAGTAAGGAATTTGGCCGCGGAGCGCGCAATACGAGCGCTTATCGACCCCATTGTCGGCTCGACCGCGATACCCGTGCGCGCCCTCTTCTTCGACAAGACGCCGGAGGCCAACTGGCCTGTGCTTTGGCACCAGGACCTGACGGTCGCCGTTGCCGAACGCCACGATCTTGAGGGCTGGGGCCCCTGGTCAATCAAGGCGGGCATCCCCCACGTGGAGCCGCCGCCGAGCCTCCTGGCCGCCATGCTGACGATCCGTCTGCACCTCGACGACTGCCACGCCGACAACGGCCCCTTGCGCGTCATTCCGGGAAGCCACGCGCTGGGGCGCCTAAGCCGCGAACGAATACAAGCCCTCCGTCAGCAGACGAAGGAAGTCACCTGCATCGCGCCTGAGGGCTCGGCCTTGCTGATGCGCCCGCTCCTGTTGCACGCGTCGTCGCCGGCAAGAACGCCAGGCCACCGGCGCGTTCTGCATATCGAGTTCGCACGCGAAGACGCGTTGCCCGCCCCACTCAAATGGGCATTCGCTCAGGAACCCGCATCGCCGGACGAAGGCGCCTTGGCGGCAGGAGCCGGATAGACGCTGGTGTAGAGAGCCCAAAACCGTTGCCCGTCGCGGCGCACGAGCCAAGCGCTGCCGAAAATCGAAACGAGCGCCACGGCCACCGTCAGCCACTCGAGTGTCGCAGCCGCCAGCAACTGCAGCGCCACGACGACACAGAGAAAGAGGCTCACCGATACAACGATGACAAGTTCCTTCAGGTCGTGCCTGAGCCACGCGGCGAAGGATTCGCCCACGGGTTTAAGCTCCGGCGAATAGTCTTCGATCGTGACAAAGCGCGCTGCCTGCCAAATCGTAACCGCGCCCATGATCGTGCTCGCCGTGTAGGCGAAGTACCAAAGCTCCCACGGCGCCACGCCATTCGCACGCGGCGACAGACACGCGAAACTGACGAACTGCGCGAGGCCCATGAGCATCAGCGACCACACGTCGCTGACCCCGCCGCGCGGCGTGGCGAGCGGCAGATAGAGCTGCCGCTCGAACGCCAACACCGCGAACACGAAGGCCGCCAGCCACAGCAGCAGCAATATCTGCACGTCGCGTTGCGCGTAAAGGATGTCAATCAGCACGATCGCCGCCAGCGCCAGCACGCCGCTTTGCACGAGGCTCGACGCGATCTGGTACACGACGACATTGTA
>JBJXEH010000069.1:0-22645 GCA_046153995.1 Micropepsaceae bacterium
CTTTCGCGCAAAGATGGCGCAACAGAAGGAGAATTGCCATGGACTACGTCCGCCTCGGAAAGACCGGCCTGAAGGTCTCCCGCCTCTGCCTGGGCTGCATGACCTACGGCACCCCGAAGTGGCGCGACTGGATCTTGGACGAGCAAGCCTCGCGCCCCTACTTCAAGCAAGCGCTCGACCTCGGCATCAATTTCTTCGACACGGCCGACGTCTATTCGATCGGCGCAAGCGAAGAGGTCACCGGCCGCGCGTTGAAAGAGATGGCCAAGCGCGACCAAGTCGTGATCGCGACGAAGGTATTCTCGCCGATGGGCAAGGGCGCGAACGACCGCGGCCTCTCCCGCAAGCACATCATGGAAGCGGTCGATGCCAGCTTGAAACGCCTCGGCACCGACTACATCGACCTCTACCAAATCCACCGCTTCGACCCCGACACGCCGATGGAAGAAACGGTTGAGGCGTTGAACGACGTCGTGAAGGCCGGCAAAGCGCTCTACATCGGCGCGTCGTCCATGCACGCCTGGCAGTTCATGAAGATGCTGGGCCTTCAACGCTCGAACGGCCTGGCTGAGTTCGTCTCCATGCAACCGCATTACAACCTCGTTTACCGCGAAGAGGAACGCGAAATGCTGCCGCTCTGCCTGAACGAAGGCATCGGCGTCATCCCGTGGAGCCCGCTCGCAAGAGGCTTCCTCACCGGCAACCGCAAGACCGGCGACAACCCGAAAAAGCCGGCGGGCACGAACGCCGAAACCTCCCGCGCCGGCACAGACGAATTCGCCCACATGCTCTACTACCAGCCCCAAGACTTCGAGATCGTCGAGCGTGTAACGGCGATCGCAAAGAAACACGGCAAACCCAACGCACAAGTCGCGCTCGCCTGGATGCTGACGAAACCCGCAATCACAAGCCCCATCATCGGCGCCTCCAAACCGCACCACCTCGAAGACGCCGCAGCCGCCCTCACGCTCAAACTCGGCGCCGAAGACATCAAGACGCTGGAGGAACCCTACAAACCGAAGCGTGTGATGGGGCACGTCTGACACCAATCTCATCTAAATCGTCATGGCCGGGCAAGCGAAGCGCGACCCCGCCACCCAGGGCAACACGCTCAAGCGTTTCAACGCGCTCCCCTGGTCGCGCGGTCAAGCCTGGCCATTGAGGCCACCCCGCGAGCGAGGGGGATACCGGGCAGGAATTTGAGCGAACAACCCCTTGTACCCGTGCGTTAGCGATTCTGCGCTCCCCGGTCCGGGGGCCCTCCTCACTACGGCGGAGGGGGTACGGCACACGATTTGAGCGAACAACCCCATGTACCCCAAACTTAGAGGCGGAAACGAGCCTGGCGGCACCGCGGACAAGCGCGCGGAGGTGGCGCGCTTCCTGGCGCCAAGCAGCACCCCTGACGCCGTGTTTCCAGGCATTGCGGTTGCCATGCGGAGCACCGCCGCGGGCGCCATGAAACCGGCAGACGCGAAAGCCGCGAACGGCGGGCGCCAGACAAGGCATTTTCGTCCGCTTCGAGCGGCCGCCACAACGCGGCGCCGCCTGAAGCCGTGAAACCATTGAGGGCATGTGCATGTTCCGTCCTGTGGCGCTGGTTATACGGCGCGGCCTTACGCTCAGATAAGACCAGCCATGATAGAACATATCAAGAACAGAATCAAGCGCCAAAACCAATTCACCGCTTGGTCATCTCACTTGACCATCATGTCAGAATTCGGGAGAATGGTGCTATGGAAAAGACCGTCAACATAGCGGACGCGAAAGCGACGCTGTCGGAACTTGTCGATGCGGCAATCGCTGGCGACGACGTCGTGATTGCGCGCAAGGGCAAGCCGATGGTGAAACTCGTGCCCGTTGCCGCGATGCAACCGCGTAAACCAGGTGCGGCCAAGCACTGGAAAATTCCGGACGACCTATTCCTCAAGAAAGACCCTGAAGAGCAGGCGTGGCTCGAGGGCGAACACACCGACGCCTACGGCGTCTCGTTGCCCGCGAAGCGTAAGCGCAAGAAGGCGTGAAGTTTATCATCGACACGCACGCGCTGATTTGGTGGCTGAACGGCCGGCCGCTTCTAAGCGCGCGTGCTAAGACGACGCTTGCCAACCCGCGGAATGAAATAGTGATAAGCGCGGTGTCGCACTACGAGATCGCATTCAAGGCCGCGATCGGAAAGTTGGATGATGATCTCGTGGTGGCGCTCCCGCTCCTGCTGCGGCAAGAACGATTTCAGGGTCTCGACGTGACGCCCGAAGTCGCGCTTGCCGCCGGCCGTTTGCCGCCCATTCATCGCGACCCGTGGGATCGCATCATTGCGATGCAGTCTATGACGAGCGGATGGCCGGTGATCACGTCGGACCTTGCAATTTCCGAACTTGGCGCCAAGACGGTGTGGTAGCTCACCCGTTGCGCACCTGTAGGTAATGGGGACACGATTACCTGTCGCCGTATTCTTCTTAATCCCGGTACACACGCGTCCGGACCAGATCTTCCACCGCCTCAAGGGCAGCGGGTCCATCGCTAAGAAATTTCTCGACAGCCTTCATCTGCAAGGTGCTGCCGTCGTGCTGGAACTCGACGTAACGTTGGACTTGTGCTTCCTTGCAAAAGCCAATCGCGCCCTTGATCGCGAGCTTCAGTTCATTGGGTAGAAAAATGCCCTGTCGCTCAAGCACCCGCTTCGCATTCAAATTGCGCTCCGCCGCTCTATTGATACCGCGCGCTTGAACGACCCTCGAAAAACCCCCATTTCGGTTATTAGGGGAAAGCCCGCGGATCTCTTCCTTTTGAAGGTTGGAGAAGTCCGTAGCGTTGAGAAAGCTTGTTAGCTCTTCCGCTGAAAACCGTTCGAGGTCTGGATGACTCACAAACGACATGATGCACTCGCTAGTCGCGTCGTACGCGTCGTTCAAACTTTCCCAGGCCGCAATCACCGCGTTGTATTCTCGCTCGTTCGATCGAATCCCTCTGTCGCCAATGTGGGCGAGCTTCGATTTGAGCTCCTCGATCTTACTGCCAACCTTCGCGTCTAGGTGCGCGCTGAACCAGCGCTCGCCGAAGTTCGTCGACGCCAGTAAAATCGCCCCCAAGAAGGCTAGCGCGCCCGCCACCGCAGAGCTCAACAGGAACGAGACGATTGGCCACACGACCGCGGCGGGAGGGATCGTATCCATCGAGCCTAGCTATCAGATTCGCAGTCTCGATCCAACGAGAATCCGGCGACAGGTAATCGTGTCGTGTCCCTGCCGTACAAACCGAAGCGCGTGATGAGACCACGCGTAACTGCGGACGGCGTTGGGCGCTACTTCACTTCCGTCACTGTTCCGCTGATCTCGCCGTCGTTAAACTTAGCCGTGTGAATGTTCAACACCACGATACCGGCCTTGAGCGCGCCCATGAACTGCTCGAAGGTCAGCGGCGTCTTCACGATCGTCGCGCCCTTCGCAAACGGATAGTCGCGCACCGTCACTGTGAACCCGCCGTCCGCCGGCTGATACGACGGCCCCGCCGGAAACGGCATGACGAGCGTCACATCGCCGTTCGCTGCGTAGTGGTGCAAGTGGATCGGCCCGACCGGCGCGTGATGAACCTGCGCCCAGAAATCCGTGACCTTGATCCCCACGACCTTCAAGTCCACGTCCACCGTCTGGGTCGTCGTATCGACGACAATCTTCGCCTCACCCGTTGCCTTTGACCCTGTATTGGTCGGGTCCTTGTCGCCGCGCAGCGAAGCAGTGAACACGACGCCGGCACTCATCGCCGGCCACGCGAACGCAAACGCAGCGAGCACGGTAACGGCAAACCGGAACATGACCATCTCTCCAAAAGAACGCGGCGCACCTTCTGATGGGGCGCGCCGCGGTGCCAGTCACGAAGCCTTGAAGAGATCTAATCCGCCTTCTTATTTTTCCCCAAAAACCCGTACATGTGCCCCGCCACATTGCGCATCTGAATCTGCTCCGACCCTTCCGTAATGCGATACCGCCGGTGGTGGCGGTAGATGTGCTCGAACGGCTTGTGCCGCGAATAGCCCATGCCGCCGTGCACTTGCATCGCCCAGTCCGCGGCCTCGCAGCAGAAGCGGTTTGCCCAGTAGTTGCACATCGACACTTTGTCGGAGAGGTAGATCTGAATCTCCGGCCCCGTCATCTGATCCATCTCCCACGCGGTTTTCTGGATCAGCAAGCGCAGCATCTCCGCCTGCGTCATCAACTCGACGGTCGGGAACTGGATCGCTTGGTTCGCGGCCAGCGGCTTGCCGAACGGTTTGCGCGCTTTCGCGTAGTCGATGGATTCGTTCAGGCAATAGACGCCCGCACCCAGCGACGACGCCGCCTGGCGAATCCGGTTCTCGTGCACGAAATGCCGCGCGAGCATGAGCCCGTTGTCCACCGGCCCGAACACCGCGTCGTCCGGCACATAGACATTCTTGAACGACACATGCGCGTGGTCCGTCGGCATGTTGAACGTCCAGTAATAGAACTCGATCTTCACGCCCTCGGCCTTCATCGGCACCAGGAAACAACTGATGCCGCGCGCGTCGCCGTCGTTTCCGCTCGTCCGCGCGAAAACCATGTCGTGGCTCGCCGTGTGCACGCCGGTGTTCCAAAATTTCTCGCCGGTGATGCGCCAGCCGTTGCCGTCCTTGACCGCGCGCGTCTCCATCCACGTCGCATCCGACCCGTGCTTGGGTTCGGTGAGGCCGAACGCCGGCCGGTGCGTGCCGGCCAGCATGCCGTTGACGAACTCGTCCTTCTGCTTCGGCGTGCCGAAGTCGCGGAACATCAGCACTTGCGGAAAATTGCCGACGATCGAGGCTTCGTTCTGCAGATCGTTGTGCAGGCCCAAACCCTTCGCGGCCAAATGCTCGCGAATGATCGCCATCGCCAGATTGCCGATATCTTGCCCGCCGTATTCCTTCGGCAGCGCAAGCCGCAAGAACCCAGCCTTGTCCGCACGCTTGCGCATCTCGCGCAACAACGCCTCCCACTCGTGCCGGGGAAGCCCATCGCGATCCCAATCCGTCCGCGCATGTTCGCGCCGGTGATCGAAGAAGCGGATGTTGTCGTCCTGGTTCTCGAGCGGCTTGATCTCGCGCGCGATAAAATCGTCGAGCTTACCCAGCAACTCTTTGACGTTCGGCGGAATCCGGAAGTCCATGGGGAGTGTCTCCTTGAATGTCGCGATACCTAAGACCTTAGCCCCGCCGCCGTTGACAGACAAACGGGCTTGACGCCTCGAATCGAGGCGCGTAAAAGCCGCGTCCCTTGTGCGGGGTCACACCCGCACGCAACGGAAAAATCGAACGGCGCATGAAATCGCAAAGAACATATCGAACCGATGCACTCGGCCTTGGCGTTGCGACGCCACGCGTCGATGCGCGCGCCGTTCGCGGAGGCGCCTTGTAACAACAAGGCGATCCGGTCCGACTCTTGGACCCCTCCCGAGCTGCCCGCTCTGGAGGGGTTTTTTCATGCCTTCAGCCACGCGGGAGGAGCGTCATAACCCCGCAACTCTGATAAGAAGGAGCGAGCACGAATAGGCGCCCGCTGAACCACAATGTACGAAGAGATCAAGTCGAACGGCGTCCCCATCAAGGCCTGGACGATCGGCGTTCCGGTCGAAACGGAAGCGCGCAAGCAGCTCAAGAACATCGCCGAGCTTCCGTTCATCCACGGCCACATCGCGGTCATGCCGGACGTGCACCTCGGCATCGGCGCGACGGTCGGCTCCGTCATCCCGACCAAGGGTGCGATCGTTCCGGCCGCGGTCGGCGTGGACATCGGCTGCGGCATGGCGGCCGTGATGACGAACGTCACCGCTTCGCGCCTGCCGGACTCGCTCAAAGCCATCCGTGCCGGTATCGAATCCGCGATCCCCGTCGGCCAAGCCTCCCATAAGGAGGCCCCGCGCCTCGCCGAATCCGTTTGGTACCAGCGTCACAAGGCGGGGTACGAGGCGATCGAGGGCAAGCACCCGAAGATCATGGAGAAGAAATCGGCGGCGCTGCAAATCGGCACGCTGGGTGGCGGCAACCACTTCGTCGAAATCTGTCTCGATGAGGCGGATCGCGTCTGGGTGATGCTGCACTCGGGCTCGCGCGGCATCGGCAACCGCATTGGCCGGTACTTCATCGCCAAAGCGAAGGAGGAGATCGAGGCGGCGGGCCTGAAACTTAGCGACCGCGACCTCGCCTGGTTCGGCGAAGGCACGCAAGCCTTCAACGACTACGTCGAAGCCGTGGGCTGGGCGCAAGACTACGCGCGCTCGAACCGCGACGTGATGATGGGCGCTGTGCTCGCTGTGTTGCAGGAAACCTGGCCCGACCTCGAAACGGCCGACGTGGCGGTGAACTGTCACCACAACTACGTCGAACGCGAAGAGCACTTCGGCGAGCGCGTCTGGCTAACCCGCAAAGGGGCAGTGCGCGCGCGCAAAGGCGAACTCGGCATCATCCCGGGCTCGATGGGCGCGAAGTCGTTTATCGTGCGCGGCTTAGGCAATCCGGAATCGTTCGAGTCCTGCTCGCACGGCGCCGGCCGCGCCATGTCGCGCACGGCCGCGAAAGAACGCTTCACGCTCGAAGACCACGTGCGAGCCACGGCCCACGTCGAATGCCGCAAGGACCCGGGCGTCATCGACGAAACGCCGATGGCCTACAAAGACATCGACGCGGTGATGGCCGCGCAGGCCGATTTGGTGGAAGTGGTCCACACCTTGCGCCAAATCGTTTGCGTGAAGGGCTGAATAAAAAGGGGCGAGGGGAGATGAAAAGCTTTCCTCGCTCTGATACAAAAACCTCCGGAATTGGCCGAAGTTCATTGCAATGCAGATTTGGCTGGCAAGAGTTCTAGCGGTGTTGGCGATTGCTGTAGGCGCGCTCGTCACGTTTGAGGTGATGACGTTTCCGAAAACTATCACGGAAGCACAAAACAGCTTGGACGGGGCAGGCGTATTTCTCCTAGTCACCGGTGTGTTCTTGCTAATCTTTTCCCTTCGCAGGACCTGGTTCTCCAATCTGGATAACGCCGTCTTTTACGCAATCATCGCAATTTTTGCGGCGGGAGCTGCGTACTCGGTATTCGTTCTTCGGAGTGGCGAGGCTGCGATTTTGCACTTGTTGATGATGGTGTACTTCATTTGGGCAAGATTTGCTCAGGCGGAGCGGGCTTCGGAACCGTTTCGCGTCTCAGCAGGTCGATTTCTTCTTGTGATGGGAACTCTGTCCGCCGCGCTCGTCGGCGGCATCGGCATCGCGCTACTGATCTCCGGCCCTGACTCTCCGGTAGGATATGGTCTTACGGCGTTTGGCGCGGTGTTCTTGGGTATCGCGTATGTTGCGAAACGGTTTCTTCTTCGCGGTGCCTCGTAGCCTTGCTTTCGCGTCACAGCGGCGACGATAGGTGATATGCCGCGCATATCTGCACCTTGACCAATGCCATTTTCCCGCGTATCCCCTGACGTATTCGCGAGGCATGGGGCTTCGCGAAGATCTCAAGCGAGCCCAACCGTAAAGATGAACACCGCTGTTCTCATCTTCACCGCTGAGCGTCGGCGTGTCGGGTTTCCGGCGCCGCGTTCGTGTGGTTATGCGGCTCGCGAGGGAGCCATGGATTAGCTTCGGTTTAAGCACCGACGCGCCGTCCCGCCCCTCTTCGAGCATCGCTCAGGAGGGGTTTTTGTTTGCCCGCGATTCCTCCGGTTTGAGAGTGGACGAAGCCGGGCAAGCCGACGGACTGATCCATGTTGAAGACCATGACAACCTTTTTCGATCCCGCGAAAGCGGACCAAAGAAACGCCCGGCGCGAAATGCTCAAGCCCTGGGTTGACGAAGCACGCGCGCTGCTCAGGCTCGCGGCGCCGTTGATCGCGATGCAACTCGCGTTCATCGGCACGCTCACTGCCGACATCATCATGGTGGGCCAACTTGGCAAGGACGCCCTCGCCGCGACCGGCATCGGCGCGGTGATGTTCTACCTAACCTGGCTCATCGGCTATGGCCCCGTGATGGCGGTGTCGCCGGTTGTGGCCCACATCCTGGGTGCACATCCAAACGACCGCGCGCGCACACGCGCCGCGATCCGCATGGGCCTCTGGGCGGTCGCGTTCATGTCGCCGCCGTTGATGGTGATGCTCATCTGGGCAAAGCCCATCCTGCTATTCTTAGGCCAAGAACCAAAGATCGCAGCGATGGCGGAGCCTTGGATTCACGCCATCGCGTTCGGCTTGCCGTTCGCGCTCGGCTTCGGTGTGCTCAGAGCGTTGGCGACCGCCATCGACCGTCAGCGGGAGATACTCGTCATCTCGATCGCCCAAGTCGGCGTCGTGATCGTCGCGAACTACATGCTGATCTTCGGCAACTGGGGCGCGCCTGCGCTGGGGTTGCTGGGCTCTGGCATCGCAAGCGCGCTGGGCTACGCCTTCGCGTTCTTCGCGATGCTGGGCGTGGTCACGCTCGCACCTGCGTTCCGCAAATACCACGTGCTGCATCGCTTCTTCCGGCCGGCGTGGGACAGGTTCCGCGAGATCTTTTGGCTCGGCGCACCGATGGGCATGTCGATCATCTTCGAGGCGATGCTGTTCAACGCGGCGACCTTGATCATGGGCACGTTCGGCGCGGCGTCCGTCGCGGCGCACCAGATCGCGATGAACGTGGGTTCGATAACGTTCATGGTGCCGATGGGTATCGGCTTGGCGGCCACGGTTCGCGTGGGCCTGGCAGCGGGTGCCAAAAACGCAGACGGCGTACGAAGGGCAGGGTGGACCGCGATCGTCTTCGGCGCAGGCTTCATGCTGCTCTGCGGCGTCGTGATCGCAGCAATGCCGCACACGATCGTCGGGCTCTACATCAACGCCGGCGACCCCACGAACGCGGAGGTCGTGCAGCTCGCCGTCGTCTTCCTCTACGTGGCGGCAATGTTCCAGCTGTTCGACGCGTTGCAGGTGACGGGCCAGATGAGCTTGCGGGGCCTGAAAGACGCGACGGCACCGATGTGGATCGCGGGCCTCAGCTACTGGCTCGTCGGCTTCACGCTCGCTTGGGGCTTGGGCAAATGGGCGGGCTTGCAAGGCTTCGGCGTCTGGTTAGGCCTGCTGGCCGGCCTCGTCGTCGCCGCCGCCGGCATGACAATCCGCTGGGCCATACTCTCGCGGCGGGAGCAGGACCAAGGGCCGGTCGGGCTCTGGAAAGGTCCGCTGGCCAAGGAGTCGACTGACCACGATTCCATATATGACGAACGGCCCTAGTTGAGACGGGCGGTCCCAAATGACGCGGGGCCGCCCCATCCCTTGCTTTCCGGCGGAACATTGGGCTATTTCCCGCCCCTTGACGAACGGCCGGGCGGGGCATGCCCAGGCGGTTCCGAGCCTAACGGCTCACACGCGTTCCAGCATAAGGAGACCGAAATGCCCAAGTTGAAGACGAAATCGGGCGCTAAAAAGCGCTTCAGAATGACGGCCACCGGTAAGGTCAAACATGGCGGCGTGATGAAGCGCCACCGTCTCATCCGGCGCTCATCCAAGCGCAAGCTTCACGCTCGCGGCAGCTTCATTCTCTCCGAGAGTGACACGCCGCGCGTAAAGCTTTGGATGCCCTATAACCGGTAAGGACGAACACCCATGTCACGTGCACCACGTAGCGTGCCCAGCCACGCCCGCCGCAAGAAGGTCTTGAAGCAGGCGAAGGGCTTCAAAGGCCGCCGCAAGAACAACATCACGACCGCAAACGCGGCCGTCGACAAGGCCGGCCAGTATTCCTACATCGGCCGCAAGCTTCGGAAGCGCAATTTCCGCGCCCTCTGGATTCAGCGTATCAACGCTGCGGTCCGCGAGCACGGTCTGACCTACGGCCGATTTATCAACGGCCTCGGGATTGCGGGGATTGCGGTTGACCGCAAAATTCTCGCAGACCTCGCCGTGCGCGAGCCCGAGGCCTTCAAGGCCCTGGTCGACCAGGCGGCAAGCGCGGCGAAGGCGTAGTCGTTTCAATCTCGCTTCGAATCGCATGCAGCCTCTGACCTTCGGGCCGGAGCGTGAGAACATGCGCCGCGAGTGGCGCGAAGCGATTCGGAGCAATTGAAATGCAAGACCTTGAATCCCTAGAACGCGAAGCGCTCGCCCGCATTGCCCAATCGGGCGACGAGGCGGCGCTCGAAGCCGCGCGCGTCGATCTTCTCGGCAAGAAGGGCTCGATCAGCGAGGCGCTAAAAACGCTGGGCGCGATGAGCCCGGACGAGCGCAAGACGCGCGGGCCCATCATCAACGGCATGCGCGACCGCGTGACGGCGGCGTTGGCCACGCGCAAGGCTTCACTCGGCGATGCCGCCCTCGAAGCCAAGCTCGCTGCTGAACGCGTCGATGTCACGCTGCCCGCGCGGCCGGAGATGACGGGCCGCATTCACCCGGTCTCCCAAATTCTGGATGAGGCGACCGCGATCTTCGCCGACATGGGCTTCGCGATCGCCGAAGGTCCGGACATCGAAACCGACGACAACAACTTCACGAAGCTGAACATCCCGCCCGAACACCCCGCGCGCCAGATGCACGACACGTTCTATCTTAAAGCCAAGCCCGACGGCACAAGGAACCTTCTGCGCACGCACACGTCGCCGGTTCAAGTGCGCACGATGCTGAGCCAAAAGCCGCCGATCCGCATCATCGTGCCCGGCCGCGTCTATCGCATGGATAGCGACCAAACCCACACGCCGATGTTCCATCAGATCGAGGGCCTGGTGATCGACGAGAGCTCGCACATGGGCCACCTGAAGTGGATCCTGGAGGAATTCTGCCGCGCGCTGTTCGAAGTGCCGAAGGTCGAGATGCGCTTTCGCCCCTCGCACTTCCCGTTCACCGAGCCTTCCGCCGAAGTGGACATCCGCTGCGATCGCTCCGGCGGCGAAGTGAAGCTCGGCCAAGGCAACGATTGGCTCGAAATTCTAGGCTGCGGCATGGTCCACCCGAAAGTCATCGAAATGTGCGGCCACGATCCCGCGAAGTATCAAGGCTTCGCCTGGGGCATGGGCCTCGACCGCCTGGCGATGCTGAAATACGGCGCCCCCGACCTGCGCGCCTTCTTCGAAAGCGACGCCCGCTGGCTCAAACACTACGGCTTCGCCGCCCTCGACATGCCCTCGCTCGCGGGAGGCTTGAGCCGATGAGCGACGTCCCCGAAAAATACGAGCACCTGCAGCGCTGGGCCTTCGGCGATAGCCCCGAGCTTGCAGACGAACTGCTCGCGCTCGTTCTCATCGGCAAGAAGACGGCGACCTGCTGCTCGCTTTCGCAGTACGACGACGAAGCTTGGCCGATGCCGCAACCCGGCGATCGCTGGATCGTGCTCGACGGCAAGCAACGCCCGCGCTGCGTGATCGAAACGACGGAGATTGCAACAAGGCGCTTCGACGAAGTCGACGCGCAGTTCGCACACGATGAAGGCGAAGGCGACCAAAGTTACGCCTATTGGCGAGAAGCGCATGAGGAATACTTCACACGCCAAGGCCGCTTCTCGGCCGACATGCTCGTCGTCTGCGAACGCTTCCGCCTGATCGAAAAGCTGGAGAGCACCCAATGAAATTCACGCTCTCCTGGCTGAAAGATCACCTCGACACCGATGCGCCGGTCGAGAAGATCGCTGACACGCTGACCCATATCGGCCTCGAAGTGGAATCCGTCCACGACAAGGCAAAGGACCTCGCGCCGTTCACGGTTGCTTTCGTGGTCTCTGCCGAGAAACACCCAAACGCCGACAAACTCCGCGTCTGCATCGTCGATACGGGCACGGAAAAACTGCAGGTCGTCTGCGGCGCGCCGAACGCGCGCGCCGGCATGAAAGGCGTGTTTGCGCATGCGGGCGTCACGGTCCCGGGCACCGGTCTTGAGCTCAAGAAGTCGTCGATCCGCGGCGTCGAGTCGAACGGCATGCTCTGCTCCGAACGCGAGATGGGCTTATCGGGGGAACACGACGGCATCATCGAACTCCCCGAAGACGCGCCCGTCGGCAAACCGTTCGCGGAAATCATGGGCCTCACAGATCCGGTGATCGAGATCAAGCTGACGCCGAACCGGCCCGACTGCACCGGCGTGCGCGGTGTCGCGCGCGATCTTGCGGCGGCGGGCGTCGGCCATCTGAAGAGCGAGCAAGCAACAAAGATCAACCCGCGCTTCAAGAACGCGGTCGCGATCGGTCTGCACTTCGATGACAAATCGAAGAACGCCTGCCCCGTGTTCGCCGGCCGCATGGTCAAGGGCGTCAAGAACGGCCCATCGCCAGCCTGGCTGCAACAGCGCCTGAAGGCCGTGGGCCTGCGCCCCATCTCCGCGCTCGTCGACATCACGAACCTGATCTCGCTCGACCGCGCGCGGCCGTTGCACGTCTACGATGCCGACAAGCTCAAAGGCGAAATCCACGCCCGTCTGGCAAAGAACGGCGAAAGCGTCCTCGCACTCGACGGCAAGACGTACGAGCTCGACGCCGAGATGTGCGTCATCGCCGACGACAACGGAGTTCTTGGCCTCGGCGGCGTGATGGGCGGCGAATCCACCGGCGTCACCGAATTGACAACAAACGTCTTCATCGAGTCGGCGTACTTCGATCCCGTCCGAACCGCGCGCACCGGCCGCGAACTTGGCATCAACTCCGACGCGCGCTACCGCTTCGAACGCGGCGTCGATCCGGAATACGTAACACCCGGCCTCGACCTCGCGACAAAACTCGTGCTCGACCTCTGCGGCGGCGAAGCCTCCGACGTCACCGTCGCGGGCCGCGCGCCCGACACGAAACGCGACATCACGTTCGACCCCGCGCTCGTCGAGAAACTCTGCGGCATGAAGATTCACGCGGGCGAAGCGATGACCATCCTCGACCGCCTGGGGTTCCGCGCCGTCGTCGGCACGCGCGTCGCCGTTCCGTCCTGGCGCCCGGACATCAACGGCCCCGCCGATCTGGTGGAAGAGGTCGTGCGCATCGCGGGCTTCGACAAGATTCCGTCCACGCCGTTGCCGCGCCCCGCGTCGGTACCGCTCCCCGTGCTCACGCCGATGCAAAAGCGCGTGCGCGCCGCGAAGCGCACGCTCGCCGCCCGCGGCCTCACCGAAACGATGACGTGGTCGTTCGTCTCGAAAGCGCAGGCAGCCCTCTTCGGCGGCGTGCCGGACGCGTTGCTGCTCGCCAACCCGATCAGCGCCGACTTGGACGCTATGCGCCCCAGCGTCCTCCCCGGCCTCCTCGCCGCAGCCCAACGCAACGCCGCGCGCGGGGCGAAGGACTTAGCGCTGTTCGAAGTCGGCCCGCAGTTCAGCGGCCCCGAACCCGGCGAGCAACTGACGGCCGCCTCCGCAATCCGCGTCGGTGCGGGCCCCCGCAATTGGGGCAAGCAGCCATGGAACGCAGATGTCTTCCAGGCGAAGGCCGACGTCATGGCGATCCTTGAATCCTGCGGTTTCGCCGCCGACGCCGCGCAAGTCACAGCCGACGCCCCCGCGTGGTTCCACCCAGGCCGCTCCGGCGCGCTGCGTTTGGGCCCCAAGAACGTGCTCGCCTATTTCGGCGAACTGCACCCGCGCGTGCTGGCGGCGTTTGACCTCACCGGCCCTGTTGCCGCCTTCGAGGTGATGCTCGAAACGCTACCCACGCAAAAAGCAAAACCGACGAAGACAAAACCGAAGC
Source organism: Micropepsaceae bacterium (assembly GCA_046153995.1). Taxonomy (GTDB): domain Bacteria; phylum Pseudomonadota; class Alphaproteobacteria; order Micropepsales; family Micropepsaceae; genus SZUA-430. The sequence continues at coordinate 13,667 of JBJXEH010000069.1, forward strand.
TCGACCTCCCCGAGTACCAGGCGGTCGAGCGCGACTTCGCCTTCCTGGTCGACGCCAAAGTCCCGGCCGCCGACATCGTCAAAGCAGCCGCAACGGCAGACCGCACCCTCATCGAAAGCGTCACCGTATTCGACGTCTACGAAGGCAAAGGCGTCGATCCCGGCAAGAAGTCGCTGGCCATCGCCGTGCGCTTACAACCGAAGGACCGCACGCTCCAAGACGCCGAAATCGAAACGGTCTCGAGCAAGATCGTGGGCGCGGTGACGAAAGCGACGGGCGCGACACTACGCAGCTAAAGCTGCCCGCCTCAAAAAGTCATCGGCCGTTCCGGTTCCGCCTTACGCGCCGGACGCTCCACCGGAGGCGCAGGTGGCGCGGGCTCGATCTTGTCGATCCAGCACAGATCGCCGCCTTCGAACGGCGTACGCCGGAAGTTCAGCTGATCGCCCGCCCAAAGACACTTGCCGGGGCCACCGCGGCGCAGCTCCACGATCGTCGCCCATTTCGCCTCTTTGCACGGCCCCAAGAACGTGACGAGGAACCGCCGCCGCTTATCCTGCATCGTCAGATAAACGTGCCGCTCGTCGATCAGCGACCAAGAGCGGATCCGGTTCGCCGGCGCGCACGCGGGCGTGTCAGGTAACGGCGTCGGCCCCGCCGCAGGCGGCGCCGTCTCGCCCTCAGCAAGCGCGGCACCGGCAATCATGACGCCGCAAATCAACGCGGCGCCGACAAGCGCAATCTTCATCATGAGCAAAGCTCCGGTCTTGAGCGTCCCAAACAAACGCCGAAACCGCCACGATTTCAAGGTAATGGCTTGAGGTCGCACAAGGTGGCGGGGGGCTTGCAGCCGCCTTTCCCCCGACTATAGTCCCGCGCTCTTGATCGCCGTGCAGCGCAACGGACAGATGGCCGAGTGGTTTAAGGCGCACGCCTGGAACGCGTGTATACCTTCACGGGTATCGTGAGTTCGAATCTCACTCTGTCCGCCACTTCTACGCCGAAGGCGTAGAAGTGTCCCCCGAAGCCACTTGGCGAAGGGGGACTGTGTGAGCGCTCTTACGCCGGCAGCAGCGCCAAACACTCGTTCTCCACCACGCTCGCCATCGCGCGGCGCAGCATAGTTCCAAACAGCGTCTTACTGCGCTCGTTGTCGATGTCGAAGGCAGCCCCGCCGATGATCGGGATTATCGTCATCGCCATCGTGCCGAGCCGGAAGTCAGTGGCGAACCTGTCCGCGCCATAGTCGCGAACCCCGCTTTGCCGTAGCCCTTCGACATAGCGTTCGATCAGCGCGTCTTGCCAGCTTCTGCGGTCAGTTTCGGTAAGACTTGTCCCGAAGAAATAACCGATGTCCCAGCCGGGCCGGAGTCGCGCGACGAGTTGCCAATCGATCAGCGTGAGTTCGCGCGAAGCTTTGTCGCGGAACACGAAGTTCTCCAACCTGGAATCATAATGGGTGAGGATCTGCGGCGGCTTGGCGATCTCCTCGCAGATCCAACTCATATTGCGCGCAATGCGCTCGGCAGCGGCGCGCTGTGCGGGTGACAGAAACTCCCCCAGTCGCTCCAGCGTCAGCGGCACGACGTGGCCGTAGTCTTCGGCAAGTTGCTTCAGCACCGGCTGCTGCGAATCGGGAAGCCACGGGTAGGAGGAAAAATCGGCGCCCCAATGACGCGCGCCGAGCTTTGCCAGAGCGTCGATACAAGCCTCTGCCTGGTGCTGCGTTGCGCCGGTGACCTGATCGGGCCAATGCCACGCGCTCATATCCTGCATTACCATCGCATTGCGCTGGGTCGGGCCGTCCCAAGCGACGAAATAGATCGTGGGGATCGGCACGGTCACATCCGCGGCAAGCGTTTGGTAGAACGCTGTCTCGCGCACGAACATGTCGTAACGCAGGCCGACGTTGCGCATCGCTTGGAACGGCGTGTGCAATTTCACCACCACGCTCCTCGGGCCCGGTTCTCCGTCATAACCAAGCTCCAAGCGCGCAATCGCGCTCATCTGACCGATACCTTCGCCGACGAGGGTTCCGTGCAAGCTGACGATCCGCTTACCGCGAAAAGCCGGATGATCGCCCACCGCCTGCTGCAGCCACGCAGGCGTGACCTCGTCCATGTATTCGGGCAGTTGCATCGTCGTCGCTCCGTCAATTCGCGTCCGCCAACGCTATGGCGGCCTGCAGGCTCAGCGCAAGTGCGCGCGCTCGTTCAAACTGACGACGCCGCGCTGTCCGGAGCGCGCACAGACGAAACGGTTGATGCTGGTGTAATCGGCCTCAAAGAAAATGCGCGGCGCCATGCCCAGCACGTGCGCGGCCCACATGTTGATGACCCCGCCGTGGCAGAAGACGGCGACGCGATGCCCCGCGTGCGCTGCAACAATTTCTTCCATCCCGGCCACGACGCGCGCTTGGAACGCGTTCATGTCGACGCCATGCGCACCTGTCGCCATCGATTGCCACAGCGCAAAGTTTTCACGCTTCAACTCCTCGGTCGGGATGTAAGTGCCCGCCGCCTGATCGAACTCCACGATACCCGCATGCTGGCGAATCGCGTGCCCCGTTTGCCGCGCGAACGGCTCCGCCGTCTGTACCGCGCGGCGCATCGTGCTTGACCACACGGCATTGACGGTTTCGTCAGAGAGCCATCGCGCAACTCGCGCGGCCTGGTCGTGCCCCAGCGAGCTCAACTGAGGATCGGCCGTTGCTTCGCTGCGCTCTGGCCGGCCGTGGCGGATGAGAATGAGTTCCATGAGGCGTCCTGTTTGGGAAATGGCTGTTCGCCGCTGCTATAGCGCACTTTTCGCAAGGCCGCTTGCGCGCTGCGCCGTCTTGGCCAATGCTCCCTGTCAACCAACACTGGGAAGACGATCATGGGCGACAGCAGCATCAGCTCCACGCAACACGACGCACGAACCCGCGCCTACGCGACGCCGTTGGCTGACCTGCACCCCGGCAATCCCGACCTGTTCCGCACCGACACGCACTGGCCGACCTTCGAACGCCTGCGCGCGGAAGACCCAGTGCATTGGTGCCGCGACAGCGAGTTCGGCGCTTATTGGTCGGTCACGAAGTACCAAGACATTATGGCGGTGGACACAAACCACCATGTGTTCTCATCCGACGCGGCGCTGGGCGGCATCACCATCCGCGATTCGCGGCCCGACCTGCGCCGCCCCAGCTTCATCGCGATGGATCCGCCGAAGCACGACGTGCAGCGCAAAGCGGTGAGCCCGATCGTCTCGCCCGCGAACCTTGCGCAGATGGAACCCATCATCCGCGAACGGGCGGAAAAGATTCTGGATGCGCTGCCGGTCGGCGAAACGTTCGATTGGGTCGACCGCGTGTCGATCGAACTCACGACCCAGATGCTGGCGACGCTCTTCGATTTCCCGTTCGAGGAGCGGCGCAAGCTGACCCACTGGTCGGACGTCGCGACCGCGCTGCCGATTAAAGGCGGGCTGGTCGAGACGGAGGAAGAGCGTCAGGCGGGGCTGATGCAATGCCTCGCCTATTTCACGCGCCTTTGGAACGAGCGTGTGAACGAGCCTCCGCGTGGCGATCTGATTTCCATGATGGCGCACAGCGACGCCACGCGAAACATGACGCCGGACGAGTATCTAGGCAACGTGATCCTGCTCATCGTCGGCGGTAACGACACGACGCGCAACTCGATCTCCGGCGGCGTGCTGGCGCTCAATCAACACCCGGGCGAATACGACAAGCTGCGCGCCAATCCCGATCTGATCGTGAACATGGTGCCGGAAATCATCCGCTGGCAAACACCGCTCGCGCACATGCGCCGCACGGCACTGTCGGACATCGCGCTCGGCGGCAAGACGATCAAGAAGGGCGACAAAGTCGTCATGTGGTACGTCTCCGGCAACCGCGACGGCGACGTGATCGAAAACCCGAACGCCTTCATCATCGACCGCGAACGCCCACGCCAGCATCTATCGTTCGGTTTCGGCATCCACCGCTGCGTCGGCAACCGCCTCGCCGAACTTCAGCTGAAGATCGTCTGGGAAGAAATCATGAAGCGCTGGCGCTTCGTGGAAGTGGTAGGCGAACCAAAGCGCGTACGCTCAAGCTTCGTGAAAGGCTACGAAACGCTGCCGGTACGGCTACACAAGTAAGAATCTCACGCGAAGCCGCGAAGACGCGAAAAAGAAGAACCGCGGCGCGAAGCGCCATTAGCAGGCGGCACCGCAAACCAGTCAAAACGCTTCGCGCGATTCTCTTTCGCGTCTTCGCGGCTTCGCGTGAGATAGTTCCTATTCGTGAAGCCGCAGGCGCGAGGAAGAAAAGTTCTTATGGTTGTTGACGACGCGCTGAACACCGTCCTTGAACGTCGCGGCCCCAAAATTTATGAGCAATCCCAATGGCAGACCCATCAAGCGCAGATGGGTTAGGACTTGTTTCGGGTGAACGGGTGCGGTTCTTTCGACCGACTTGAGCTCGACGACCAACTTGCCGTCAACAAGCAAGTCAAGCTTGAATCCTTCGTCGAAGTTCAACCCGGCATAAGTGAACGAGATGGGCTTTTGGCGAACGACATGAAGCCCTCGCTCCTCCAGCATCTTCGCGAGTACAGCTTCATACACCGACTCAAGTAGGCCCGGTCCTAAGTCGCGATGAATCGCAAACGCGCAATCGACGACTTCGCGAGCAATCGTCTCAATGTCCACATCGCACCCCTTTCAGCGGTCTGCGATCATGCTTACACATCAAGGCGAAAGTTCGACGGAAGAGATCATGGAGCGTCGGCGCTCCGTCGAAGCCATCGGTAGGGATCTCACGCGAAGCCGCGAAGACGCGAAAAAAAGTGGCGCGAAGCGCCTTGGTTGTTTTCCTTGCCTTCTACTCTCGGCGCTCCGCGCCTGAATACTCGCGGTCTTCCTTTTCGCGTCTTCGCGTCTTCGCGTGAGACTCTTCCTCTTAAGAAGCCACGGCCTCCGCTGGCGCGTTCAACCGTTGCACGATCGCGTCGTTGAGAGCGGGCCCAGGCCGTACCGTTTCGGCAGCCTCGCGCACCGCGGCTTCGACGCGGTTTCGCCCGTTGTTCTTCGCAACATAGAGCGCCGCGTCGGCCACCTTGAGCACTTCCATCACGCCGTTCCCGAAATCCGGGAACGAAGCGACGCCGGCCGAGATCGTGATCCGCGGCAGGTTTCCGTCGCCATAACGCACTGTAATCGCTTCGATTTTCGTGCGCAGGTCTTCAGCGCGCGCCTTCGCGTCGTGCAGTGAGGCACCGGGCAGCAGAGCCACGAACTCTTCGCCGCCGAAACGGCAGGCGACATCCTCGCCGCGGAACGTTGCCGTCATCGCCTCGCCCACCGCGCGCAGCACGGTGTCGCCGGCATCATGGCCATGATTGTCGTTGAACTTCTTGAAGTGATCGACGTCGATCGAGATCACCGAGACGGGTTGGCCGTTGCGGGCCGCGCGCTGAAACTCGCGCCGCGCCGTTTCCAGCAGATAGCGGCGGTTGAAAAGGCCGGTCAGCACGTCGCGGATCGACTGATCGCGCAATTGATCGCGCAACTTGACGTTCGCGATCGCAAGACTGATGTGCTCGACGCCGGCAAGGCCCAGCCGGCGCTGCTCCGCGAACATCGCCTTGCGGGCTTCGGCTGCAATTCCCTCGCGCGGCTTCATCTCCAAGTGCAGAAGACCGACGGTTTCGCCGTGCGCCAAGATCGGGATGCAGCAATAGTCGTCGGACGATCCCGGCGCCACATGCGAACAGTCGAACTCGATCTCGTGTTGTCCGTGCGTATAGGTGCGCCCGCGCCGCAAGCCCCAGCAATCGTCTGGATGCATCGTCGCCGTCGTTTGTGCACCGTTCCAGACCTTCGCGCACTCCAAAACGTCGCGCGAATTCGCGTAGATATAGATCGAACCGGTGGTGTCGGGCAGAAAGCGCGACAGAAACTCGGCGATCATCTGATAAAGCTCGGCTTCCGACTTCGCCGACTGCAGCCATTCGTTCAGTTCGGACAAGATGGTCGCCTCGCGCGTCAGGCGGTTACGCTCCACCGCGTCGCGGCCGAACGCTTCGACGGTGCGCGCCATTAGGCCGATCTCGTCGCGGCGTTTGGTGGGCAGTGCCGCGCCGTACTCGCCGCGCGCCAGACGTTGCAGCGCGCCGTTCAACGCGCCCAAAGGACCCAACACCTCGAACTGCGTAACCCAGGTCGTGAAAACGGCAATAGCGCCGCCGAGGAGCAGCGCGATCGTGCCGACCCACCAGGCTCGATACGAAAACGTTTCAGCAGCGTTTGCATGTTGCCTGGCGAATGCTTCGAGCTGGTCGCCCGCAGCCCCCATCCCCGCTTCGAGAGCCTTGAACTGAACCCCAAACGCATCGAGCTTCGCGGCAACACCGGGGTCGCCTTCGAACGCCGCCCGGGTCAGCGCCACGGCGGAGCTCGTATAGTCGTTCAGCGGTTTCTCCAGCGCGCGCAACGCGACGGTGATGTGCGTGGGCAGGGCAAGCGTCCGGTTCGCCCTGATCAAGCGCCGCAGTTCCGTGACGTGCTCGCTGAGGCTCGTGGCCAATTCCGCGCGCCGTTGAGGCGCGGTGCGGGCGAAGTGGAACGCCGTCATAACGTCGCCGCGCACCGCGTCGTGCATCATGTCGATGTTCGTGTGGTTCCGCAGAGCGACCGCCGCACGCTGCGCCTCCGCCAACGTAACGGCGACGTTGCCGGAGCCGAACTTGATCGCGGTGACAAGCAAAAGGATCGTGACGACGCTGGCAAGGGTAGCGGCGACAAGCTTCACCTTCAGGGAAACCGACATGCGTCCTCGCGACGGGATTTCGTAAGGTGAGCCAAGCACAGGATGACACACCCGCGATGAAGGCCGCGTTACGTGGCGGCGGATAGAATCCCCGCGCAAATCAAACACGGGCACGGCTATTCGAACGCCCGTGTATGTGGGGTCAGAGACGATTTACCGGCGACGCATCGTTCACGCCGCTGGCTTCTATCGTGTTGCGAGGCTGCACATACCTACCGCAACCGCTCGCAGGCAACGCCGTCGTCATCGCCGTCCAGGCGGTGCGGGTCGCCTTCTGTCGCTTCCAAGAAAGCCTGCGCTTCGTCGTGGCTGTCGAAGTCCCGGCAGTCGCGGTCGGCGGCGCCGCGGGGCAGGGGCGTGTCGCGCGGAATGTACGGCGCCCCGGTGTCGTGTTCACGGGCAGGCGGTGCATCGGTGCCCGGTGCAGCGAACGCGATCCGGCTGTCTCCGCCGGGCGTGGCGAACCCGATGAATGCCACGAACGCAACCACAAAAACGGTGAGCGCTTGCATGGCCGTCTGACGGTTGCTGGCGTTCCGCATGACCGGGTCCCTTGTGTTTCGGGACCACAGTGACTGCGCGCGGCTTACGACTTTCGAATAGCGCGAATTTTGGCGATCGCACCGATGGCGCAGATACCCGCCGTACCTGCCTGAGCGCATTTGCCCGGCGTTAGGGTTGCCGCGAGTTCGTTTGCGCTTATCAACATGGGGACAGTTTGGAATGCGGCCCTCAGACTCGCGGCCGGGCAGAAGTCGCCTGGCGTCGTACGACAATGTTCGACATATGTTCTTTTCCCGGGCGATGACACGCCAGAAATGGCGGAACACAGGCAAGGCGACGCTGCAACGGGGTCAATTAAGTGAATCGCAAAAAGCGCATTTTGCGCCAAAAACCTTGTCGCGGGCGAGGCGTGCGGGTACGATGCACGCCGGGGTAGAGTTGGGGTATTCGATGCTTTTCCGTTTCATTGCGCTGGTGCTGATCGTGCTTGGGCTCATGCTGTTGGGCGCGGACGTGGTCACGCTGCTTGAGCACGGGACCGAGCCGCACATGCGCTCGCTCGCCGAAGTTTGGGGCCTGTTCACGGCGACCGGCGTCGAGAGCTTTCAGGTTTGGATCGCCGGCATGGCGCCGGCGCCCGTGACCGACGGCTTCGCAAGCATGCTGGCGCTGCCCGCGTTCGCCGTCTTCGGCGTCACAGGCGTACTCCTCGCGGTACTGTTTCGCGAACGCGACGAACTGACGGAAGCCTACTAGCCTCAGACGTTGAGTTCTGCCCGGGTGCGCGTGTCCAGTCGCCCGGTTTGGGGCAAGTCTTCGTCGCCCTGAAACGCCCACAGCGCCGCACGTAACATCTGATCGTAGATGCCGTTCAGCACGCCCTTGTAATAACCGAGCCGCGTCAGCTTCTTCTGCGCCTCAAGCACCGCGTTGTTCGCAAGCGTCTCCGGCGCCTCGGCGGGCTTCGGCTTAGCGGGCGTCGTGACCGGTGGCTTCGCAGGCTTCGAAGGTGTCGTGGTGGCCGTTGTGGAAGGCGTTGCCGTCGCGACCCCGCCGTTCGTCGTCGACGTCACGATCGTCTTGACCTTGCGCAACCAATCGAGCCGGTCGGACAGCCCGTTCGTGCCACCGTTGATGCGTTGTGTGACGCCGGTGAAGTCGCCCGCATCGCAATGCTTGTTGATCTTCTTCCACGACCAGAACGCGCAAGCGATCTGCACGGCGTTTTCGGGCTTGGCCGCAAGCTCCGGATTGGCTTCAAGGTCCAGCCCCGCGATCTCACCCACCTCGCGATAGGTCTCGCGGCCCGTCAACTGAATGTAGCCGCGCCCGCGAAAACGATATCCGTCGCCTGGCTCCGTGTTGCCCATGCGGTTGCCGTAGACCTTGTTCGCAAGCTTCTCCGGATTGAACGCATAGGGCTTGGCAGCCTCAAGCGTGGGGAAGCGGCTCGGCCAAATCTCGGTCATCCGTTGTGCGGAGTAGTTCAAATTCTCTTCCTTGTGCGTGAGCCCGTTCGACTCGTGCCCCAACTGCGCCAGGAAATACTGCAGCCGGTTCGCCATCTCGAGGATGCCGGCGTTCTTCAGAGCCGCGACGCCAAACGTCACGAACGCTTCGAGATCGGCTTCCGGCGCACGCGGAAAAATCGCGCGAAGTGCGGT
>JBJXEH010000070.1:0-12008 GCA_046153995.1 Micropepsaceae bacterium
ATATGTTCGTTGTATGCGTAGGCGATAGCGGCATGGCGTGCAGCCGTGTCGGCGCGGTCGCCCAAGCGAAGAACGCGCGCGGCCAGGCGCATGATGTTGCCCGTGGTTGCGTCAGCGTGGGCTTCGACGGCTGCTTCGTCGGCGAATGGGATTTCGTCGAGATCGTGAGCGCGGGCGTCGATCGCGGCATCCAGTAACGCACGGGGGAGCGTGTGCGCGGCAATTGCTTCGGCAAGTGCGCGACCCGTCGGTGATGCCGGTGCGCCACCGTCGTAGACCACGCCCAGCTGTTCGCGCCACCAGGCTAGGCGGACGTGGCCTGCCATCGGTTCGCGTATTGCTTCGCCGATGTGGGCAAGTTCGCGGTCGAAGGCGTAGAGCGCGAGGAGATGGGGCCTCGCACGCTTCGGGGCAAAGAACGTCGCGACGTGGCGGTCGGAGTCATGCGCCGCCACAGTTTCTTCGATGCCGCGCCACTCGTCTTCGGTCACGGTTGTCCCCTCAACGGCAAAGGGGCTGTGCTTGACGGCACAGCCCCCTGCTCTCTTCGATTGCGCGGCGCCCTACCCTAAGTTCGCATTGACGCCGCCGCCGACCATGCAGAACAGCATCGGGATCGAGAGCATGAAGTTCGTGCGCGAGAACAGCATCGCGGTGCGGCCGTGGGCGGCCTTTTGATCTTTGCTCAAGTCCGGAAACTTGTTGTCGATGTTGAGCGCGCGTTGCTGGTTCGGCCAAATGACGAACCAGACGTTGAACCACATAATCGTGCCCAGCCACATGCCGATGCCGATCAACGTGGTGCCGGCGGAGGCGAAGCCCTGCGTCGCGCCCAGCGTGATCGCGTCCAGGAAATACTGGTTGAGGAGCGCGAGCAAGATGCCGACCACGAACGTGCCCATCGCGGACCAGCGGAAGTACCAGAGCGCTTCGGGGGCGATGAATTTCGAGACCGCGGGTTTTTGATCGTCCGGGATTTTGGGCATCATCGGGATCTGCACGAAGTTGAAGTAGTAGAGCAGTCCGATCCAGAGAGTGCCGAAGATCACGTGCAGCCAGCGGAGCACGAAGCCCCAAAACTGCCCGCCGCGCAGCATCTCGCCGACGGGATAACCGCTGATGGCCAAGAAGATGACGAAGATGACGAGCGCGAGCACGAAGCCCGCGATGATAGTGTTTCTGACGTTCGTTAGAATGGCGGCCACGGTTGGCTCTCCCCTCGACTCAATTGCGATGGCGTAGAGACTACACGCGCAGCGTCCGTCAATCGACCGCTGCGCGCAGACGCTGCCGGGAAAATATCCCTACATTCGGCAGGTTTAATGCTTCCAAAGCATGCTCTGGAGCGAACGGGCGGCCGTTTCCAGGGCACCAGCCCCGCTTTCGGCGGCCGTTCGAAGCGCATTGTGAGCGTCCTTGCCCACGTAGGGCGACAGGTCCGTCGTCAACGACGCCGCAAGCAGACCGCCCACGGCCACCAGAACCGCGAGGCTCGGAAGCTTCGCCCAGCGGGGCAGAAAGAAGTAGACGACCTGCATCGCCACAGCAACCGCGAGCGCCACGTAGAAGTATGCGCGATCGACCTCGACCCCGACCGCCTGGATTGCGAGCAACACGCCGATCAGGAAGAGGAAGTTCAGGGCGATCAGCTTGACGACCGGATAGCGCTCGATGAAATCCGATATCGGGTTGACGAGGAAGAACATTGCGGCCGTTGCCGTCAAGATCGCCGCGACCATAACTTCGATATGCTCGGCAATGCCGATTGCAGCGATGACGCTGTCGAGCGAGAAGACGATATCGAACAGTGCGATTTGCGCGATCGTTATCAGGAACGCGCCGTTCATCGCGCCGATCTTGCCGGGATCACGCGCGGCGTCGTGATCGCCCAGCATCGCGCCGATCTCCATGATCGCTTTCCAGATCAGAAAAGCGCCGCCGGCACCGAAAACGATTTGGCGCGCCGTGAGCTCGTACCCGAAGACGCCGATGGGCGTGTCGATATGCGAGAGCCAGAACAGCGTGTAGAGCAGCGCCAGGCGCGTAAAGACCGCCATTAGCAGGCCAATGCGGCGCGCAAGCGGTCGTTGGTGCTCCGGCAACCGGCCCGCCAAGATGGCGATGACGACGAGGTTGTCGGCGGCGAGGACAAGTTCCAAAAAGACGAGCGTAAAAAAGCTCGCCAAATGCTCAGACCCGAACAAACCCATCCCCCTCAAGTACCAGAAGGATTATCAAGCCACACTCCGGCCCTGTGGCCAAGCCCCAGTCCGGGGGGCGGCCGTTAGACCGGAATTGCGGTGCGCCGCCCGCTCTTAAGCCACCAAATCACCTGCAGACGCGTCACGTAGACAGCCGTGAAGACCGAGGTGACGATGCCGAGCGAGAGCGCGACCGCAAAGCCGCGAACCGGTCCCGTACCCATCACGAGCAGGATCAGGCCCGCAAGCAAGGTCGTCAGCTGCGAGTCGATGATCGTGGACATCGCGCGCTCGAACCCTGCGTCGATCGACGACATGATCGAGCGGCCGTTGCGCTGCTCCTCACGGATACGTTCGTAGATCAGCACGTTCGCATCGACCGCCATGCCCATGGTGAGCACGAAGGCGGCGATCCCGGGCAAGGTCAGCGTCGCGCCGACGAAGGTCATCAGCCCGAGCAGCAACATCAGGTTTGCCAACAGGGCGATGTCGGCAAAGATGCCGAACAGGTTGTACTGCAAGATCATGAAGATGACGACCAGCACGAGGCCCCCGAGCGCCGCGTATTGGCCGGACTCGATCGCATCCTCGCCGAGTTCGGCGCCCACCGTGCGCTGGTCTTCGGCCTTCAGCGGTACGAAGAGCGCGCCCGAGTTCAACAGGACTGCCGTTTCGTTCGCCTCTTCGATCGAGAAGTCGCCCTCGATGATGCCCTGGCCACCTAAGATGGGCGACTTGATGACCGGCGCCGTGATGACCTTGTCGTCGAGGACGGCGGCGAAGCGCTTGCCGACGCTGTTTTTCGTGACGTCGGCAAAGCGGCGCGAGCCTTGCGCGTTGAACTTGAATGAGATGATCGGCAGCTGCGACTCCGGGCTGATCGTCCCCGATGCCTTCTCAAGCATGTCGCCGGTGATGATTGCGCGCTCCTTGATGACGAGCGACATTTGCTGTGCGGTGGGGCCGCTGCCGCGCGTTTCCGTCATGAGCTTCGACCCGGGCGGGATACGTTTCGCATCGATGTCGGCTTGCGAAACGCTCTCGTCCACCATGTGGAACGTGAGCTTCGCGGCGGTGCTGCCGCGGCGGATGATTTCTTGCGGGTTCTGTTCGCCAGGCACCTGCACGATAATGCGGTTTGAACCCTGCGGCTGGATCGTAACTTCCTTCGTGCCTTCGGGGTCGATGCGTTTGCGCAGGATTTCGGTGGACTGCGCCATCGCGTTCGCGCGGATTTGTTCGCGGCCCGAATCCGTCATCGTCATCGTTGCCGTGCCGTCGTCGCCGATGCGCACGTCGAAGTCGTTCGATGTAATGCCAACGACCGAGGTGCCGGTCGGCGAGGCCAAACTGCGCAGGAACGTGCGCGCGTCTTCGGTCTTGGCGGGGTCTGCGATACGGACGCTAAGGGCGCTCTGGCTGACGCTCAGACTGTTGTAGAGGATCTTCTCCTTGCGAAAGCCGCGGCGGATTTCTTCCAGCAGATTTTGCAGCCGGTCCTTCACGGCGACTTCGATCTGCGCCTCGAACAGGACGTAGGAGCCGCCTTGAAGATCGAGGCCCAACGTTACAGGCTTGTGCGGCAGGAAGCTTGCGTTGCGCTGGATCGCGTCGCGCCAAGCGGCCGGAATGAAATTCGGCAGCGCCATGAGGAAGCCGAGCAGAACGACGCCCAAGATGGCAAAGACTTTCCAGGTTTGGAACTGAAGCATGAGGGGCGGTCTTTCGAGCTTATTTCGTGTCGTTCGCGGCTTTGCCGTCCGACGGTTCGGTCTTGGAGCGGATGTCGGCGATCGTCGACTTCACGACGCGGATGCGTACTTCCTTGGCGATCTCAACCTCGACCTCGTCGTTCTCCATCACCTTGACGACCTTGCCGATGATGCCGCCCGAGGTGACCACGACGTCGCCGCGCTTGACCGCTGCGATCAACGCCTGGTGCGCCTTCAGCCGCTGCTGCTGCGGGCGGATGATCAGGAAGTACATGATCCCAATGATCGCCACGAACGGGATCAGCTGGATCAGAAAGGACGGGCCGACGGCGCCGGTGGCGTCTTGGGCGTAGGCAGGCGAAATGAACATCGGTCGGGCGTCGCTTTGCGTTAACTTTTCGGGGGGAATGGCCGGATTTGCGGGCGGACTATAGCCAGCGACCGGGGCAATGCAACCAAGGCCGGAGGCCGCTCTGGTAGGGCTTTCCGCCATCGCGTAAGCAACGCAGATGGCGCAAGACTCGCAGGCACTGTTGGAGCGTATCGCAAAGGCTTTGGAGCGGCTTTCGCCGTCCCTTGCCCCTACCCCCATTTGGGCTGCATCCGAAGGCTTCGTGTGGGAGGCCCAAACCCGCGCGCTTATGCCACTGGCGAAGATTGCCCGTGTGCCGCTCGCGCTGCTGAAAGGCATCGACCGGCAGCGCGATCAGTTGCTCGCGAACACGCGGCGCGTTGCGCAAGGGCTGCCTGCGAACAACGCGCTGCTGTGGGGCGTGCGCGGCACGGGCAAGAGCGCGCTCGTCAAAGCGGTGCATGCGGCGGTGGCGACCGAGGTACCGAGCCTCAAGCTCGTCGAAATCCATCGCGAGGATATCGCGACATTGGGCGCGTTGCTCCGCCTGCTCGCCGAGGCGCCGGTGAAAGCGGTGCTGTTCTGCGACGACCTGTCGTTCGATGCGAACGAAGCGGCGTACCGGCCGCTTAAGACTGTGCTCGAGGGTGGGCTGGCCGGGCGGCCTGCCAACGTCATCTTCTACGCGACCTCGAACCGGCGCCATCTGATGCCGCGCGAGATGATCGAGAACGAACGCTCGACCGCGATCCACGCCGACGAGGCGGTAGAGGAGAAAATCTCGCTCTCCGACCGGTTCGGGCTCTGGCTCGGATTCCACCACGTGAGCCAAGGCGATTACCTTTCGATCGTCAGCGGCTACGCGCAGCACTTCGGTCTGAAGATCGAGGCCACCGATTTGCAACGCCGCGCGCTCGAATGGGCGGTGACACGCGGCGGCCGCTCGGGCCGCGTGGCGTGGCAGTTCATCGAGGACTTGGCGGGCGAGTTGGGACAGCGGCTCTGACCGCGGATAGGCGTGCCGGGATACGGTCAGTGAACACTCGGACACTGGCGGTAGGGGTGCCCGGTCAGAATTTGAGCGAACAACCCCATGTACCCCAAAGTTAGGGGGTGAAAACGCGGCTGCGTGCTGTGAAATCTTGGATTGTCCGGCGCGCAGTGTGTATCTTCGGTCATCATCGAGCCATCGGCTTTTGTTATGTGCGGATGGTATAGAACAAATAGCGAACATACGCAAGCGGAAAAGCCTGTTTCGCAAACCTCAAGGCGCCGGCTGGCGTCGCGGGGTCAACGCTCGCCGGTCGAGCGCGTTCCAGCGGGCGAGGAACATCCGCCAAACAACCTCAGAGTTTGGTCGCGGTAGGGACCGATCATTGCCAATCGCGGCGGCTGTGAACACACCTACCTAAACCAACACAGCTGCTCCGTCGTGGCCAGCAGCGCGCCGCCTCGGCTCCACATCTTCGCGTTCGAGCCCACGGTTGCGTGTTCGATGCGCGTGGCGATCATGTCGGAGAGGACGAAGTCGTCGCCGCAAGCGGCGAGTTCGGGCTCGGTCGCGTGGATGTAGATCGACATCGTCGTCGTGGAGGACGGGCGCGGCGCCGTGCCGAGGTACCAAACGCGCGGCGGACCGATGTCGCACAGGAACGCCATTTGGACGGCGTCGAGTGTGCGGCCCGAGGTCTCCCGTTGCCACATCAGCGAGCGGGTGGACGGCTTGTTGAAAGGCGGCGCGCCCGACACGGAGCGCATGTCGGTGCGTTCGCCGAACGGAACACCCGGTTGGAACCGTTCGAGGGTTTCGGGCGGCGCCGCGCCTGGCATCTTGTCCTCGGTGAAGCGGTCGCTTTCGCGCCGGTTGGCGAGCACCATGGTCGCGGTTGCGGCGAGTTCGCCCGGGGGCGCGCCTTCGACGGTGAGATCGCAGCGCCAATGGCCAAGCGAGCGGCTTGCGCCCAGGCACTGGGCGTGGAGTTTCAAGAAAGAGCCGGGCGGGACGCGGTTCACGAAATGCACCGTGGCGGCGGAGAGCGTGCCTTGCGCGTCAGGGTGCGCGAGTGCGGCCTTCGCAAGAAGCGCCATCGTCCAACCGCCGAACATGCCGGTGTTCGCTTCGTACTGCGGATCGGCAAGGGCGCGCGATTTGCCCTCCCCTTGCGGTTCAAGCGCGAACGATTTGTCGAGTGCGGTCATTGCGATCTCCGCGTTGAGTGAGGGCGTGTGGGGTTAGGAAGACTGGAGGCAGAGGGAGCGGGCTCTCCGGACGCGCGCTGGCGGGGCGCCTCACTCCAACTTAAACTCGATCTCCACGACGGTCGTGCTGATGCGGCCGGAGGATTCGTAGCGCCAGCGTTTCACGGCAGACAGTGCTGCCGTTTCGAACCAGCCTTCCGGGCGCGCCCTGACGACGGCGGCCTCGCTCACCGCGCCGTTCGGCTGGATGGTGATGCGCAGTTGCACGACGCCTTCCTTCTCGGCGTCCACCGCGCGGTCCGGATAGGTCGGCGGCGGCTTCGAGGCGGCGCGCGGGGCGACGTTAGACACCGGCGGGTCGCGCGGTACGGGCTTCTCGGCCACGATCGTTGTCGCGTCCGACGTACTCACGGCGGGCGGCTGCGGCTTCAACGGAATGGCCTTCACCTGTTTGATCCGGACGGGCGGCGGCGGAACGGGCCGCGGGCGAAAGCGCGGTTTTTGAATCGTTACGTCCTTCACCTCAAGGGGTGGAGGCGGCGGCGGGGGTGGCGGCGGCGGCGCCATAGCCATCACCCTAACCTCCGGCGCTTCCAAGTGCGCCGGCGCGATGCCCCACGTCGACGCGACATAGCTCAGCAGCCCCAAGTGCAGCAGCACGGAGGCAATGATCGTCTTGTACAGCGTGCTCAGATCCATGGGGCGCGGGGGCGGAACCTAGCGGCGAGGCGACAAACCTACCACGGATAGAGCGTGAGGGGCGACTGTCAGTCTGGCGCAAACTCGCCGCCCCAATGCGAGCGGTTGCGGCAGGCCTTGATCCCGCTATGGTAAGTCCATTGCTATTCAACAATATGAGGAGCCACCCATGAGCCAGGCCCAGAAGCAGAGATTGCCGGAACCCGATCATTTCGACCCGCGGTTGAACCAGCTTGCGATGTCGGATGAGGCTTTGCCGCTGTTCAACGCGGTGAAGAAGCATATCGCGGAGAACGTCGCGCCGATCGAGGCTGAGTTTCACCGGCTCGGTGAGGGACGCAAGGATCGCTGGTCGTTTGCGCCGGGCCAACTCGAGCTTTTGGAGACGGCGAAGAACAAGGCGAAGGCATCGGGCTTGTGGAACTTCTTCCTGCCGCATGCGGAGATCGGGCGCGGACTTACGAACCTCGACTATGCCTATATCGCCGCGGAGTTGGGCAAGCAGTCGTTGGCGTCAGAATCGTTGAACTGTTCCGCGCCCGATACCGGCAACATGGAAGTGATAGAGCGCGTCGGCACGCCCGAGCAGAAGGAGCGCTGGCTGAAGCCGCTGCTCAACGGCGAAATCCGCTCGGCCTACGCGATGACGGAGCCCAATGTGGCGTCGTCGGATGCGAAGAACATTTCGATGCGCGCCGAACTCGTGGGCAACGAGTGGGTTCTGAACGGCGAGAAGTACTACATCTCAGGCGCGGGCGATCCGCGCTGCAAGATCATGATCGTGATGGTGAAGTCGAGCCCGAACGCCGCCGCGCAATTCCAGCACTCGCAGATCCTGGTGCCCATGGATACGCCGGGCGTGAAGATTTTGGGGGCGATGTCGGTGTTCGGCGAGGATCACGCGCCGCGCGGCCACATGCACTTGAAGTTCGACAATGTGCGCGTGCCTTCGACGAACATGCTGCTCGGCGAAGGCCGCGGATTTGAGATTTCACAGCTGCGGCTTGGGCCTGGGCGTATTCATCACTGCATGCGCTCAATCGGCCAGGCGGAAGCGGCGCTCGATCTGATGGTCAAGCGCGGCGTCTCGCGCGAGGCGTTCGGCAAGCCGCTGATCAATCTCGGCAAGAACTTGGAGCTGGTTTCCCGCGCGCGCATCGACATCGAGGCGATGCGGCTGATGGTGCTGAAAGCGGCACGCGCGATGGACGTGCTGGGCAACCGCGAGGCGCGCGTGTGGGTGAGCATGGTCAAGGCGATGGTGCCGGAACGCGTGTGCCAGATCATCGACCAAGCGATGCAAATCCACGGCGCGACCGGCATCTCGCAATGGACGCCGCTCGCCGAAATGTACGCCCACCAACGCCACCTACGCTTCGCAGACGGCCCGGACGAGGTACATCACATGGTGGTGGGACGCGCGGAGATTACGCGGCACTAAGCCTGGGAGCGCCGGCTTCTAGCCGGCACTTGCTGACGCTCAACACAAGAAGTGCCGGCTAGAAGCCGGCGCTCCCAGGCCTACCGGCTCGCCGTCTCGCGTACCAAGTAGCGGTTAGGGTCTACCGCGCGGTCGCCTTTGCGGATTTCGAAGTGGAGCTGGGGCCGGTCGACGTCGCCCGTTGAACCGACGAGCGCGATCGTCTCGCCGCGGCTGACCGTGTCGCCGCGGCCGACGAGCAATTTCTTGTTGTGCGCATACGCGGTGACGTAGCCGTTCGCATGACGCACGAGCAGCAGGTTGCCATAGGCGTCGATGTCGTTCCCGGCGTAGACGACCGTGCCGGTGTCGGCGGCTTTGACCGGCGTGTTCGGGTCGGCTGCGATGTTGATGCCGTCGTTGTGCACGCCCGTACCGCGGCGGCCGAAGTTCGAGACCACTTTGCCCTTGACCGGCCATAGGAAGCGGCCGATGGTTTTTGTCACCGGGCGTTCGTCGTACGCGGCGTCGGGGTCGCGTTCGGCGACGTCCACGGGCTTTGCCTTCGGCTTTTCGTCGTAGGCGAGGTCGGTGTCGCGCTCCGCGATCTCGCGCTTCGCCTTCTTCGGCGGCTCGTACGGCGCGTCGAGGAGGTCGGGTTCGGCGATGTCACGCTTCGGCTTCGGCCGGGGCATCATCACGTCGGCATCCTCGAGGCGCGGCGGCGTCAGCGCTTCCGGGCCGCCCTGCCCTTCGTACGCCGGCTTCGCGCGCGGCGTGCCCAGCGCGTAGAAGCGCGCGCCTTCGAGGCGCGGGTCTGGTGTGGGTTCGCCGGGCTCGACAACGACCGGCGTGGCAAGAACCTGCTTCTTCGCCGGAGCCGTACGCGGAGCCGCGATGGGCTTGGGCGGCGGCAGTTCCGTTTGCTCGACCGCTTCGACCGCGAGCTTGCGCGGACGCGGTTTCGGTGGCGTTTGCTCTTGCGGTTGCCATGCAGCCGCGCCGTAGGCCGGCGGGATGACGATGCGCTGGCCGTGCGTCAGGCGGTACGGCGCGAAGAGGCCGTTCGTTTCGATGATTGCTTCGGCCGGTACGCTGTAGCGGCGCGCGAGGTTCGGGACGGTGTCGCCGGCTTGGACGAGGACAACAGTGGATGGCCGCGCGAGCCGTGCATTGTACACGGGCGCCTGCATATCGACCGTCGCACAGCCGCTTGCCGTACCGAGCAAGAGCGCCGCGATCAACGACTGCGCCGTCTGCTCCTTACGCTTGCGGTTGGGGCGACGACCGCGCGGATCATTCGACCGCTCCATCGTTCTTCGCCACGCCTTCCAACAAGGGCACGAATTTCACGGGCAAGAGATCCGTGCTCTGAAACTCGCGCGCCGTCCGTCTTATGCGGACTAGCACCTGCCCATCGACACCTCGATCTATTGGAATAACCATGGAGCCCTTAATAACGAGTTGATTTAACAACTCCGCGGGCGGTTTTTCGCGGGCGGCGGCGGTGACGATGATGCGGTCGAACGGCGCTTGCCCGGGCCAGCCGCGCGTGCCGTCGCTGACGCGGGCGTCGATGTTAAAGAGGTGTAAGGTCTTGAAACGATCTACCGCTTGTTCTTGCAGCGCGGCATGACGCTCGATCGTGTAGACGCGCTTGATCAGCCTGGCCAGCACGGCAGTCTGGTAGCCTGAACCGGTGCCGACTTCGAGCACGCGGTGCGTGGATTTCAGCTCCAGCGCCTGCGTCATGTAGGCGACGATGAAGGGTTGTGAGATTGTTTGGCCTTCATCGATGGGGAGCGCCGTATTGTCGAACGCGCGGTCGGCGAAGACCTCCGGCACGAACATCTCGCGCGGCGTCGTCTCCAGCGCGGACAGCACGTCTGTGTCCGCGATGCCCTGGCGGCGCAGCTCCATCAGAAGCCGGATCATGCGCACATCGGGTGTCATGCGGCCCTCGCCTGCGATCAGCGTATTGTGCATCAGGACCTCCGGTCATGTCTCCGGGGTCAGGGTGTGGTGCTGGTGGTAAAGAAATGAACCACCAAGATCACCAAGACGCGGTGGTCAAATTCTGGTCCGGGAGACGCCCGGCCGCTTTGTTTCACGCCAAGACGCCACAGCGCAAAGAAGAAAGGCAGAGCTTGAAACGCCAAGCACGCCAAGCCGCTTGTGCCCGCCCGTCTGGCGCTGGTTCGGCGCGAAGCGCCATTTTGCGCGCTACGCGCGCAGGCGCCTAGCTGGAAGGCACAAGCGGCTTGGCGTGCTTGGCGTTTCAAAACTCTTTCTTCTTTGCGCTGTGGCGTCTTGGCGTGAACTACTTCGGTGCGCCGTCAAGGTGCCCGCTTAGGGTTTTGCGGGTTTCGTGTTCTGTCAGATTCATGTGCAAGGGCGTGATCGAGATGCGGCCGTCGTAGATGGCGCGCAGGTCGGTGCCTTCGGGCGGATTCGAGCGGATGCGGGAGAAGCCGAGCCAGAAATAGGGGTTGCCGCGCGCATCGGTGCGTTCGATCAGATTCGACATCGACTGGTCGCGTTTGCCTTGGGACGTCACTTCGATGCGCTTCACCGCGTCCGGCGCCACGTCGGGGAAGTTGATGTTGATGACGACGTCTTTTGGCCAGCCGACTTCGCGCAGTTTGCGGATGAGTGCGGGGCCGTGGTGTTCGGCGCAGGACCATTTGACCGGGCCTTCGTCCGCCAGCGTCGATTGGCTCAAGGCTATCGAGGGGATGCCGAGCGCGGTGCCTTCCATCGCGGCGGCGATCGTGCCGGAGTAGGTCACGTCGTCGGCCATGTTCGAGCCGCGGTTGACGCCCGACAGAATGAGGTCCGGCCGGTGGTCTTTAAGCACGTGGATGACCGCCATCAGCACGCAGTCCGTCGGCGTGCCTTGAACAGCGTAGCGTTGTTTGGCGATCTCACGGATGCGCAGCGGCTGGGTCAGCGTGAGTTTGCGCGAGGCGCCGCTCTCCTCGCTTTCGGGAGCGACGATCCAGACGTCGTCGGACAACGCGTGGGCGATCTTTTCGAGCGCCAAGAGGCCCGGCGCGTTGATGCCGTCGTCGTTCGAGAGAAGTATGCGTGGTTTCTTGGTCATTTCGCGGTGATCGCCTCAAGGCTGCCCATATAGGGCTTGAGCACATCCGGGATCGCGATCGATCCGTCGGCTTGCTGGTAGTTTTCGAGGACCGCGATCAGAGTGCGGCCGACCGCGAGGCCGGAACCGTTCAGCGTGTGCACAAAGCGCGTGCCCTTGCCGTCCGCGGGCCGATAGCGCGCGTCCATGCGGCGGGCTTGGAAGTCGCCGCAGTTCGAGCAGCTTGAGATTTCGCGGTAGGCGTTTTGCCCGGGCAGCCAAACTTCGATGTCGTGCGTCTTGCGCGCTGCGAAACCCATGTCGCCGGTCGCAAGCACCATCG
>JBJXEH010000071.1:0-7256 GCA_046153995.1 Micropepsaceae bacterium
TATTCCGAATCGCGCTGCGCCATCGACGCCTCGGAAAGCGCCTTGCGGGTCGCGACCTCGCTCAAATAGGCGAGGAACAGGATGACGAGCGCGCCGCCCAACGCGAGGGCGCCGAGCGCTGGATGTATAATAAAGACAAGCGCCAAGAAGATCGGCGTCCACGGCGCGTCGAACAGCGCCACCAAACCTGGTCCCGACAGGAAGCCGCGAACGGCGTCCAGGTCGCGCAAGCCCTGGGCCGAACTGAGGTCGCGCTTGTCGAGCGACAGCGCGAACGTATCGGCGCTGAGTTCGGCGTCGAGCTTGGCGCCGGTGCGAATCAGAAGATCGGAGCGTGCGATTTCCATCGCCGCCTGGAAGATCAGTACGCCGACGGCCAGAATCGTGAGGAAAATCAACGTGTCCTGACTCTGCGAGGTCAAAACGCGGTCATAAACCTGCAGCATGAACAGCGGACCGTTCAGCATCGCGAGGTTGATGAAGAAGCTGAACACGCCGACGGTGATGAACACCTTGCGCGAACGGAACAGCGCGCGGCCGAGTAGGCTTGTGGGTTCTTGCGTCATGTGCGCGCTCCCAAAAAATAGGCGCGCGCCCGTCCCTGTTTGGCACGCCATGCGTGTTCAAACGGCACGCGGCAACGCCCCGCGAAGAGTTCAAAAAGTGGCTGTGTTCCGAGCATTTCTAGCCTTGGCGACAGTTCCCTGCGAACATTGCGCGCCTGTCGGCAGAAGCAGGTAGCGGGCCAGGTCGAAGACGAAGGCAACGCTTCGTTAAGGCCTGCGGTCACACCTCTCCCGTTCGCGGCCACACTAACGGCCGCGCTCAAGTATTCTGCGATCATTTCGTTGCTTTTAGACCCCCAAAGGCACGACGGCAGGTTTCATCACCTGTCGTACTTTTGAGCTTCTTCTTTCGCTTGCTTGGCGAACACACCACAAGCGAAGTCTTCAAATAATCCCGCCGCCAGAAGAGGTACCTCTTTCGCGCTGCCGATCGGATTGACAACCTTACCGGTTGAGCACTTCACAAACGGCGCCGATGGGGCAGATGTTGCGCGGTCGAGTCGAACTGGTAAATATTGTGTCCCCTGATCTCGAACGGCACCGTGAGCGGCGGTTTGGTGTGCCGCAGGCTTGGTAAACCAGAGGCCGGAGGCGGCTTCAGCATCCTTGGGCGTTAAGCAACCCAGGGGTGAGCAAGGGTCTATTCCCTCTCGTTAAGGTTATCCTTGCCGACTGTTTAATTTCGGTGACACCTCTCCACAATCTGATGGGGAAAATCAGAACTTTGTGGCCGTTCGTCACTTTATTCCCTAAGAATCTATGAATATTTTGGTGACACCTGACTTTGGCGCCATGTTTGCTTTGTCAGGTTTTTCGGCGGGTAAAACCGCCGTTCCGGGGAATTGAGAATGAGAATCACACCACGTCTGGTTGCGCGCGGCACGGTCAGTGCGCTCGCATTTTCATGCATTTTTGCGGCCGCTGTCAGCGCGCAATCGACGCCCGACATTCCGACGGGCGCACCGTCGAGTCCGCTGTTCGGCGCGTTGCCGTTCTCGCAAGAGATGCCGCAGTTTGAAGAGTTCGGCACTAAACCTGTGCCGACGTCGACCACATGTCCCACTTGCGTACAGTTGCCTCAGCCCACGACGTGCGACGGCACCCCCGACACGATCGCGCTCGACAATTTCTTGAAGCAAACGATCTATCCGCTGCCACAACGCCAATCGAACACGTCGATCCCCAATCCCTGGGCGTCGAAGATCGGCTCGTGCGTCTATCCGCTGGCGACCAGCTCGGCGGAAGGCCGTCCTACCGGCGATTGGTTCGCGCATCAGCGCTGGGGCGAATTCGCGCCGCGCGTCTTCACCCAAACCGCGCAGATCGGCGCGCGCGCCAATCGCGGTCTTCGCGATACGGTGCAGCGCCACACCTATTCGAAAGGCGAATTTGCACCGGGCGGTCTCTACTATCGCGGCGGCACGACGTCGGGCACGCAAGTCCGGCTCCATCCAAACATGCCGGTGCAGTCGCCGAAATCCATTTGGACGTTTGACGGCACGATGCCGCCGAAACTGTTGGTCGCCCGCTACGGCGAACCGATCGTGTTCCGTCACTATAACGCGTTGCCGATCGATTACGCCGCCAACAACGGCTTCGGCGCGCACACGATCACGACGCACCTTCACAACGGCCACACGCCGGCCGAAAGCGACGGCTTTGCCGGCGCGTTCTACTTCCCGGGTCAATACTACGACTATCGCTGGCCGATGATCTTGGCCGGTCACGACACGATCAATACGACGGCGACCGATCCGCGCGCGGGTTTCCCGAACGGCGCGGGCGGCGTCACACGCATTCGCGGCGACTGGCGCGAGACGATGAGCACCCTGTGGTTCCACGACCATATGGTCGATTACACCGCGCAGAACGTCTACAAGGGCAATGCGGCGGTGATGAATATCTTCAGCGCCGTCGATCGCGGCAAAGAAGGATATCTCTGCAACTACACGAGCGCAGCGAACGCAAACCTCTGCCTGCCGTCGGGCACGTCGCTCGATTGGGGCAACCGTGATTACGACGTGAACTTGCTCGTCGCCGACAAAGCTTGGGACGCCAGCGGCCAGCTCTACTTCAACATCTTCAACCTGAACGGATTCCTGGGCGATCGAGCTGTCGTGAACTGGGCCTACAAGCCCTACATGAACGTGCGCGCGCGCAAGTATCGTCTGCGCATCCTCAACGGCAGCGTTTCGCGTCTTTGGAAGTTCACCATTGTGACCGCCAACGGCACGCGCGTTCCGTTCCACATGGTCGCCAACGACGGCAACATCATGGAACACGCGGTTCCGTTCCCGAACGCAGAGGCGCAAGAACTGCCGGCGCAGGGCATCGGTGAACGCTTCGACATTGTCATCGACTTCAAGCCGTTTCCGGTGGGCACGAAGCTCTATCTCGTCAACCTGATGGCCCACGACGATGGGCGCGGGCCGAAGGAAGTCGTGCCGTTGGCTTACGTCATGAACAACACTTACAACGGCGATCCGGTCGTCGGGAAAATCATGGAGTTCCGCGTCGCGGCCTACACCGGCGTCGATCGCAGCATGAACCCGGCCGATTACGTCGAAGGCAAGAAGACGATGATTCCGCGGCCGCCCTTCACGGCAGTGGAACTGGCGTCGGCCCGCCACAGGACGTTCGAGTTCGGACGTAGCGGCAACACCGATGAAATGCCGTGGACCATCAAGACCGACGGCGGACAAGGTTTTGGCGCCGACCTTCATCGCGTCGATGCAGCCCCGAGCAAGGGCGACGTCGAGATTTGGCACATCAACACCGACGGCGGCTGGGCGCATCCCGTGCACATCCACTTCGAAGAAGGCCAGATCATCGGACGCGACGGTGGTGCGCCGAAAATGTGGGAAAAATGGGCCCGCAAAGACCTCTACACGATCGGCAACGAGGCGGGTTTGGCGCGCACGTTCGACATCGCGCTGCGGTTCCGCGAGTTCATGGGCACGTACATGGAGCACTGCCACAACACGCAGCACGAGGATCACCGCATGCTTCTGCGCTGGGACGTCAAGAACCCCGGCCAGACGATCGCGATCCCCGCGCCGATCCCGACGTGGGAAGGCACGACCTACGAGCCGTCGCACGATAACTCGGGTCCAGGCTCGTCGTCGGCCGGCTCTCCGTAGGAGCCGGCCCCGCTTCCGCCGGTTGGTTTGCGTATTGCGTGTGAGACCTCGAAAGGTCGCTGGGAGACTTACGTGCCGACGCTTCGCTCACTTGTGTTCGCGCTCGCCGCTCTGGCAACGGCGTTGGCCGCGACGGCTGCGCCCGCGACGAAAGAGATAGAGCGCGGCTGGCACGGCAACTATTTCCCGAACGTCGAACTCACGACTCATGACGGCAAAAAGGTCCGCTTCTACGACGACATGCTCCGCGGCAAAGTCGTCGCGATCAACTTCATCTACACGAATTGTGGCGACGTCTGTCCGCTTGATACCGCGCAGATGCGCCAGGTCCACACTTTGCTGGGCGACCGCGTGGGCAAAGACATTTTCATGTACTCGATCTCGGTCGATCCCGAGAATGACACCCCACAGGCGCTACGCCGCTACATGCGCACGTTCGACACGGGTGCCGGCTGGACGTTTCTGACCGGAAAACAGGAAGACATCGTCCTCATTCAGCGCAAGTTGGGCTTGCGCATCGCCGACATTAAGAAGATCCGCGATCACGACACGCGCCTCATGATGGGCAACGAAAAGACGTCGCAGTGGATCAAGCGCTCGCCGTACGACGACCCGACGATCCTCGCGAACATTCTCGCGAGCACGCTGAACAACCACGCCGGCACACAGGTCGGTCACCTCGAAGCTTATGAAAAAGCGGGACACATATCGAATTTGTCGCGCGGCCAATACCTGTACCGGACCCGCTGCGCCTCGTGCCACACGTTCGGCGGCGGCGACCGCTTAGGGCCGGACCTCAAGGGCGTCGTGGGTGCCCGCCCGCGCGACTGGCTCGTGCGCTGGCTGAAAGAGCCAAACAAGATGATTGCCGAAAAGGACCCGGTCGCGCTCGAACTGATGGCCCGGTACCGCAATCTGCCGATGCCGAACCTAAGCCTCAACGACAGCGACGCAGCCGCGCTGATCCACTACATGAGCGAACAAGACAAAGCCCACGTGGACAAGAAGTAGCCCCCCTCATGCACTTGCGCGTGTGGAGCGGCAGCAAGAAGTTTCACCACAAAGCCACGAAGGCACGAAGAAGCTCGTGCTCGTATCATTGCGCTGGTGTTGTGTTGGCGTAAGTAAGATCTCACGCGAAGACGCGAAAGGGATTCGCTCCTTCGCGCGCCGTAGGCGCGCAACCGATCATTAGAACAGGCGCTTCGCGCCCGGCGTGCGCTCAAAGTTCCCTTTGTGCCTTCGTGGCTTCGTGGTGAAACTTTCTTTCAGCCGCGCCGCAGGCACGGTCGCGCCAGCTAAACCGAAAAGCTCGTCCCGCAACCGCAGGATGATTTTGCGTTCGGGTTCTTGATCTCGAAGTGCGAGCCCATCAGCCCTTCGATGAAGTCGACCTCCGACCCGCCGAGGAACTCCAGCGACGCGGTGTCGATCAACACCCGCGCACCATCTTGTTCGATGAGCACGTCGTCATCCGCCCGCACGCCATCGAAAGTGAACTCGTACTGAAAGCCGGAGCAGCCGCCGCCGTTGACGGCGATGCGGAACATCGCGCCCGGACCTTCGGCCGCAGCCAATACCGCGATGCGTTTCGCGGCACTGGCGCTCACGCGAACTTGGGATGCTGATTCCATTGGTAACTTTCGGTTAACCTGCCGCACCTTAAAGAGGCTTAGCGTAGCACTACCATTATATGTGCGCGCGGGCCCTCGCGTCCAAGCCCTTGTTGGCAACGCCATCCCGCCCGCGAAAGGTGCTTCAGTTGAGCGGTTTTCGAGGCCACAGCGACCTGAGCCCCATCGCCTCCCGGGCGGAGGAAAGCCGCGGCCGCCAATTCCGGGAGGCCGAAAGCCAAACCCGCACGGCCTTCATGCGTGATCGCGACCGCGTCATCCACTCCGGCGCCTTCCGCCGCATGAAGCACAAGACGCAGGTCTTCGTGTACCACGAGGGCGATTACTACCGCACGCGCCTCACGCACTCGCTCGAAGTTGCGCAAATCGCACGCTCGATCGCGCGCGTGCTGCGCCTGGACGATGACCTCGCCGAAGCGCTGGCGCTTGCGCACGATCTCGGCCACACCCCGTTTGGCCACGCCGGCGAAGACGCGCTGCACGCCGCGATGAAACCGTTCGGTGGCTTCGATCACAATGCACACACGCTGCGCCTCGTCACGAAACTCGAACAGCGCTACGCCGAATTCGACGGGTTGAATCTTACCTGGGAAACGCTTGAAGGCATCGTCAAGCACAACGGACCGCTGACCGGTCCGCGTTCGAAAAACGAACCGCTGCCGCAAGCGATTGCGGAGTTCAACGCAACCTTCGACCTGCGCCTCGACACGTTCGCGAGTGCGGAGGCTCAAGTCGCGGCACTTGCAGACGACATCGCCTACAACAACCACGATATAGACGACGGATTACGAGCCGCGCTGTTCACTATCGAGGAAGTGGTATCGCTGCCACTTGTAGGCGGTATTTTTTCTGAGGTCATGAACCGTTATCCGGGGCTAGACCGCTCGCGCGTCATTCATGAAAGCGTGCGCCGCTTGATCAGCACGATGATCGATGACGCTATTGGCGAGACGCAGCGTCGCCTAAACAAGCTGAAAGTGCAAAGCGTCGAGGATGTACGCGTCTGCGGGCAACAGATCGTCGCTTTCGGGGACGCAATGAGTGCGAACGATAAGGCGCTGAAAGCCTTCCTTTTCAAGAACATGTATCGCCACGCTAAAGTGACGGACATGATGACGAAAGCGAAGGGTGTCGTCGCCGACCTCTTCGCGTTGTTCTTAGGCCAACCGGGCGCGATGCCAGCGCAATGGAACGTCCTCTGCGATGGTGCCGCGACTCTACGGACGGCACGCGTTGTGTCCGACTACATCGCCGGAATGACGGACCGGTTCGCACTGGAAGAGCATCGCCGTCTCGTTGCAATCGAAGGCGGCGCGCAATGAGAAAATGCTTCATGAATCAGTGGGATGCCGGTGTACTCTGGCGAGGGCACACCACGATTCGTCTATCCACCTATATTTTGTCGTGTTGAGGGGAATAACAGCCATGGTCAATCCTGACCGCAATTTGTACGAGCCGCCGTATGACGACGCGCTCCTCTACGACACTGACTTAGAGCCGGAACGTCCGCGCTCGCGCCCGCTTGTGGTGCTTCTCGGCATCGTCGTGCTGGCGGCGTTCGCAGGTGTCGTGTGGGTCGCTTATAACCAGGGCGTGAAGCAGGGACAGAACGGCTTGCCCATCTTGACGGCAGATGCCGGACCCACGCGCATCATCCCCGATCCCGCAACCGCATCGCCCGCGATCGATCCGGCTCCGGCGAAAAGTTACGACCGCTTGATGACGTCCGAACCTGAGACCGATCAAGTCAACATGCTGCCGAAGCCCGAGCAGCCGAAGACGGCGCCGTCGCCGCAAGACCTCGCCGTCGCGCCAACCGAAACCGGCACCGGAGTCGGCGGCAAGTACGGCATCAAGGCAACCGACTTCGACGCACCCGTCGGCATGGACACGACAGTGGGCTCGATCACCGGCGC
>JBJXEH010000072.1:0-2574 GCA_046153995.1 Micropepsaceae bacterium
TTCGCGCTGCGCTACTGCATCGAGCACGCCCGCACCCGCGAGGAACAGCAGTTCTGCCTCGACGCGCTCACGTTCAAATGCAACGTTCTTTGGGCGATGCTCGATGCGCTCCACTTTGCTTATGTGAAGCCGGGACTGATTCCGCCGGGCGCGTTTAAACCATGAGCGACCCGGCGCCAAAACTCGCCCCCGGCGTGAAGCTGCGCAAAGACGCGAAGCGCGGCATCGTGTTGCTCGGCCCCGAACGCATCCTGGAGCTCGACGACATCGCGCAAGCCATCGTCGCCGAATTCGACGGCAAGAAGCGCGTCTCGGAAATCGCCGCAGCGCTCGCCAAGGAATACGACGCGAACGCCGACGACATCCGCGCAGACATCGAATCCCTACTCAAAGACCTCACGAAGAAGGGCTACGTAAAGCCGTGACGGACCTAAAGCCCATCGGCCTGCTCGCCGAACTGACTCACCGCTGCCCGCTCGGTTGCCCCTACTGCTCGAACCCGCTCGACCTCACCCGCGCCAACCAAGAACTCGACACGAAAACCTGGACCCGCGTCTTCGACGAAGCGGCGGCCTTGGGTGCCATGCATGTGCACCTGTCCGGGGGCGAACCGCTTGTGCGAAAAGACATCGCCGAACTGACGAACGCCGCGCACCTGGCCGGTCTCTACACGAACCTCATCACCTCGGGCGTAGGCTTGAATGCGCAGAGCCTGACCGAATTGCGCGCCGCCGGATTGGATCACGTGCAAGTCTCGATCCAAGGCGTTGACCCCACACGGGCCGACGCCGTGGCGCATTTCAAGGGCGGCGCGAAGTCGAAACGGGAAGCCGCCAGAGTGGTTGTCGAAGAGGGCCTGGCACTGACGATCAACGCCGTCATCCATCGCGGCAACATCAAGGACCTCCCCGCAATCATCGACCTCGCCGTTGAGTGGGGCGCAGGCCGCCTCGAAGTCGCGCACGTACAATACCACGGCTGGGCGATCGCAAACCGCGCGACCCTAATGCCCACGCGCGATGACTTCATCGCCGCCGCAAAGCTCGTCGAAGACGCCCGCAAATCGCTCGAAGGCACGCTCGTCATCGACCACGTCATCCCCGACTACTACGCCGAACGCCCAAAGGCCTGCATGGGCGGCTGGGGCCGACAGGTCATCGTGGTGACGCCTGACGGCCGCGCGCTCCCCTGCCACGCGGCAGCGACCCTCCCCGGCTTCACGTTCGACAACGTGAAAGACCGCTCGCTTGGCGAAATCTGGGAAACAAGCGAAGCGTTCCAAATGTTCCGCGGCACAGAATGGATGCCAAAGCCCTGCCAAGGCTGCGACCGCGCCGAAATCGACTGGGGCGGTTGCCGCTGCCAAGCCTTCGCGATCACCGGCAACGCCGCCAACACCGACCCCGCGTGTGCGCTCTCGCGGGAACACGGACGGATGCGCGAGATGGCGACCGCCGACGCGGCATCGCAGGCAACCACCTACCGCTTCCGCCGCATCGGCGGATAGCTCACGCCGCCAAGTCGATCGCGATCTTTCCGAAGTGGCCTTGACCCGCCATATGCCCGAGCGCGGCCTTCGCTTCCCCGAACCCAAACGTCTTGTCGATCACCGGCTTGATCTTGTGCAGCGCGATCGCCCGGCACATATCCTCGAAGTGCTGCCGCGCGCCGACGGAGATGCCTTTGATCTTCGCGTTGGTCCCGATCACGAACGGGATCATGAGGTCGTTCGACGCTCCAGCCAGCACGCCGATAATCGAAATGTGCCCACCGACGCGGATCGAGGCGAGGCTCTGCGCGAACGTACCCGCACCGCCGACCTCGACCACATGATCCGCGCCGCGCCCGTTCGTGATCTCGCGCACTGCGCCCGACCACGCCGCCGTCTTCTTGTAGTTCACGAGATGATCGGCGCCCAGCGCCTTCGCCCGCGCCAGCTTCTCGTCCGATGACGACGTGACGATCACCTGCGCGCCAGCCGCCTTCGCGAACTGCAGTGCGAAGATCGAAACCCCACCCGTACCCTGCACGACGACGGTCTCACCCGCCTTGATCCCGCCCTCGACGACAAGCGCGCGCCACGCCGTCAGCGCCGCGCACGGCAAAGCGGCCACTTCCGAGTCACTCAAATGAGCCGGCACCTTCGACACGCCCTGCTCGGAGAGGACGCACGTATCCCGCCACACCCCGTCGAGGGACCCGCCGAGTGCACTCATCAACCCTTCGCGCGAAGGCTCCCCGCCGATCCAATTCTGAAAGAACAGCGTCGCAACCCGATCGCCCACCTTCACCCGCGTAACGCCGGGCCCAACGGCAACAACCTCGCCGCACCCGTCCGACAACGGCACCAGCGGCAGCTTGTACGACCCGCCATAACCGCCGTTCACCGTCAGCAAATCGCGGTAGTTCAGCGTCGCCGCCTTCATCCGCAGCAACACCTGCCCCGCCCCCGGCTGCACGTCCGGCCGCTCCGCCACGCGCAAATGATCGATCCCGTATTGCGGGATTTCAACGACTTTCATCTGATACTCCTGAGGTTGCTATTCCGCGGCGCGACGAAAGTCTTTCGCCTTG
>JBJXEH010000073.1:0-4536 GCA_046153995.1 Micropepsaceae bacterium
CACGGCCGCATCGTCGTCTCCGGCCAGATCGCGGAATACAACACCGGCGACAAGCCCCGCGGCATCCGCCACACGCTGCCCTTCATCACGCAGCGCCTGAAAATGGAAGGCCTCGTCGTTTACGACTACGGCGTCCAGTTCAACGAAGCGCGCGCGCAGATGGCGGAATGGGTGCGCGCCGGCAAACTCACATACCGCGAAGAAATCATCGAGGGGCTGGAGCAAGCGCCGAAAGCCTTTGTCGGCCTCTTCACCGGCGAGAGCTTCGGCCGCCGCCTCGTCCACCTTGCGGGATAAGAAAAAGGCGCGGCGTCCGAAGACACCGCGCCCGACGCATTACTTGCGAGTACGCCGCTACTACCAGGTCACGCGCAGGCCGACTTCGCCTGCGTGGATTTCTTGCTCGTCCGCAAAGTCGCCGTTGTAACCGGCATAGACCGCGGCCTGATCGCTGACCGCGAGTTCGATGCTGGCACCGGCAACGACCGAGTCTTCGGCAGGCGTCGCTGCGCCGGCGACACCGGCAAACGACACCGGTCCCGTGCTCTCCGTGAACGTCACGAAGCGGTCCTGCTCGAAGTCGTGTGCCCAGCCGACCTTAGCGCCCAGCTTGCCGCCGCGGCCGATGTCGAGATCGAGCCCAGCACGCACGCCAACGATGGAGCGCAGCGCGTCGAAGTCGCGGCCCGCGACCACGGCGATTGGAAGCGACGAAGTCGCGAATTGAACTTCGGCGTAGCCGTCCTGTTCGAGCATCGCGCCATCGACCCGCGCGAACGGCGTCAGCATGAAGCTCGGCGATACCGCCCAATCGAAGCCGATCTCGGCGCTGGCGAACCATTGCGACGAGTCCACGTCCTGCGCGCGGTTTGAATCGAGCAGGCCGTCCAAGCCCAGATCGAAGAACGCCGTGCGCGTCAGGTCGCTGGTGCTCTGACCGTAACCCGCGATCAGGTTGAAATAGACCGGGGTCGAGGAGGGGCTCCAATGCGCGTAGATTGCGCCCAGCATTTCCTCCGCCTCACCCTCGTTCTGGGTAAAGATCGTCTGCGTGTCGAAGTCCGTGCGGCTGAGCGAGAAGGCTGCGCCGATGTCGAGTGAGCCCACATTTGCTTCGATGCCGGCGCTAAAGCCGCGCCGCTCTGCCGATGCCGCCGAGTCGTCCCACTCGCCGTCGCTGCCGAACACGCTCATAAACGCGCGGTATTTGCCGCTGGCGTTGACGTAGGACATGCCGCCTGCCGACGCGACAACCGTTTCGCGCACGCTCGCCATCCGGATCGGCGATCCCGCGTGGTTGAACCGGTCCTGCAAGCGGTCGAGAAACTCGCGTGACGCCTGCACGGCAACCGTCTGCGCCGCCGCGCCGATGTTGTTGCCCTCGCCGTCGTCGACAAGCTCAAGCCGAACGTCGTCAATAAAGTCGAAGGCGGGAAGGTTTCGAATGCCCAGCGCGAGTGTTGTCGTGCCTCCGGCGGCAGCAGATACAAACGAAAACCGTTGATAGTTCGGGTTTGTTGGTATGTCGGTCTGAAGAGGAACAACGATGTTGTGTTGAGAGCCTTGACCAAGGCTAGCCGCCAACGCATTCGGGGTGCCACCGGCGCTGCGGTAAAAGAATGAGCCCTGGTAGATGCCAGGCTGCAGATTGATGCTCTGGCTGATCGAGCCTGCACCCGTCACACCGTTGGCAACGCTCGTCGCGACGCAGCCCACGCCGGTACAGCCGCCGCTAAACACGAACGCCCCGGAATTTGCGAGCGCGCCGATATTGCTAAGTGAGTTGAACCCGCTCCCGCCGGTGTTCTGCCATCGGCCCGCGGCGGCCGAGAACGCACCCGACTCGAAACTGGGATCACCAACCAAATTCGGTCCCGCATTCGCGCTCGCGATGATCGTGAGAACCGCGGTTGTAGCGAGCAGAGTCGCGCGCACTTGTGTCTTACCCATCAGCTAGTC
Source organism: Micropepsaceae bacterium (assembly GCA_046153995.1). Classification (GTDB taxonomy): domain Bacteria; phylum Pseudomonadota; class Alphaproteobacteria; order Micropepsales; family Micropepsaceae; genus SZUA-430. The sequence continues at coordinate 1,960 of JBJXEH010000073.1, forward strand.
CCCCAATCGCCTGCCCCAATTCCCAGGCGCCCCGTCTCGCATTCTCGACCTGAGGCCTACCCAGTCAAAGAAAAACGGGCCGTGTTAGACAGAATCGGCGGCACACGTGTTAGGCGAACCACACTCGCCCCGCAGAAATCAGCCAATCGCCTCGGTCTGCTGCGGCGACAACCATGCCGCCGTCAATGCCGCCATGGCCTGCCGCAGCAGCGCAAACGACCCCGCCTCGTCCGGCCCCAGTTCGTACTCGAGGACCGCTCCCTGCGCCGTTCGAAGCGCCACAGCGCAGGTCATCCCGATGTCGCTGAGCGCATCGGGCCGGTAGCAACGCCCCGCGTATAGCGCGGCCAATTCGGAGGGATCGCCCGTCTGCGGCTCCGCTGTCAGCAACGGCACCCACGGCGAGCGTGGCGACTGCAGGCGCACGAGTCCCCAATCCTCGCGCGGCACGACGATGCGGCCGGCCCATTCGCCGCGTCCTGCCCACGCGTGTGCGAGCTGTGTCATGTGTTCCGCTGGCGGCGCATAGGACGTCCATAACATCGCGTCGAGGGCCTTACCGCGAAGCGCGGCGTCTGCCCCGGCTCCCAACGCGCGCGCCGGAACGCGCAGCCGCAACGAACGCTCGCCCGTGCAATCGCCAAGCGGCAATACGCCCGCTTCGCGCGCATCCCAACAGCCGTTGAAGCGCATCACGTCCGCGCGCCAACCGTCAGCGGTAACGAACGCACGCGGCACGAAGTAGGTGGCGCTTCCCACCGTCACCGCGACGTCGGCATATTTGAGCTGCGCGCGATCGACATGCGCCTTGAGCCCGATCAGGCCCAAGCCAAACACGCACCACAGGAAAAGCCCGAGCCGCAACGCAGCACCCACTATCGCCCCGCAGCAACGCTACGAGCCGATCGGCGCGACGTGCAAGTGTGGAAGCTTACTGCGCGGCGACGGGCCGCGGTGATTTGAACCGCTCGGCGCGGATTCCCTCAGACACCAGAAAAGCGAGTTCCAGCGCTTGGTTCGCGTTTAGCCGCGGATCGCAATGCGTGTGATAGCGCGAGGACAGGTCAGCATCCGTGATCGCTGCCGTGCCACCCGTACACTCGGTCACGTTCTGCCCGGTGAGTTCCAGATGCACGCCGCCCGCATGCGTGCCCTCGGCGCGGTGCACGACAAAGAAGTTCTGCACTTCTTTCAGTACGCGGTCGAAGGGACGCGTCTTGAAGCCGCTCGTCGATTTGATCGTGTTGCCGTGCATCGGATCGCACGACCAAACGACCTTGCGGCCTTCGCGCTTGATCGCGCGAATGAGGCGCGGCAAGTGCTCCTCGACCTTGTCGGCACCGAAGCGCGAGATCAGCGTCAGCCGCCCCGGCTCGTTCGCAGGGTTCAGCACATCGCAAATCCGGATCAAATCGTCGTTCGAAAGCGAAGGCCCGCACTTCACGGCGAGCGGATTGTTCACGCCGCGCGCGAACTCGATATGCGCGCCGTCCAGCTGCCGCGTCCGGTCGCCGATCCACAGCAGATGCGCCGAACAGTCGTACCAATCGCCAGTCGTTGAATCGATGCGCGTCATCGCCTGCTCATAACCGAGCAGCAACGCCTCGTGACTCGTGTAGAACTCAGTCGTGCGCAATTGCGGCGTCGAGGCTGGCGTAATCCCGCACGCCTCCATGAACTCCAGCGTCTCGGAGATGCGGTCGGCCAGCGCGCGGTATCTTTCGACCGACGACGACCCCGCGATGAAGCCAAGGTTCCACCGGTGCACGTTGTGCAGGTCCGCGTAACCGCCCTGCGCAAACGCACGCAGCAGGTTCAGCGTCGATGCGGCTTGCAAGTAAGCCTGCGTCATCCGCTCCGGCTCCGGCGCGCGCGAGACCGCGTCGAACGGCGAGGCGTTCACGATGTCGCCGCGGTAGGCCGGCAACTCGACGCCGTCCTGCGTTTCCATATCGCTGGAGCGTGGTTTTGCGAACTGACCCGCAATGCGGCCCACTTTCACGACCGGCATCGCGCCCGCGAACGTCAAGATGATCGCCATCTGCAAGATCACGCGGAACGTGTCGCGAATGTTGTCCGGATGGAACTCGGCAAACGACTCCGCACAGTCCCCGCCTTGCAGCAGGAAAGCGCGCCCCTCGGCCACGTCGGCCAGCGAACGTTTCAGGTTCCGCGCCTCGCCCGCAAAGACGAGCGGCGGAAACGATTTCAGTTTGGCTTCGACACGCGCCTGCGCCTCGGCGTCCGGATAGACCGGCACCTGAACGACGGGCTTTGTGCGCCAGCTCGAGGGGCTCCAACTCATGGGACGGTTAAATAGCGCGCGCGTCCGGTCATTGCCAGTTTCACAATGCCGCGCGGTTAATCGTGCGTGAGCGGCGGTTAGTGACGCGGCGGTTCGATAACCCGGACCCCGCCCGGCGTGCCAATCAATGCCGCGCTTGCCATCGACAAGAACAAGCCGTGGTCCACGACCCCCGGGATGGCCTCCAGCATCCGCGCCAAGCGTTCCGGATCGGGAATGCTTTCGGCTGCGCAGTCCGCGATCAGGTTGCCGCTGTCGGTCTTGAACGGATG
>JBJXEH010000074.1:0-8880 GCA_046153995.1 Micropepsaceae bacterium
GACGGCCCGCACATTCGCAGGCCTCCGGATGTGTTGGTTCAGTCGCTGGTCTGCCAAGTACGAATAAGATGCTCGCCGATGCCTCCAGGCAGACGCTTCCGGTGCCGTCGAGCGCGCATGCCGCTCAACGGGTCTCGTCTATCGAGTTTAACGTCGAAGCCGGAATCAGGTGCGGGCATTGAACAACTTGCCTGTTGCCTTAATAAGTCGTCGGCCATGCGCGCATGAGGTGCTGTCCGACGCCACCAGTCATCCGCAAGCGATGCACCTCCAGCATTCGGATGAGCCAATCTCGCGTATCCCTTGGGTCGATTACGTCGTGCGCGGTATAGATGGCGGCCATGTCGTACGCTGAAGTGCCTTTGGACATTTTCGCCAACGTCTCCTTGTATCGCTCAGGCTCTTTCTCGGGGTCTACGCCGAACACGACGCGCGCGCCGAAATCAGGTTTCATGAAACTGATCTCGGCGGTGACCCAGCACGCAAGCTCGTCGGTATTACCGCCTGCGCCCATGCTCGACACGGCAAGTCCGTAGCTTTTTCTCAAGATCACAGAGAGCTTCGGCACGGTAACCAAGGTCATTGCATTCATCCAGTTCATGACCTTGCCGGTGATGCCGCGCTGTTCGCCTTCGAGGCCGATGAGGAAGCCGGGTTGATCTACCAGCATCACGATCGGAATGTTATATGAATCGCACAGCACGAAAAAATTCTGCACTTTCTGGCTTTCGTCGGCGCCGATCGCGCCTCCGCGGTACAGTGGGTTATTCGCGATAATGCCCACCGATTTACCGTCGAGGCGCGCAAGGGCCGTGACCATCGCTTTGCCGTAGCGCGCTTTTAACTCAAACATCGAATCGCGGTCGACGATGCTGCGCACGACTTTCTTCACATCGTAGACTTGGTTGTTCGATTCCGGGATGAGCGTGAGGACCTTGTCCATATCCGCGCCGGAACCGTCCGGCACCGGGTACTCGGGCGGCGGCTCCATGTGATGACTCGGGAGATAGGACAAGAACTGCTTGACCGCGTCGATCGCCTGCTCGTCGGTATCGGTAACCTGATCGGCGATGCCGCTCACTTCGGCGTGCACACGCCAGCCGCCCAACTCTTCGGCATCGACGTCCTTACCGATCGCCATCGAGATCAGACGTGGACTCGAGACTGCGACGATTGCGCCTTTGCGGAAAACGCAGAAATCTGACATCGAGGCATACCAAGCAGACGAGCCAAAGCAGTAGCCCAATACCGCAGCCGCCCACGGCGACTCGCGCTGGCGCTGGTACTCGACCGGATCGTCCTTCGACCCAATCGCATCGGCGCCCATCACGTCAGGCATGCGCGCACCAGTCGATTCACCCAGGAACACGACCGGGATGCCACGCTTCTTCGCGACACCTTTGATGTGTTTCAACTTCTTGATATTGGTGTTCGCGCTGGACGCGCCTTTCACCGTAAAATCGTTCGAGATGGCGGCCGCTTCGCGCTGGTTGATGCGGCCGAAGCCCGCGACCTTGGCATCGGCGGGAGTGCTCTCCTTGTCTTCGACCCGTGCCGAGACAGCAAAGAGACCCGATTCACTGAAAGATCCCGGATCGAACAAACGATCAATGCGTTCTCGCGCGTTGAGCACGCCCTGCGCCTTGCGCTGCGCAAGCTTATCCGGGCCGCCCATTGCGAGCGCGCGCTGCCTGCGCTCTTCCAGCTCCTTCAACAGATCATCGAATGCCATGCGTAACCCTCGCCTGTGTTTACGGTCAATCGGCTCGCGCGCCGGTCTGGCGAATCACTGGACCCCACTTGTTGAACTCGACCTTGATGAAGCGCGCGAACTCCGCCGGGGTGCTTCCCACCGGTTCGGCGCCAAGCTCTGCGAATCGTGCCTGCGTTTCGGCCGCGGCGATGTATTTAACCAGAGTGGCGTGCAGCAGCGTGGTAATTTCCCTCGGCAGTTGCGCCGGCGCGGAAAGGCCCTGCCACGACGTTGCTTCGTAGCCAGGCACGCCGGCTTCTGAGATCGTGGGTACATCAGGCAATGCAGGCGAACGCCTCGTGCTCGCAACACCCAGTGGGCGCAGCTTACCCGACTTGATGAAAGGCAGCAGAGGCGGCAGTCCCGAGAACTGCATGTGCGTCTGCCCGGCAAGAAGGTCCGTCAGCGCCGGGCCTGATCCTTTGTAAGGTACGTGCGCGATGTTCACAGCCGCCACGCTGGCGAAGAGTGCCCCCGCAAGATGCGGCGTTCCGCCCACTCCCGAAGACGCAAAATTGTAGGTGCCGGGATTTGCCTTCGCCAGCGAGATTAGGTCCTTTACCGAGCGCGCCGGAAGCCCGGGATTCACGGCGAGCACGACCGGCACCGAAGCGATGAGAGAAATCGGCGTGTAATCATCGATCGGGCGATAACCTACTTTCGTATAAAGACCAGGATTGATAACGAGCGGCGGAGCCGCCATCAGCAGCGTGTAGCCGTCGGGAACCGCGCGCGCGACCACTTCGTTGCCGATGTTGCCACCGGCGCCGGGGCGGTTATCGACGATCACCGGCTGGTCGAACGCTGTGCTCAAGCGCTGCGCGACAAGACGCGCGAGGATGTCGGTCGTGCCGCCCGGCGCCAGCGGCACCACTAGACGGATCGGGCGGTCGGGATACGCCGCCGCGTGAGCATACGGTTGCGGCATGCAGAACACGGCTGCAACCAGCAAGTTACGTTTACAAATGGGGCTGCGGTAGCGCATGTGGCAGTTTGCACAGGCTTTCATATTTCTTTATCAGAGCTGGACGTTGAGATCGCGCACGAGCTTGCCCCATTTGGCCATGCCATCGCGTATCGATACCGCGAGTTCCTCTGTTGTGCCGCCGACGGGTTCGCTGCCATCACTCACGAACACGGCCTTGACGGCGGGTTCGGCGAGAATGCGGTTCACATCGCGGTTCAATTTCGTGATGATCGGCTGGGGCGTGGCCGCGGGCGCAAGGAGCGCAAACCAGCTCGCCGCAGCGTAGCCCGGCAAGCCGGATTCCGCGACCGTCGGTATGTTGGGAACGACCGGCGAACGCTTGGCGTCGGTAACAGCGAGCGCGCGCAACCGACCGCTTTTAACGTGAGGCAAAGCGGTCGGGAAAGGCGACATCATCATCTGGAGCTGACCGCCGATGAGATCGGTGATGGCGGGGGCGGTGCCTTTGTATGGCACATGGGTCATGTCGATCTTGGCCATCGACTTGAGCAGCTCGCCGAAGAGGTGGTTCCAAACGCCACTGCCAGCGGATCCGTAGTTGATCCTGCCTGGAGTCACACGGGCGTAAGCGATCAGTTCTTGGACGTCCTTCACGGGCAGCGTGGGATTCACCACCAACAATCCGGGCGGCGTCGACACTAGCACAACCGGCGCGAGATCCTTCACCGGATCGTACGGCAGCTTTTGGTACAGCGCGGGCCCGACGAGTATGTTGCCGAACGATGCGAGCACCAAAGTGTAGCCGTCGGGCGCCGCTTTCGCAGTCATGTCTACACCAAGCGTTCCGCCGGCGCCGCCCCTGTTATCAACCACCACCTGCTGGGCCCATGCTTCGGACAGCTTTTGCGCGATCAACCGTCCCTGCATGTCGGTATTACCTCCCGGCGCGAATGGAATGATGAATCGCACCGGCCGAGCGGGATAATTCTGGGCAGTACAGATACCGCTAGCCATCAGCAGTGCCGCCAGTGTCGATCGTATCCACGTACTAGTCCGCATCGTGCGCTCCTTGAACACGATCAGTAACTCGTCGGCCAGTTGCGCAATAAATGCTCGCCGACACCCTTCTTCATGCGCATGCGGTGCACCTGCAACGTCCGGATCAGGAAGTCGCGCGTGTCCCGCGGATCGAGCACCGTCTGCGCCTCGTAGAGCTCGGCAAGCCCCCAAGCGGACGTGTCGCGCTCAACTTCGGCTTTTAGCTGCGCGAAACGCTCGGGATCGTCCTCGTGGCGCACCCCGAAAAGCACATTCACCGAGACCGCTGCGTCCATAAAACCAAGATCGGCCGTTGGCCATACTGCGACCTCGTCCGCATTTTTACCGCCGGCCATGTTGATGAACGCCTGCCCGTAACTCTTGCGCATGATCACGGTGATTTTTGGCACCGTAACGAGCGACAATGCGTTCATCCAGTTGATCACCTTGCCCGGCATGCCGCGCAGTTCGCCTTCGAGTCCGATTAAAAAGCCAGGTACGTCAACGAGAAACACGAGCGGCACGTTGAATGAATCGCAAAGGACCATGAAGCTTGTAACTTTCTGGCAGGCGTCGGCGTCGAGTGCGCCCCCCTTGAAGAGCGGATTGCTGGCGATAAAACCGACACTCTTGCCGTCAAGCCGTGCAAGAAAAGTCGAGATAGACTTGCCGTAACGCTCCTTGAGCTCGAAAGTGGAATCCTTGTCTGCGATCGCTCTGATCACTTTGCGCACGTCGTATACCTTGTTGCGCGACTCGGGAACGATCTCGAGCATTTTCCGGCACGGTTCGTCGGAGCCTTGGGGAACCGGGTGCTCGGGCGGCTGCTCCATATTGTGGCTCGGCAAATATGAGAGAAACTTTCTGACGACATCCAGCGCCTGCTCGTCGCTGTCCACCGCGACATCGACGAGCCCGGACACGCCAGTCAGCAGCTTCCATCCTCCGAGATCTTCGGCTTCGATCGGCCGGTTGATCGCGATCGAAGTCACGTTCGGACTCGCGATGGCCATGATCGCGCCTTTCCGCATTACGACAAAATCCGACATGGCGGAATACCACGTCGACGAGCCATAGCACTGCCCCAGCAGCGCCGAAACCCATGGGCTGTCGCGCAGCCGCTGATACTCGGTCGGGTCCTGCGCGATGATTGCGCGCCCGGCAGCCCCCATGCGGTCGGGCATGCGCGCGCCGCTTGATTCGCCGAGCAGAACAAGCGGCATGCCGCGCTTTGCGGCGACCTGCTTCACATGCTTGATCTTCTTCATATTGATGACGGCGGAAGAGGCGCCAAGCACCGTGAAGTCGTTCGACACAAGCGCAATCTCGCGGCCGTCAATACGTGCGAACCCCGCGATCTTGCCGTCCGCCGGGGTCTTGTGCCTCACCTCCGGACGGTGGCTACGAGCATACCTTCCGGACTCGATGAAAGAATGCTCGTCGATTAGATAGTCGATGCGTTCTCGCGCATTGAGCACGCCTTGAGCCTTGCGCTTGGCGAGTTTTTCCGGCCCACCCATGGCAAGCGCCTCGGCCTCGCGGTTATTGAGATCCTTCAGCAGTTCATCGAATGGCACGTTCATTCCTTCAGAGGTATCCGGCACGCGGCGCGGGCGGCACGCCGATGCCGAGCGGCTAGGCGGTGGGGCGTGTTCCTTTGACTTGCGTTCGCAGCATGTAACGGCGCTCGCTGGGATCGAACGCTGTACGTTTGTGCAGCACGCAACGGTTGTCCCACATCAAGAGATCGCCGACATCCCATTTCTGAAACCAGGCAAACTCCACGTGTGTCGCATGTATCCACAAGCGGTCGAGCAAATTCTCACTCTGGTCGAGGGGAAGGCCGACGACATAGCTCAGGGGACGACGGCCGAGATAGAGCGCACGGCGTCGAGTTACTGGGTGGCAAATTATAATTGGGTGTTCGGCGCCGGGGGTCTCTCGCGGATCACTCACCTCTTTGTAGCCCTTGCGCATCTGGCCTGCGCTATTTCGGCTCGCGTCATGCTTGATCCGCTTGCCTTCGATGGCTGCATTGAGATCTGCCGGAAGCGTCTCATACGCGTGACACATGCTGAGGAATTCAGTCTCGCCGCCAGTTCTAGTGACTTCCAAACCATACAGCAGCGCTGCCGACGGCGTCACCTCGTTGTACGACATATCGGTGTGCCACACGGCCTCGCCATATCCCAAGCTCCCCACCGGCTGCCCCTGCTCGATTATGTTCGACATCACCGCGAGGTTCGGATAGCCGGGGATCCAGGGCTCACCTTTGATGTTGATAGGTGCTTTATCAAGCTCCCCGAAGCATGCGCTAAAATCTAGCAACTGCTCCTTGGTGAGATTCTGTGCTCTGAAGCGCAGCACGTGATACGCCATCCAGGCCTCGTAAATAGCCTTGAAATCCGCCTGCGACAGCGGCCGCGAGAGATCGACGCCAAGAATGTCGACTCCGACGTGCTCAGACAACGGAACGACGCGCACAGCGGGTGGAGCGGGATTTTTCACAGTTGCGACGGGCATGAGACCTCAAACGTGTGCGAGAGTGGATAACTTTATCATAGATTATTAATAATTTATAATCTATAATCCATCGCGTAGTGATGATCAAGGTAGAGACCATGGCCCCTGTGCCTGCTGTACTGACACAGACCCTGCCCGAAAAGATTGCCGCGGAGCTAGCGGAGCACGTGATATCCGGCCGCTACCAAGCCGGTGAGAGGCTGATCGAATCCGCCCTCGTCAAAAGCTTCAACGTAAGTCACGGCCCGGTGCGCGATGCCCTCCGGATTCTGCAGAACTCGGGACTCGTCACCATTCATCCCTACCGCGGCGCTCAGGTAACGGAGCTGACTGTGCGCGAAGTAAAAGAGATTTTTCAGGTGCGCGCCGCGCTGGTAGGTCTTCGCGCACGCTGGCTCGCAGAGGATACCGGGCGCCACGAGTTAATCACACAGGTGGAGCAGTCAATAGGGCATCTCACCGAGCTTGCAAGAACGCCGAGAACGCAAGAGGAATATATTCAGGCAGCTCTCGCTCTGAATCGGGCTATGACCGAACGCCTCTCGAACCGCTGGCTTCGCAACACGCTTCAGGCGCTTACGCTGCAGACAAGCCGCTATACCCGACTCGCGCTCGCTGCGGCGGAACGGCGCAAGGCATCCGCGGTTTTGTGGCGTAGTTTGCTGAAGTCAATTAAGTCGGGAGACGGCGCGTGCGCGCAGCGCATTGCCTCACGCATATCGCTCGCCACACGGGATGCCGCGATCAAATATCTGGAGAGGGCGGATCGACTGCGGAGCTCCTTGCGGGTGGACTGATTCGCCCGGGCGAAGTCACAATATTTATTGAGCGCGATCGACAGGAGGGAAAAACGATGCACAACAGGACCAGTAAAAATCACACGACGTTGCCACAGCCCGTGGAGCCGTCCCGCACACGACGTTCATTCCTGGGCAAATCCGCTGCATTGGCGGGAGGTGTCCTCACGGCAAACGGCGCTACCGCGCAATCCGGAGACAGTCTGCCGCCCAACGTTCCGCAGTGGATGAAACGCGAGGGTCATCCGCTTACGTGGAACCCGTACGGTCTGCCTTCCGCTTTCGAAAAACACGTGGTACGCAGCGGACGCGGCGACCAGGTTATGCCGGGTGCAGGCTCGCTCCAATCGCCGTTGCAGGATCTGCGCGGCATGATCACGCCCAATGGGCTCGTCTTCGAGCGCTCCCACGCAGGTATTCCGGACATTGATCCGGCGCAGCACCGATTGATGATTCACGGCCTCGTGAGGCGGCCGATGATCTTTTCGATGGACGACCTTGTCCGCTTCCCCTCGGTGTCACGCATCCATTTCCTCGAATGCTCCGGCAACAGCTCGCGCGAATGGCGCGCGCCTTTCGGGAATAGCGTTCAGATCACGCATGGGCTGGTGTCGTGCTGCGAGTGGACCGGTGTCATGCTCTCTACGTTGCTCGAAGAGGTAGGACTGGAACCGCAGGCGAAATGGGTGCTGGCCGAAGGCGCTGACGCTGCAGCGATGACGCGTAGCGTCCCGATGGACAAGTGCCTTGAGGACGCCATGCTCGTCTACAGCCAGAATGGCGAGATGCTGCGCCCCCAGCAGGGTTATCCGCTGCGGCTTTTCCTGCCTGGTTTCGAAGGCAACATGAGCGTGAAATGGCTACGCCGACTCAAGGTGGACAGTGAGCCTTTCATGACGCGCGAAGAGACATCGAAGTACACCGACCCGCTCGTCGACGGCACCGCGCGCCAGTTTACATTCATGATGGAAGCGAAATCGGTGATCACCTATCCCGCGCCCGATCACAGGCTTAAGGGACGCGGCTTCTACGAGATCTCCGGTATCGCGTGGTCGGGCCGGGGCCGCGTCAGGCGCGTAGATGTGTCGGTCGACGGCGGACGGGCGTGGCGCGAGGCGCAATTGCAGGAGCCCGTGCTGCATCGCGCCGTCACCCGCTTCCGCTTGCCGTGGAACTGGAACGGCGGCGATGCGATTCTCCAGAGCCGCGTTATGGACGAAAGCGGTTATGTCCAGCCCACACGTGAGCAGCTTATTGCTCAGCGCGGCTACAACTCGGTGTACCACTACAACGCGATCCAAAGCTGGAAGGTCGCAGCAGGCGGGGAGGTGACCAATGTTCATGCATAAGCTCATGCTCGGACTGTCGGTGGCTCTCCTCGCGGGCGCTTGCCATGCGCAGAGTTACGGCCTGGGCAAACTAGCCACTCCGCGCGAAGTCGCGGGATGGAACATCGACGTCGCGCCGGACGGCAGAGGGTTGCCGAAAGGTAGCGGGAGCGTGTCGCAGGGGAAATCAGTGTACGACTCGATGTGCGCGGCATGCCACGGCGCGAAAGGCGAAGGCAAGCCGGCGGACCGCCTCGTCGGCGGCAAGGGCACACTCAACACGGACCGTCCGATCAAGACCATCGGCAGCTTCTGGCCGTACGCGCCGACGATCTATGACTATATTTACCGTGCAATGCCGTATACGGCTCCTCAATCGATGACGCCGGATCAGGTCTATGCGGTTACGGCTTACCTGCTCTATCTGAACGGCATCGTGGCTGCTGACGCGATGATGGATGCCACGACGCTGCCGAAAGTACAGATGCCGAATCGCGCGGGTTTCGTGAGCGA
>JBJXEH010000075.1:0-4157 GCA_046153995.1 Micropepsaceae bacterium
TTGCTCTATGCGGCGCGCCTCAGCGAAGTGCACTAAGCGCCTTCGTGAGCTTCGTGGCTTTGTGGTGAACCTTTCTTGAGCCAACGGTCGTGACCCTGGGTGGCCGGGTCAAGCCCGGCCATGACGGTCTAGGGTGTTGGAGTCGGAACTTCCATCACTTGGTATGATTGGTTCGGGACGTGGCCTCTGCGCGGCTGGTCCGTTATGCTTGCGCAAACCTGGAGAGTCGCGATGAACCGGCAAGCAACGTTGACTGCGATCGCGATCTTCGGGCTCGCGCTTGCCGCGTGCGATCAGAAGCCTAAGCAGCCGGCTGGTGAGCCGCCGCCGGCTGTGACGGCGCCGGTGCCCGCGCCTGCTCCGGCTTTGCCCAAGCACCTTATCCGCGAAGGCGTCGGCGTCGCGGGCGTCGCGTTGGGCATGAGCCCGGCCGATGTCGAGCGTGTGTTGGGCAGACCTGAGCGCACGAACAAGTCGGGCGGCGAGGTCGTGTTCATGGGTTACGACTCAGATGCGATCTTCGGCGTCTATTTCGGAGAGAACCGCGTCCGCATGATCATCGTGGCGCAGAAGGACATGACGTGGTGCACGGACTTTGGCGTGTGTTTGTATCGCGAGGGCGATCTGGCGAAGCTGAAGGCGCATCACGGCGCGAAGCTTCTGCGCTTCGTCGATCGCGACGGGTCGGTGACCTACCGGCTGCTTAGCGGCGGCGTGATGACGGAGTACACGCCCGTGGAGGAGCGCAACGGCGTCGTGCAGGTCAGCGTGATGACGTGGGACGGGCCGGTGGATAGGTCTTCGTTCGATTGAATATTCCTCAACTTAAACACTGTCCCTCATCCGTCTCGCGCGTACCGCGCTCGCCACCTTCTCCCGTCATTCGACGGGAGAAGGGTAATTCAGTTCTAGAATTTCAATGTAATCCCGTTCTAAACTCTCAAAGTAGGCATTACCCTTCTCTCGTCGCCAGACGGGAGAAGGTGGATCGGCGCCGATAGGCGGCGAGACGGATGAGGGACAGCGTCAGAGGATTGGCGAGACCATGGAAACCGCCCTGCCCTTTCTGTTTCCCGTCTTGTTTGCCGCGCTCTGGTTTGGCGTCACGTCGCTGCTGGGGTGGTGGTCGGGGTGGTATGCGCTGATGGAGCGTTATCCGGACAAGAGTAGCGAGTCCGCGTCGCTAAAGCTCACGTGGCAGACCGGGGCGATGGGGCCCGGCGTCAATTACAAAAGCGTTTTGAAGCTTGGCGTGTGTCCGTCGGGGCTGCGCGTCGGGGTGCTGCGCTTCTTCGGTTTCTTTGCGCGCGACTTTCTGGTGCCGTGGCGCGAGATTAAGGTGAAACGTTCGCCCTGGTTCTGGAACGACGTCGCGGAGCTTTCGTTCGGAAACACGGGCAAGCTCGTCGTGCTGGCCGCAACCGCCGACCGGCTGGCCGCTGCCGCGGGCAAGCAGTGGCCGGAGGCGGTGAAGCGCAAGTGAGTGGCAGTCTCGTTGCGGAGGGCTCCCCTCGCAGGCGAGTCCGTTGCCCCACGCTCCCCAGCGGCACGAACCCGTCCTTGCAATTCTCCCCTTGGCGTTGTGGCGGGGTCACCTTTTCGCTGCCGTGAGTGGGCTAGCCTCGGTTCTTCGCGTGCGGGGTTGGGGGATCTATGCGGCGGTGGGTGGCGCTTGTTTTGGGGCTCGCGTTTTTCGCAGGCGCGCCCGCGTTTGCGGCGGCGCCCAAGGCCGACTTTAGCGGCGCGTTTTTGGGGCTGCAGAGCGAGTACGGGTTCGGCGCGACCGGCGATTGGTGCGGCTGCACGTTCGTGACGCCGGTAACGGATTCGGCCGGCGGCGAAGGCGGCATCTTGGCCGGCGTGCAGGCGGGCTACGACTGGCGCTTCGGGCCGTTCGTCGTGGAGGCGGGCGTGCGCGTGTCCTACGCCGACCTCGGCTTTGACCGCGTGTGCGCGGCGGCGGCGCGGTGCGACGGCGCGCTGGATTGGCTGGCGGAGGCCCAGCTAAGCGCCGGCGTCGTTATATTCGGGGACATGTTGATTGCGGCGACCGCGGGCTTGGCTGCGGGCGACGTCGAAGCGATCGCCGGCGGGGCTTTGAAGACCACCGCCACCCATGACGGCCACGTCTTTGCGCTGCGCGGCGAACAGGCGATGAGCCACGGCTGGCGCTTCGGCGTCGAGTACCGGTATTACGAAATGGAGGGCACCAACCGGCTGGATACGCCGACGAGTGCCCCCGCAGATGTCGCCATCGCCTGGACCGCGCACGTGGTGGGGCTGACGGTCGCGAACGAGTTTTAGTCTATAGGGAGGCGCTAGGCCTGGGAGCGCCGGCTTCCAGCCGGCTCTTCTCGAAGCGCGAACAAGAGCCGGCTGGAAGCCGGCGCTCCCAGGCCTGGCGATTCTCTTTTGAGGTTTGTGCTCGTTTGCATTAGCTTCCGCGCGCGCTCTCGGAGACTCGCATGCGTTGGACTTGGATCGCTGGTGCGGTCGCTTTGTTTCTTGTGTTTGCGGCTGTCGTGGGGTGGTTGCCGCTGGGGGCTGGGCCCCGGTGTTTGACGGATGACGCGATCGAGCCCGCGGTTCGCGCGAAGGCTCAGGCGTTTTCTAGGGCGTTCTTTGCGGCGGTGCTGCGGCGCGACGGCGAGGCGGCCTATGCGATGCTCACGCCGGGGTATCGAAAGCAAACATCGCAGGACGATTTCAATGCGGCGCTGACCGCGCTCGCCGAAGGTGGCGGCGGGGCGTTCGCGAAGCTCGCCCCCCGCGCGGCGTATGAGGTCAGCCGCGGGAGTCAGCCGGGGCGCGTGTTCTGCGGGAACTCGGAGACCGGGGTCACGGTGAATGCGCTGCCCGGCGCGCCGCAGATCCACACGCTCTATGCGGCCGAGACGCCGGCGCACAAGTGGGCGCTGAATGCGTGGCTGGTGCCGGCGGGCGAAACATGGACTGTCGCCAGCTTCTACGTGTCGATCGCGAGCGTCGGCGCGCACGACGCGCAAGCGCTGCAGAAGCTCGCCACCGTGCAGGCGGGCAAGGGCCACGCGTTCAACGCCTATATGCTGATGTCGGCGGCCTCCGCCACCGCGTATCGTGGCCCCGATTTTCAACCGGTGGCCAAGCCCCGCATCGACGCGGCGCTTGCCGCGATGAAGGTGCCGGCCGAGCTCACCGGCAATCCGCCGCGCACGTGGAAGATGGGAGCGAAAAGCTACAGCGTCGAGCAGGTGACGATCGTGGGCGCGCCGGACCAGGCGCTGGGCCTCGTCATCCAATACCGCGACGCGGCTTGGGATTTGACCGACCCGGACGGCGAAGTGCGCAACCGCGCGCTGATCGAGGCGTTCGCGAAAAAGCATCCCGGTTGGCGCGAGAGTTTCGGCTTCCTGGTCGCGCGCATCCTGCGGCCCGGCGAGAACATGGGCTGGGGCACGGTGTTCGACGCGAAGGCAGGGTTTGCGGAGGCGGCGGCGGTGGCGCGTCCTAATTAAGGGACAGTTTAATCCCGCGTTTGCATCGTCTGCCTGCCTCGCCTATGGTCCGCGCCCCTTCGACTCGCGCGAGATTTGACCCTTGGATACGCACAGCATCATTACGCCCGAAAGCCGCACCACGCATTCGCGGGCGGTGGTGAAATCGATCACGTGGCGCGGGATCGGGTCGTTCGACACGTTTCTGCTGGGCTGGCTGATCACCGGCGATGCGGCGATCGGCGGGTCGATCGCCGTGCTCGAGCTCGTGACGAAGATGTTCCTCTACTACCTGCACGAACGCGCCTGGTCGCGCGTGGCGTGGGGCGTGAAGGCACCGGCGGGGTAGGTTTCGTTGAGTGCACTGTCACCGAATTAGCGAACGCTGTCCCTCATCCGTCACCGCGGGCCCGATGGCCCGCGGCGCCACCTTCTCCCGTTATTCAACGGGAGAAGGGTAATTCACACACACAAATTTATTGCCCTTCTCCCGTCGCGAGACGGGAGAAGGTGGCGAGCGCATAGCGCGAGACGGATGAGGGACAGTTTAAGCGCTTACGCACCGTGTCACCGCTTCTGCTATCGCGGCCGGGGCGCTTTCCGGGAATGGGCTTACGCAGCTGACGTTGATTTCGCACAGCACGAAGCCGCCGCCTAAGCGGTGGAGGAAGTCGGCGTCCCAGA
>JBJXEH010000076.1:0-12532 GCA_046153995.1 Micropepsaceae bacterium
TTCGTCTTCTTCGTGCGGTAGGCGGAGAGCACGGTGGCGCGGGCCACGCCCGCGTGCTCGATCACGTCGGCCAGGAAGTCCAGTGTTTCGACGTAAACGGGGCCGGACACGTTTTCGCGGTGGTCGCGCAGGAAGAGCGCGAGGTCGACCATCGCGGAGGGGATCGGGCCGATCGCGTCGCGGTAGCGGCCGTCGAAGGTTTCGCCGGTGGCGTTGTTCTTTAGCGATAGGCGGCGGGCGATGGAGCGGGCAGGGAAGATGAACGGCGTGTCGTTCAAAATGCGCGCGTTCGCGGCCCGGCCAAAGACTAGCGTCAGGCCCGTTGCCAGCAGAAAATCACGTCGTTTGAGTTGCATCGCCATTCCATCTAAGCGCACCCCCTTAAAAAGACTACAACATCCCGTTCAAATAAGCGTTGGGTCCGGCAACCCTGAGGCGATTTGTCGGCGGCCCCTGATCTCGGCTAAGGTGAACCTCGTAACTCTCCTTAATGCGCACTTGCACCGGTCTTTGTTGGGGGCCGGATGTTGGTGTGGAGAAGACTGAAACAACGATACTTGGTGGAGGATAAGGAATCCCATGACTTACAAACGCATTCTGCTTGCCTCGGCTTTCGCGCTTGCCTTCGTGCCGGTCGCGTCGGCCAAAGTGCCTGCCGCGCAGGCCGACCGGTTGGGGAAAGATTTGACGTGGAACGGTGCGGAGACCGCGGGCTCCGGCGACGTGCCGGCTTACACGGGCGGCATTCAATCGCCGCCGCCCGGCGTTAAGTTCGATCCGAAGTCGCAGCATCCGCCAGATCCGTTCGCCGGCGACAAACCGAAATACACAATCACTGGCGCCAACATGGCGCAGTATGAAGGCAAGCTGACGGAAGGGAGCAAAGCGCTTCTGAAGCGGCTGCCGACGTTCAAGATGAACGTGTACGAGTCGCGCCGTAGCTGCACCGTGCCGCAATACGTGCAGGCGGCGACGAAGAACAACGCGCTGGTCGCGGGGCTGACGCCGGACGGCGAAGGCGTCACCGGCGGTATTATGGGGACACCGTTCCCGATCACCGAGAACGCGATGGAGCTGGTTTGGAACCATCGGCTGCGCTTCCTGCCGCACAAGCTCTATCGCGCCTATGCGACGGCGCCGGTGCAACAGAACGGCTCGTACAACTTGATCAAGTATCAGGACGAGGCGATGGTCAACTGGACGGATCCGGCGAAGAAGAAGGCAGAAGACCTCAACAACATCCAGCTCATGTACCTGCAGAATACGGTTGCGCCGGCGCGGCTCGCCGGGAACGTGATCTTGGTGCAAGAGACGCTCAACGGCAGTGCCCAACCGCGCAAGGCGTGGTCGTACAGTCCGGGGACGCGTCGCGTGCGCGTTGCGCCCGACATTGCTTACGACAACCCGGGCTTCAACACGGACGCTATGTCGACGGCGGACTCGTTCACCGGATTCAACGGTGCGCTCGACCGCTACACCTGGTCGACCGTCGGCAAGAGCATCAAGATCGTTCCGTACAACTCCTACAAAGTGCTGAACTCGAAGTACAACGATCTGATCAAGCCGAGCCACCTCAATACGGATCTCGTCCGGTATGAGGCGCATCGCGTTTGGACGGTCGATGCGAAGCTGAAGAGCGGTCAACGCCATCTCTACGCCCGCCGCGTCATGCATCTCGACGAGGATACGCGTGCGATGGTCGGGGCCGAACTCTATGACGGCCGCGGCGGTCTGTGGCGCGTTCAAGAGCTGCACACGGTCAACTTCTATCACGTGCCGATGTGCTTCTCGATCGCCGAACTGGTCTACGACTTGCAAAGCAGCGGCCGCTATCTGGCGGGTTCGTTGATCGGCGAAGAGAGGCCGTTCAACTTCGACGCCGACGAGCTCAACGCGTCGCGGTTCCAGCCGGACGCTCTGCGCACAATCGGCGTGCGCTAAGGCTTAAGTTTGAGTAGAGGAAAAGCCGCTCCGTTTCGGGGCGGCTTTTTTCGTTTAGCGGGTCTTCAGCGTGATCGCGTTCGACTGCGTGCGGATCGCGATCGATTGCAGCGCTTCGCCCTTGATCGGCATCGCGGCCGATACCGGCGCGGTCGAAACCCACGATGGCGACGTGCAGACGAGGAAGTCGGCGGTCGCGCTCGACCCGTCGGCGGAGACGGAGGTGATCGCGAGTTCGGCTAAGCTGGCGCCGCTGTCGGCCATGCCCGTGATGTGGGCGACGCGGCCGTTCGGACCTACGATCACCGTGCCGGAGTCGACGCGCGCGGCGAGGCGCTGTTCGCAGTGCCCATGCATGCCGGCATAATACGTGTGTGGCACCGACGGGACCGTGCGCAGCGCCGGGTTTAGATTAGGCGCGATTAGCTGGCGTTGCGGCGCTGCGATTGCCGTCGAACTCACGATGGCGAAGAGAACGGCGGACGCGATGATACGCGACATGAAACTGACCCCGAAACTTTGTTTGAGCGCACGCGCAGTCTAGCAGACGCGCGTGCGCGCGCTATCGCGGTTGGCGCGCAACCTTAATGCATGCGCCCAAGGTTAACGGGCGGACCAATCGGCGACGATCGTCTCCAGTACCGGCAGCGGTACGCCGCCGTTTTCGAGCACCGTGTCGTGGTATTTGCGAATGTCGAAGCGCGGGCCCATGGCCGCTTTCGCCCGCTCGCGCAGCTCCAGGATCTTGTTCTTGCCGATTTGGTAGGCGCAGGCTTGGCCCGGCCACACGAAGTAGCGGTCGATCTCGCGCACGATGTTGTCGCGCGTTAGCGCGGTGTTCGCGAGGAAATAGCCGACCGACTTCTCGCGGGTCCAACCTTTCGCGTGGATGCCGGTATCGACGACGAGACGGCAGGCGCGCCAGAGTTCCATCGTGATGCGGCCGACCTCGTCCAGGTCGTCGACGTAGAGGCCCATCTCCTTCGACAGCAGTTCGGTGTAGAGCGCCCAACCTTCGATGTAGGCGGTGAAGAACGAGTGTTTGCGGAACTCGGGGATCGTCTTCGTTTCCTGCGCGATCGCGATCTGCATGTGGTGGCCGGGGATGCCTTCGTGGAAGGCCAAGGCCGCCATCTGCCATTTGGGCAACGTCGCCATCGAGGCCAGATTGTAGAAGACGAATCCGGGACGCGAACCGTCGGGCGACGGTTGATTGTAGAAGGCGATCGTCTGGCCGCTTTCGAGGAACGGCTCCATGCGTTTGACCTCGACCTGCGCTTTGGGCAGCGTGCCGAAGGCGGCCGGCAGCGCCGCATAGGCCTTGCGCTGCAGTTCAAGCGCGCGGGCGAGGTAGGCGGCACGGCCTTGGTCGCTTTCCGGATAGAGGTAGCGCGGATTCGTGCGCAGATCGGCGTAGAACGCTTTGAGTGGACCTTTGAAGCCCAAGCGTTTCTTCACCGTCTCCATCTCTGCGGACAATCGCGCCACTTCGGAGAGGCCGAGTTCGTGGATTTCGTTCGCGCTCATCTTCAACGTGGTGTGCGACGCGATCGCTTGATCGTAGAAGGCGGCGCCATCGGGCAGCGTTCCCGCGCCGTGATCGGATTTGACGGTGCGGCCGATGTCTTCCGCGGCGGCGATGAAGCGGGCGTAGGCGGGCTGCAGCTTTTGTGTCAGCGCCTCTTCGGCGGCGGCGATCAGCTGCGCGCTGCCGTCCAGTTTTTCGACCTTCTTCTTGAAGTCGGCGAGGATGTCGGCGCCTTTGGCTGCCTTGCGGGCGTCGTCGATGATGAGCTTGTACGAGAAGCGGGGGAGCGTGATGCCTTTCGCCTGCTGCTCGCGCATTGAGGTTATCGTTTGATCGATCAGCTTGTCCGTTGCGGCGATGCGGGCGATGTAGGCTTGCGCGTCGAATGCGTCCGCTATCCGGTGGCGGTTGATCAGCAGGTTCGGGATGTCTTGGTGGGGCCCACCGAAGTGCGAGACGGCGTAGCGGTGGAAGCGGTACGGGTGGTTCGCTGCGCGCTGCTCGTTGCGGAACAGAAAGATGTCGTAGGAAACGCGCATCGATGGGCTTAAGGCCGCGCGGTCGATTTGCATCTTCATGTATTCGAGATCGGCAAGCGTGTTCTTGTTCTGATAGACCGCGAACGCGTCGGAATAGTCGTCCCATTCGCCGTAGCGCTTCTTCATGCCGAGGGCGGTCATGAACTCGGGGGATTCTTCAAGCTCGCGCGTGAAGCTTTTTGAGAAGAACGCGAGAAGCTTTGCGTCTTCGTTTGTTACCGGCGCCGCAGGATCTATGCCGGCCTGGACGATGTCGTCGACGCAGCCGGCGAGGGCGAGTGCCGCGGTTGCGGTGGTCAGCTTCAGGAAGGCGCGGCGGGAGGTTTGGTTCAGCATGGTTCCCTCAAAGGTCGATGGCGGCGGCACACTAGAGAAACGAGGTGGCGCGTGCCAGGGTGGCCATCAATGA
Source organism: Micropepsaceae bacterium (assembly GCA_046153995.1). Classification (GTDB taxonomy): domain Bacteria; phylum Pseudomonadota; class Alphaproteobacteria; order Micropepsales; family Micropepsaceae; genus SZUA-430. The sequence continues at coordinate 4,418 of JBJXEH010000076.1, forward strand.
CACCGCCCGCAAAGTTCACTTTCCTGGATCATCCCGGCCTTCTGGCGTTCGCCCATCGCGGTGGGGCGTTGGAGGCGCCTGAGAACACGATGAAGGCGTTCGAATATGCGGTGGGGCTTGGGTACCGGTATCTCGAGACGGACGCTTATGCGACACGGAACGGGGTGCTGATCTCGTTCCACGACGACAAGCTCGACCGGGTTAGCGACGCTAAGGGCAAGATCGAGGAGCTGACCTGGGCGGAGGTTTCCAAGGCGCGGATCGGGGGCCAAGAGCCGGTGCCACTGATGGAGGATCTGTTTGCGCGCTTTCCCGAGACGCGGATTAATATCGATCCGAAGCATGACGCGGCGGTCGCGCCGCTGATCGCTTTGATCAAGCGGATGGGGGTGGAAGATCGGGTCTGCATCGGCTCGTTCTCGAGCAAGCGGATCCGCCAAGTTCAAGAAGCGTTTAGCGGACGTGTGTGCACGTCGCTCGGGCCTGGCGGTGTGTTGAAGCTGAAGTCGGCGTCAGCAGGCTTGCCGCTGAAGCGGTGGGTCGAAGGCTGCGCGCAGGTGCCGGTGAAGGGCAACGGCATCACGATCGTGACACGGCGCTTCGTGCAGGCGGCGGAGCGGCGCGGGCTTCAGGTGCATGTATGGACGATCGACGACGAGGCGGAGATGCGCCGTCTCATCGATCTCGGTGTGCATGGGCTCATGACCGACCGGCCCGCGGTGCTGAAGCGCGTACTTCAGGAACGCGGCTTGTGGGCTTGAATTTAGCGAGAGTTGAAACGCCAAGCACGCCAAGCCGCTTGTGATTACTTCCGTGCGCCGGCGCATCTGAAGCGCCGTTAGAATTTCACGCCAAGACGCCAAGGCGCAAAGAAGGAAGTGTCCTCACACAAAGATACAAGATGCGAAGCGAGTAACCCTTGCGCCGTAGGCGCGAGTTACGTTCGACCGGCGACGCCGCACCTGTGCGCGTCGAAAGCCGCGAGCGGCTTGGCGTGCTTGGCGTTTCAATCTCCTTCTTACGTTTTGCGCTTCAACCCGTTTTTGCCTAAGCGCCAGAGCAGTGCGTCGATGCGGTCTTGGCCGAAGAAGGGTTCGCCGTTGAAGGCGAATGTCGGTACGCCCCAGTGGCCGGCTTTGCGATGCGCGGCTTCGTTGTCTTTGATGATTGCTTCGTAGCGATCGACGTCGCGTTCGATCGCGGCGTCGAGTTCGGCGAGGTCGAGGCTTGCGCGTGCCGCTGCGTCGCGCAGGTGTGTGCCCTCATGCCAGTTCTCGACGCGTCCGCCGTAAAGCGTTGACGATACCTCGTAGATGAAAGGTAGCCCTTTGCCGCGTTCGGCGGCTGCTGCGCCGAGGCGCGTGAGGCGATGAATGTAAGGCTGCTGCTTCGAAACTTCGCCGGTCGCGATATCCATTAGAATCGGATCGGGGCGCGGCCACATGAACGGCGTCGAATAGCGTTCGGCTTCGCGCATCACGTCGCGTACGAGATAAGGCAACCACATCGGGTTCGCGTTCTTGAACCAACCGTCGAGTCGGACCGCGATCGGATAGACCGGCCGCACCAAAAAGTTCAGGTCCCACTCTTTTTCCAGTGCAACCATTCTGGGCGCCGCCAGGTACGAATAAGGCGAGCGAAAAGACCAAAACACTTCGACTTGCAGTGTCATCGTTTCCTCCGCGATTCCCCGCCACGGGGAATCGTTCTCCACACGCAAAGGCATTTCCTAGTTAAGCCGAAATTCCTACGACCATAAATTGCAAACTCGCGCAACCGGGGTGCTGAGCGAGGTGCTGAACTGCTATTTTCACGTGCGCTCGCTTGAGTTGATTCAGTTCGAGTGAGTTGTGCGAAACTTCGCCTAACACACGGATTTAATCACGCTTTTCACGTTCCGCGATATTGACACTCGTTCGGCGTCCGGCGCTGAATGCGCACACGCGGTCGACCATCCCCCCGGTCAGATCGCTGCCGGCGGAAACTACCCCCAGTTTGTACCCGCCGACATCAGTTTGAGGCGACACATGCACCCGAAACGCGCGTCAGAGCAGCTGCGTTCCACAAAAGCGTTGAGCCGCATTTCGAAATTCGCACGGCGTTCATTGGCTGCTGCGATGACGGTTTGTTCGATCGCGGCGTTCATGCCGGCGCAAGCCGACGTCGCGGAGTGCGAGCGTTCGTATCAGTACGGCCGCAAGGACGAAGCGATTCGTTTGTGCCGCCGCGCCGCGTGGCAGCAGAACGACTTCTTCGCGCAGATCAAACTCGGCGACATCTATGCCGCCAAGCGGCAAGACGACAAAGGCTATTACGATCCGGTCGAGGCGTTCGTTTGGTATTTTCTCGCGACACGCAATTCGGCGATCTTCGATCATGTACATGTCGATCAAGCGGCCGATGCGGTGGTGGATCGGTTAGCAGCCGCCGATGCGACGGCGCGCGAGATCTATCGCGATCTGCTGCAGGACGAGCGGATCGATGTGCGCAATCGAATCACCTACATCCAATCGTGCCGCGGCGGCGAAGGTTACATTCTGCTCGGTCAGTTGCACGATCCGAAAGTCGCCGAACGGCATGGCGGCTATTCGACGGCGCCCTTGCAAATCACCGACGTCTATTGGCGCCGCCCGGTCGGCGGGCGCGGGCCCGTGGTCGCCCCGCCGCGTCCGGTACAGGTTCAGCCCTCGTATCCGGGCGGGACTAGTCCGACCGGTTCGGGCTACCCCGGCGGAACGACGACTTCGTACGGCAGTAATTTCTGGGGCAACAAGCTCTCCAGCAGCAGTGATTGGATGGGTTGGCTGACCGGCAATTCCGGTTCGCGCGGCACTGATAGTGTGGCGAACGTGTTCGGTACCAGCGCGATCGAAGCGATGGTGTTCTATCAATTGGCTGATCGCGCAGGGCATCCGATCGCCAAGACGTATGTCGATGCCCTGAAGAATTGGGGCGGCAGTTACAGCGGCACCGGCAGCGACCAGAAAACGGCGCAGGGTTCGGACGTGCTCGCGAAGGCCAAGGCCCTGCGCTGGCTTGCGCCGTTCGAGTTCTATGCCGCCGAGACGCGCTATCGCGGCGAGACGCCGTCGGGCCTCGTTCATAGCGACGAATGCACGGTCAACTCGCGCCGCGCGCAGGCTTTGGCGATGGGCGAGAAGCTGATCCCGCATCAGATCCGGCGCGATATGCTTCAGTTCCTCGGCTTCCATCGCGGCGACGATTTCACGCGCTCCGTTGCGAAGTACCAGGACTTTCTGGGCGATCCGCAGACCGGCAATCTGACGCCGGTGCAGCTGACGCGTCTTATTCAGATCGGCGCAGTGCGCGGTTCGGCGCGAGCGCAACGGTGCCTTGGCGTCATGTACGTTAAGGGAATCGGCGTCGTCACCGACTATGTGCGCGCGGAGAAGTGGCTGCTGGCGGCGGCGGAGCAAGGCGACGGCGAGGCGATGTACGCGCTGTCCGAACTTTATACGCAGGGCGCCGACGGAATCAGCAAGTCGGAAGACCGCGCGGTCCGCTATCGCCAAGGTTCGGCGGCGGCTGGGTTCACACCTGTGAAGGCGGAATTCCTGCGGCTGCTCGAATCGGCGCCTGCCAAGACCGAAGAATGCAAGACACGCCGTTGCTTGCGTGCGCGGGAGCGCGCTCAGCAGCAGCAGGCCGAGGAAACACAGTGACGGCGCGCGCCGGACGACTGGGGACAGGGTGAAGATTATGCGGCACAGTGTTGGTACTAAGTTGGCGGCCTTCGTGTCGAGCGTCGCTCTGGCGGCGGCGGCCGGTCTCTTCTGGATGGGATCAAGCGACACCGCGTCGGCCTATAGCGGTGCTCAAGCCGAAGCGCAGTCGGACCCGTATGCGTTTCCGAACATCGAACTGTGCTGCAAACCGAAGAAGACGCATAAGCGGCGCTATCCTCGCCCTTGGTATCCGGGCAATGGCGGTTACCCACCCCCGCCCGGGGGCGCGCGGGTCAGTTGCGGCGAACCTGCGCCTTATCACTACTCTTCGATCCGCGAGGCACTCGACCACATCGGCGAGGGCGGTCACATTCGCGTGCGCCCCGGTGCTGCGTGCGACATCTCGGGACTCACGATCGATCAAGGCGTCGTCATCGAGTCGGACGACTACGCTTATGGCGGGCGCGCCGAGCTTCGCGGCGGTGAATGCGCGACGGTCGCGCCGGGTTACGGCAGTTCGCTGGTCTCGTTCCGTGGGATCGATATCGACGGCTGCGTTATCGTTCAAAACGGGCGGCTCGACTTCAACGAGGTGAACCTGTCGTCGCGCGGCACGGGTGATGCCGTGCGGCTCAACGGCGGCTCGTTCTCGTCGACCGACTCGACGATCCGTGCTCGCGGAACGGCAGTGAACGCGGTTCGCGGCCTAACCGTTTCGCTCACCGGTGGTGGCTTTGCCAGCGGCGCGCGGGCTGAGTCCGTGATCCAACTTTCGGTCGATGGCGCGACGCTGCAGAACACGCTCATCAAAGGCGGCGTCATCGGCGTGCGCGTCGGTATGACGGGGCGGTATCCGGTCGCGTTCAATCGCGTGCAAGTGCTGCGCGGCGAAGCGAATGAGATTTATCAGATCGGTGCTGGCCAAGCCGGCATCGTGGTCGGCGGTCCGACGCCCGGCGACGACCTGCCGTCGTTGCCCAGCCTGCCCGGAACTTCGTTCACCATCGAAGGCGGGGTGATCGCGGGCTATGCGGACGGCCTCGTGTTTGCGCCGGGAACGCGGGGTGCGGCAAAGGGCGTCAACATCGCCCATCCGGGCCGCGGCATCGTCGTGGGGCCAGGCGCCGCGGTCGATTTGCGCGATAACAAGATCACGCGCGCCAAGCGGATCGGCATCGACTTGGCCAAAGGCGCCGTGGGCTCAGCCTCGTTCAATGATATACAGTGCGACGATGGAAGCTGCGTTTGTTACGGCGGCGATTGCACCTCGCGATCGGACCGTGACTTCGGCCTCTTCCGGATGAGCGGCACGCGGTGCGACGACTAGGGACACCGCGAACGATGGGCACGTATGGCGCAAAACGAACACAAGCTGTTCACGACACCGGTTTCGGTGAACGACGGCTTCAAGCGGTCGGACGGCAAGACGTGGGCTGTGCTGGGTATCGTGGCGCTCGTCGCGATCGCCACCGTCGTTCTGATCAATCTGTTCGTCGAGAAGCCGAAGGTTCGCTGGCCGCGTTCGCCGGTACCACAGACCGCACCGGCCGAGCCCAAAACCTACGACGTGGCGCCGCCGGAGCGGGTGCCGGCAAAGCCCGGATAAACGTGCTGTTGGGGGCCGCATGAGCTTGGCGCGAATCATCGAGTATCTGCTGGTCGTTCTGGTCGCGATCTTGGTTGCGGTCGGCGTTATCTGGCTGTTGTTCCCGTCGCGGCCCGAGTGCACGGATTGCACGGTCTCGCGGCCGTCGTTGCGGGCGGAGTGCGACAAGCAGTTTTTCGGAACCGGCGTGCGTGCGAAGCAGCTCGACGCGGGTGCCGAGGATGAGTTCTTGGTCGCCTATTACGATCAAGGCGTGGTCGATACGAGTGCCACGAGCGGCGGTTATTCGACGCCCACCAGCTATCCCGGCGCGACGTCATCGGCGCCGGTCGTACGCGGGCCCGGCTATGTGATGGTTCGTGCGCAGCCGCAGTTCGGCTACGACACGTCGGGCGGGCAGTCGTCGTCAAGCTACGACCTATCGAGCACGCGGCCCGAGACCCTTTGGCAAGATGTGACCGTCACGGTTTCGCGGTACGTGAGCCCGCTGCGCAACGACTCGGCATGTTCGCAGACGGCCGTCAGATACCGCGACGGGAAGTTTGAGTCCTATTGCGAGATTCCGAACCGCTTCTCCGACGCGGACGGCGGCCAGGCCAGCTATCGCATTTTCGTGCGCAACGAGAGCAGCGTGCCGGTGGAATATTGCATCATCAGCAACTGCGATGCCTCCGCGCCGTACGGCCAGGGTTCGCTGTGCGTGGCGGAGCAGCCGGCGCAGTAGGATGCCTGCGATGACAGACCGGCCCATAGCGCCAGAGCTCCAGGTGCAGCGCTGGTTTAACACGGCCCAACCGATCAGGCTGCAGGATCTGCGCGGCAAGATCGTCGTGGTGCACGCATTCCAGATGCTGTGTCCGGGTTGCGTCGCACACTCGATCCCGCAAGCGCGCAAGATGCATGAAATCGCAAAGGGGAGCGATGTCGTGACACTCGGACTCCACACTGTGTTCGAGCATCACGCGGCGATGACGCCGGTGTCGCTCGATGCGTTTCTGCACGAGTACCAGATCAAGTTTCCCGTCGGCGTCGATCAGCCGGGGGACGGGCATCCGATCCCGAAGACGATGGCGGCCTATGGGATGCGGGGCACGCCGACGACGATCGTGATCGACCGCAAGGGGCGTGTCGCGCAACAGGCCTTCGGTGCGGCGGACGAACTGGCGCTGGGTTTGTTCTTGGGGCGGTTGCTAGGAGAATAGGCTCGCCAAGCCGTAGCCGCGGGCGAAGGACGGGCTCAAGCCTTTGCTTTGTTGCCGGCCGGAATCGGGCAGTTGGTGCAGACGCGGTCGTCGCACAAGCGGCAGAGTGTGCAGCGTTCCATGTCCGTCGTGTCCATCGAAGACAGCATCTTGTGCAGGAGAGCGGCAAACGTCTCCTGCTCGGCGCTGGTCAAGGGCGCCAACAGCGGCCGGATGGCGGCGAGGCGCCCTTTGAGCAGTTCCTCGCGAAGGGCCTTGCCCCGTTTGCTTAGGTAGAGCGCGATCGCGCGTTTGTCGCGTGCTTCGCGGCGCTCGACCAGGCCATCGGCGACTAGCCGGTCGACGAGGCGCACTGTTCCCGGGTGCGATAAGCCCAGAATGCGCCGCAATAGATCGTTGGACGGGCCCAAGCCGTATCCGATGACGACGACCGCCGCGGGCGTCTCGCCGGCGTGGGCGAGGATATCGCGCGCCGTCGCCTCGATGCGATCGGCGACTGCAAGCCCAACAACGCCGAGCAGGTTGGCGGTTCGGTTGATCATCCGTCGAAGGTTACGTGAGGCGCGCACATTATTCCACTTGACGATATGTGCGTCGCGCACATAATCGGTGGCAACGCAGGCGGAGGAAAGAATGCCGGACACGGATCGTAGAAGTTTGCTTGTTGGCGCGGGGCTTTTGGGTGCAGCCGCCGTTGTTGGACCGGCCGATGCGCAAGCCCCGAAACTTACTGGCACCGGCTGGAATGCGGACAGCCCGCCCGAATTGGAGTTTTTGTTCGAAGCGCGCGTGAAGCTGCATTTGCCGCCGATCAACGTTGGGGCGACGCCGGACGGCGCGCGCGTGATCTACATGATCAAGGGCGGCACGTTTAAGGGCCCCCGCCTGCGCGGACGCGTCGTGCCGGATGCGGGCGCGGATTGGGTGCGCATTCGCTCCGACGGAACCGGCGTTCTCGATGTGCGCTTCTGCCTGGAAACGCATGACAAGGCGATGCTCTACCTGCATTGGCAGGGACGGTTCTGGTCGGCGCCGGAGGATGCGAAATACGCGCTCGATCTTGAGAAGAAGGACGATCCGGCAGGCGCGTGGCGCTACTACTTTCGCGCGGCGCCGTTCTTTGAGACCGGCGATCCGCGTTATGCTTGGCTCAACAACATCGTTGCCGTGACCAAATCGCGGACGGGCGATGGTGGGCCCATTCACCGGGTTTTTGCGGTGAAGTGACACTTTTTCGCCGAAGGCGAAAAAGTGGCGCACCCAGCACGACTCGAACGTGCGACCTCTGCCTTCGGAGGGCAGCGCTCTATCCAACTGAGCTATGGGTGCTTATCGGGCTAAGAACCTAACGAAAGTTGGGTAGATGCGCAAATCGCGCGGATTGGCGGCGTGACGCGGGGCTCTGCTTTGCGCTAATGAGGCGGCTTCACTGCACCCGCGTTTTGAGTTCGCCCATGTCCACGCCCGCGCCTGAAGTTGTTGTCGTCGAGAAACGCCGGATCGCTTGCGATGGCGATGGGGGTGCGCTTGGGCATCCGCGCGTGTTTCTGGAGATGGGCACGGGCAGCCACGTCGAGTGTCCTTATTGCGACCGGAAATATGTTCTCTCGCCCAAGGCGGC
>JBJXEH010000077.1:0-21358 GCA_046153995.1 Micropepsaceae bacterium
AAAAGCAAAGGGCGGCTGAAACCCAGCCGCCCTCAAAAGGCCCTGAAATCCTGCCGCGTAAGGCCGTTCTATTTGCAGCCTTCCGCCACTTTGTCGAGTGCGACGGAAATACCCTTGAGCGAGTAGGTATCGGTGGTCAACGTGCCGCGCTTCGAGATGCCCTTAACCCTCATTTCGCCGGCACCGCGCAGCGCCGTGATCAGCCGCGCCTCGTCCTGCTTACTCTGCAGCCAGGCGCCGTCGGCCTTGGTGAAGAAGCTGAACTTGTCCGACCCGACCTCAACCGTCGCCGTCGCGCCTTCTTTGAATTGATAGCCGATCACGACCGAAGGTTCGTTCGCGACCGAGGCCTTGGGCCACGTCGTGATGAGGAAATAGATCGGATCGCGCTTTGCAGTCGCAGGCTCCTTCGTCTGCGGCTGCGACACCGCCCAGCAGACGGCGCCGCGGCCATCGGTATTCTTATAGGCTTCCCAAGCATCTTGGTTGCCGAGCAACGTCGGCCCGGACTGCGCGGAGGCCACCCCGATCGCGGCTCCCAAGGCAATCGTCGCAACACCGATCCGGCTGAATTTCAAAGACATCGAAACTACCTTTGCTTGAACGACACCCCAAGCACATGCGGGAGGGTCAAGAATCGCCCACCGCGTGCTTCGCCACAAGCAATGTCTCGCCCATATGGGGCGGTTTTGTGAAGCCCTTAACCGCACCTCTGTGGCCGAAATCGCGATTCCCGCACAAGCGAAGCATTTGCTAGGGTCGCCCCATGCGAAGTGCAACGTCCCCAGAAACCGGCACATTGGACCGTGAAGCCCTGGCGGACCTGGTTGAGGCCATCGCCGCCAGCGCCGACAAGGCGGCGTTCGCGGCGCTGTTCCGCCACTTCGCGCCGAAGATCAAAGGTTACCTCATCAAGATCGGCACCAGCCGCGGTCAAGCGGAAGAACTAACGCAAGAGGTCATGCTCACCGTCTGGCGGAAGGCTGCGACCTTTGACAGGCGCCAAGCCTCAGTCTCGACCTGGATGTTCACAATCGCCCGCAACCGACGCATCGACATGGTGCGAAAAGAAAAGCGGCCTGAGCTCGATCCCTCAGATCCGATGCTGGTACCGGCCGAAGCTGAAGCCGCCGACGACCGCCTCGACACGCTCGACCGCGAAGCCCGCATCACCCGCGCGCTGAAGACGCTGCCGAAGGAACAAGCCGACCTCGTGCACGAAGCGTTCTATCTCGCGAAATCGCACAGCCAGATCGCGGACGAAACGAAGATCCCGCTCGGCACCGTGAAGTCGCGCCTGCGCTTGGCATTCGGCCGCCTGCGCAAAGCGGTCGAGGGCGAGGAAAGCAAGTGAACCCTGTCCTCGTCGAAGTCACGCGCGGCGGCATCGTCGAAAGCCAACACCGCGGCGCGATAGCCGTGTGCGATGCTGCGGGCAAAGTCGTGGCGGCTTGGGGCGACGTAGCGAACCCCGTCTTCCCGCGCTCCGCCTTCAAGTCGCTGCAAGCGTTGCCGCTCGTCGAAACCGGCGCCGCCGATGCGTTCGGTTTGAGTGACGAACACCTGGCCCTTGCCTGCGCATCGCACTCCAGCGAACCGATGCACACCGAACGCGTCGCATCGTGGCTCGCCAAGATCGACGCCAAAGAAAGCGACCTCGCCTGCGGTCCGCACCTGCCATTTCATGAGCCCACTGCTCACGCAATGCTGCGCGCCGGCAAACAACCCTGCAAACTGCACAACAACTGCTCCGGCAAGCACACGGGCTTCCTCACTGTCGCGCGCCACTTGAAAATTGCCAACGAAGGCTACGAACGCCCCGATCATCCGGTGCAAGTCCTGGTGCGCGAAGCGATCGCAAATCTCTGCGGCGTCGATGCGAGCAGGATGCCCATCGGCATCGACGGCTGCGCCGCCCCGAACTACGCGATCCCGCTCGCCCATCTGGCAACCGGCATGGCCCGCCTCGGCGATTCGGCAAAACTCGACGCCACCCGCGCACTGGCGGCCAAGCGCATCGCCGCCGCGTGGAAGGCCCACCCGCTACTCGTTTCAGGCACAGGCCGCGCCTGCGCCGACCTCATTGAAGCCGCCCGCGGCCGCGCGGTGGTGAAGACCGGCGCAGAGGCCGTCTTCATGGCCGTACTACCCGATCAAGGTCTGGGCATCGCGCTCAAGATCGACGACGGCGGCACCCGCGCCGCCGAAACCGCCATGGCGAAGCTACTCGTGTTGTTAGACGCCGCCGACCCAACCGCGCCACAACTCGCCAAACACCTAAACCCACCCATCAAAAACTGGCGCGGCGACGTGGTAGGCGAACGCCGGACGACAACGGCTCTCGCAAATCTCACACGTCAGTAAGCCGCCGGCGCCTGCGCGTTCTTCGGCGGCAGCAGTGCGATCGACTTGATGAAGCAGCGATCGACGAAGCCGTCGCGTCCCGCCACGATGATATCGCCCGGGCGCAAGCAGATGCCCGGCCGCGACTCGACTCGCGCCGACCACGCCCACTTCAACTCGCGGCAACTGTTCGCAAACGTCACGAGAAAGCGCTTGCTCGGGCTCGTCTCGATGATCGCCGAGTAGTTATCGACCGGCTTGAAATTGTCGATCGAACGCACGAACGCGCAGGGGTTCTGTGAAGGCTTGCGCGCCTCGTCGGCAATCGCGGGGCCTGCCGCAACGACGGCGGCCAACGCGGCACCAAAAAGCATCTTGTTCATGGGAAGCGTCTCCAATTGGGGGCGAAGACCGATACGCCAGTCTCGCGCCCGTCCGCCTGAACACCCGCTGAACGAACGCAAGCGAAAGGGCGACAGCCCGCTTGGCCTTTACGAAAGCCTGGCCTAACGTCCGGCCCGTCAAAACACACACATAGCCTGGAGTATCCGCATGAAAGCCGTCCTCTGCAAAGCCTACGGCCCGCCCGACAGCCTGGTCGTCGAAAACGTGCCAAGTCCGAAACCCACCGACGGCCAAGTCCTGATCGACGTGAAGGCCGCAGGCGTGAACTTCCCGGACGTGCTGATCATCCAAAACAAGTACCAGTTCAAACCGCCGCTTCCGTTCTCACCGGGCGGTGAGGTCGCGGGTATCGTGAAGGAATTGGGCCCAGGCGTCACGAACGTGAAAGTCGGCGACCGCGTGATGGCCTCAACCGGCTTCGGCGGCTTCGCAGAAGAAGTCTGCGCCCCCGCCGCGCGCTGCATCCCGTTCCCCTCAAACATCGATTTTGCTCAAGCGTCCGCGTTCGTGATGACCTACGGCACCTCGCACCACGCGCTGAAAGACCGCGCAAATCTGAAGAAGGGCGAGTCGCTTCTCGTGCTCGGCGCCGCTGGCGGCGTCGGTATCGCAGCGGTCGAGATCGGCAAGATCATGGGCGCGCGCGTCATCGCAGCGTGTTCGTCCCAAGAGAAAGTCGACTTCTGCAAAGCGCGCGGCGCCGACGAAGGCATCGTCTATCCGGAAAATCCGCTGAACCGCGACGCGCAGAAGAAGCTCTCCGATGACCTCAAAAAACTCATCGGCGGCGACGGCGCGAACGTCATCTATGACGGCGTCGGCGGCGACTATGCGGAGCCGGCATTGCGCGCGATCGCCTGGGAAGGCCGCTACCTCGTGGTCGGCTTCCCGGCCGGCATCCCAGCGATCCCACTGAACCTGTCGCTGCTCAAAGGCTGCCAAATCGTCGGCGTCTTCTGGGGCGCGTTCACCGCCCGCGAGCCGAAGCGCAACACCGAAAACCTCCACGAACTCATGCGCTGGATCGAAGAAGGCAAACTGAAACCCACAGTCTCAAAAACCTACCCGCTGGCCAAAGCCGCCGAAGCCCTCAACGACATGGCCGCCCGCAAAGTGAAGGGCAAAGTGGTGCTGGTAACCGGCTAACGCCCACAACGCGCTAAAGCAAAAAAGAAGGGCCCCGACGCGGGGCCCTTTGTCTATCGCGCTGCAATCTCAGCACTGGGGCTCAGTACTGCGGCTGACGGCCCAAAAGTTCGAGCAGCGTCCGCCAAAACCCACGCTTGGATGAGCGGTGCTCATTCCGCGGGATCATATAGAGGGGATATGCCTTGAACATGGGAAATCTCGCTTTCTTCACTCAATGCTTCTGATAAGCCAAAAGATGGCGATCCGGCCGCATTAATTCAAACGAGGACTTTTCATCGACAACATGAGAGAAATTCATATACTAAGCCAATGCAGCGCCGCCTTCCCCCTTTGAATTCCTTACGGGCCTTCGAATCCGCGGCCCGCCTCCTTAGTTTCACAAGGGCGGCCGATGAATTAGCTGTGACGCAGAGTGCCGTAAGTCACCAGGTGAAGACGCTGGAGGATTGGGCGGGCTTGCCCCTGTTCCGCCGCGACGGCCGCGCTGTGGCCCTGACAGAGGCTGCGGCGAAGTTCCTGCCCGCGGTCACCCAGGCCCTCGACCAACTCGCCCTGGCGGGCCGCAAGCTCCAAGCTGTCGACCCGGGCCAGGGTTGGCTCACCGTCGCCGTGATGCCCTCCTTCGCCGGCAAGTGGCTAGTACCCCGGTTGGCAGCCTTCCGCGCCATGCACCCGAACATCGACGTCTGGCTGGCCTCATTCGAAGCGCAAACCGGCGCGCTTGGGCCCGATGTCGACATCGCGATTCGCTATGGCCGCGAAGACTGGCCGGGTCTGACGCGCATCAAGATCCTGGGCGAAGAACTCTTCCCCGTCTGCGCGCCCGCATTGGCCGCGCACCTGAAAGACCCGACCGACCTCGCGCGCGTAACGCTGCTGCACGACGAACTGCGCGAAGATTGGGTCATGTGGCTACGCACAGCCGGCGTGCCCACCGTGGACGCGACACGCGGCCCCGGCTTCGACGATAGCGGCCTGCTCATCCAAGCCGCGATCGAAGGCTTGGGCGTAGCGCTCGGCCGCAGCGTTCTCGTCAAAGGCGACCTCGACGCCGGACGCCTCGTCCGCCCCTTCGCAACATCGCTCAAAAGCGAAAGCGCCTACTACCTCGTCTACCCGCCCGAACTCGAGAACGCGCCAAAGATCAAAGCCTTTCGCGACTGGCTCCTCGCCACTGCGGAGCAATCCGCCGCATGACCCGCGTCCTCTTCCTCTGCAGCATGAACCGCCTGCGCAGCCCAACCGCCGAACAAGTGTTCGCAAACCACCCCGGCATCGAATGCGACTCGGCCGGCTTGAACGACGACGCCGCAACCCCGGTCACAGGCGAACTGATCGAATGGGCCGAACTGATCTTCGTGATGGAGAAACACCACCGCACCAAACTCACAAAACTCTTCCGCAAACACCTCCGCAACCGCCGCGTGGTTTGCCTCGACATCCCCGACAACTACGACCTCATGGACCCGGAGTTGGTGGAGATACTGAAACGCAAAGTAACGCCATTTCTCATATCGCAACGCGCGCAACGATAGAGGGGCACAAAACCTGGAGTGAGCCAAAATGCGCCCGTCGAAGCCTCGGGCGAAGACGGGGCTTCCAGCCCGCTCTTCCTGAATCGTCAAGCAAAGAGCGGACAAGATGTCCGCGCTCCCGGGTGAGCTACACTTTCAAAGTCCGGAGCGCGTCTCTACCTGCCCAGCGCGCTCCCGCATTCTCCGACGCCGCCAACCGCTCCGCCGTCTGCAACGCCGCCGCCTTCAGTGCTGCGCTCTTCTTCTGCCCGATCGCGCGCACGGCCCAACTCACGCCCTTCTTCACGAAGTTGCGCTCATCCTCGGCCTCGCGCTCGATCAACTTCAATGCGCTCAGAAACGGCGCATCCGGCCCGCTCTTCGTGTGCAGCGCGAGACACGCGATCAACGCAAACCCCGCCCGCTTCACGAACTCTTGCGGGCGCTTCACCCACGCCCGCGCCATCGCCCACGCGTGCGGCGACTGATCGAACAGCTTGAAGCACGCCGTATCGGTGATTCCCCAATTGTCGAAGGCGCGCGCCCACGTCTCCATCTGCTTCTCGGTCAAGCAGGCGGGCTCGGCGACATAGATCGCCAGCATCCGCCCCTCATAGACCCGCGTCTTCCACAAAGCGGCGGCGAACGCATGATCTCGCCCCAACGACTTCGCAAGCTTCTGAATCTGCGCCATCGGCACGCCCAACGTCTTGTCACGCGTGACGATGCCGTACCGCTTCGACATATCGTCACGAAACTTCGCCGACGCGTGCGTTTCAAGTGAAGCGAGCGCAGCTTTAATTCTCGAATCCGTTGCGATTCCCAAATCCTGTCATCCCGGACGCTAGCGAAGCCCGCTGCGGCAGCAGCGCGGCGCAGCTTGCGAGCCGGGACCCAGGAGATCAAGCACCGATGCCCAACGCGCGTTGAGAAGCAAAGCGCGTTCTCCTGGGTCCCCGTTCTCTCGCGCCGCCCGCATCAGGGCGGCGGACCTGCCGTACTGGGCCGATCCGTTCCACCGCGAGCCGGGCAAGATCAATCACTGGGACGACGGCCGCGGCGTCTACTTCGACGACGCGAACGGCCACCTGCTCGAAATTTTGACAAAGCCCTACGGCAGCGGTGGTATGACCGCGAAAAAATCCGAACCCACTCCTATCGCGCTAAGGATCACGAATGACAACCACCACAATGACCCGCATCGGCTGGACGATGAGCGGCCTGATGATCGCGTTCCTGTTGATGGACGCGACGATGAAGTTGCTGGCACTGCCCATCGTGCTCGAAACCAGCGCACCGCTCGGCTTCGTGGGCGCCGATATGGCGCGCGCGCTGGGCGCAGTGCTGCTCGTCGCGACGCTGCTCTACGCGCTGCCGCCGACCGCGGTACTGGGCGCGATCTTAGTCACCGCCTATCTCGGCGGCGCGGTCGCAACGCACGTCCGCGTCGGCAGCCCGCTCTACACCCACGTCCTCTTCGGCGTGTACCTCGGCGTCATTCTCTGGGGCGGCCTCTACCTCCGCGACGAACGCCTGCGCGCGCTGATCCCGCTCCGCCGGTAGAAGCAAACCTACGGCGGCAGACCTTGACGTTCGCCAAATATTTCCATATTTATCGAACTATGGAATCAATCCAAGTCGTTTCCGCCTTAGAGGCGCTCGCCCAAGAACATCGCCTCGCCGTGTTCCGCGCGCTGGTGCAGGCCGGACCGCCCGGCCTCACCCCCTCGCGCATCGCCGAAGCGCTCGACATTCCAGCGCCCACGTTGTCGTTTCACCTAGCGCAGCTGAAGCACGCAGGACTTGTGACGGTGACGCGCCAAGGCCGCTCGCTGATCTACGTCGCGGCCTTCGACAAGATGCACGGTCTGGTCGCCTTCCTCACCGAAAACTGCTGCGCGGGCGCAAGTTGCGCGCCAGCGATCTGCGCACCCATGAAACCCACCAAGGAGAAATCCCGTGAAATGTCTGCGCGTACGCGCCGCCGCGCCTGATGCCGGGGCCTGCTGCGCATGACGCAGCCGCCCTTCAATGTGCTCTTCCTCTGCACGGGCAACTCGGCCCGCTCGATCATGGCCGAATGCTACTTGAACCACGCGGGGCAGGGACGGTTCCGTGCGTTCAGCGCCGGAAGCATCCC
The DNA here is from genome assembly GCA_046153995.1 of Micropepsaceae bacterium. Taxonomy (GTDB): domain Bacteria; phylum Pseudomonadota; class Alphaproteobacteria; order Micropepsales; family Micropepsaceae; genus SZUA-430. The sequence goes on from JBJXEH010000077.1 coordinate 7,552, forward strand.
AAAGGGCCAACCAAACCCACTCGCGCTCGCCACATTGCGCGCGCACGGCGTCCCCGCCGACGGCGTGCGCTCGAAAAGTTGGGACGAATTCGCAGTCGCGGCGGCGCCGCAAATGCACCTCGTGATCACCGTTTGCGACAACGCCGCCGCAGAGGCCTGTCCCGTCTGGCCCGCAGCACCGTTGAAAGCGCATTGGAGCTTCCCCGACCCGCACAACGCGGCCGACTTCGAAACAGTCTTCGCCGCAATCCGAAACGCCGTCGATGGGCTTGTCGCGCTGCCGGTCGAGACGCTCGCCCCCTCCACGCTGCGCCGGAAAGTCGCCGAACTGGGCCCGCACCAATGAGCCATCTCGCGCGTTGTGCTCTGGCCGAGTTCATCGGCACGGCGATGCTGCTCGCCGCCGTCGTCGGCTCCGGCATCATGGGCGCGAAACTGTCGGCCGGGAACGACGCGATTGCGCTGCTCGCAAACGCGATCGCGACCGGCGGCGCGCTCATCGCGTTGATCGCAGCTCTCGGCCCGATCTCCGGCGCACACTTCAACCCCGCCGTCACGGTGTTCGAGTGTGTTGGTGGCCGCACCCCGTGGCGAGCGGCGCCCTTCTACATCGCAGCCCAAGTCGCTGGCGCAATCGCAGGCGTCGTGCTCGCCCACGCGATGTTCGGCTTGGCCTTACTGCAGGAATCGGCGCACGACCGTTCTACGCTCGGCGAACAAATCGGCGAAGTTGTCGCGACATTCGGCTTGGCTCTAACGATCTGGGGCGTCGCAAGATCGAACGCCGAACGAATGCCCTATGCCGTCGCTGCCTACATCGTCGGCGCCTACTGGTTCACGTCCTCAACCTCGTTCGCAAACCCCGCGGTAACGCTGGCCCGCGCGTTGACGGACACGTTCGCGGGGATTGCGCCAGCATCGATCATTGGCTTCCTGCTCGCACAGGCGCTGGGGCTTTGCCTCGCGATAGTCGTCGCAAGAGCGCTCACGACTGGGAACGGTGGACGAAGCTGATTCCACTCCACCGGCAACATCTAGCCGCCAATCACGCCAGCCGCCAACGCTGCGCCAATGAGGGACATCAAGGCGGCAACCATGATGCGAACAATTTCCATCGTCGCCTTCGCCAGGTAGCGCGCCCCCAAGAACGCGCCCGCGAACGCGCAGACTGTGCCGGCCGCCACCAATGTAACCTGGCGCCACGCGAACTGATTGAGGCTTGCGAATGAAATCGCATAAACCGGAAGCCGCGATAGATCGACGAGCATTGCAATCAAGACGCCGGTCGGGATGAATCGTGCCGGTTCAAGACCGCTCTTCAACAGGAACATCGAGCGGAGTGCGCCTTGTTGCCCGCTGAGTCCGCCGATGAACCCGGTGAGCGCCCCGCCCAGGGGCATCAGCCGCTTCGGCGCAGTGAGCCGCTGAAACCACGGTTGCAATTCTAAGACGGCAAACGCGATCATAGTGCACCCTATGATCAAGCTTGCTGGTGTTGGGCCGAAGACTTTGCCCCAGGCCGACCATTCGAAAACGGCGGCGGAGCTTGCTAACCGCGACAAAACCCACGCACCCAAAATCGCGAAGGGAATTGCAGGCAGGCCAAAACTCAAAACCGTAGGCCAGTGCGCCTGCCGACCCAGAAGCCCACCCTTGAAGAGGTTATTCATCAAGTGAACGGCACCTGTCGCAGCGACGGCAACGGGCGTTGGGAAGAAGATCGCGAACGCGGGCAACAGAATAGTACCCAGGCCGAATCCGGAATAGAGCGTGAGCCCCGACGCCAAAAAGGCGGTCAAGCCGACGATCACAAAGTCCAAGCCAACCTCCACCGCTGCGTCAGAGAACACGGATCTGTCTAGTCCACCGGAACCAACGCGTCGACGGTCCGGTAATTCCAACCTTTAACCAGTGAATAGATCGCCGGAATGACAACCAAGGTCAGGACCGTCGAGGAGACCATACCTCCGATCATCGGCACCGCGATGCGTTGCATGATTTCCGAGCCCGCACCTGTCGACCACATGATCGGCAGCAATCCTGCCGTGATCGCGGCCACCGTCATCAGCTTGGGTCTTACGCGCTCAACGGCGCCCTCCAGAACGGCAGCATTGACGTCGGCGAGCGCGAGCGGGCGGCCTTCCGCCGCGGCGCGCTGGCGATGGGCGGCAAGCGCGTGGTCGAGGTAGATCAGCATGATGACGCCGGTTTCGGCGGCGACGCCCGCGAGCGCGATGAAGCCAACGGCAACGGCGACGCTGAAGTTGAACCCGAGCGCGTACATCAGCCACAACCCGCCGACGAGTGAGAACGGAACGGACGCCATGACGATCAGCGTCTCCGCGAGTCGCCCAAAGTTCAGATAGAGCAACAGGAATATGATCAGTAGCGTCACCGGCACCACGATTATCAGCTTCGCCTCGGCACGTTCCAGATACTCAAACTGCCCGCTCCAAATCGGATAGACGCCGGGCGGGAACTTGACCTCGCGTGCGACGGTTTCGCGTGCTTCGGCGACGTAGCCGCCAAGGTCACGGTCGCGCACATCGACAAAAACATAGGCCGCAAGCTGCGCATCCTCGGTGCGGATCGTCGAGGGGCCTTGCTCGAGCTTGATCGTAGCGACCTGGCCGAGCGGTACGCCGCCACCCGACGCCATCGGCACGATCACTTGGCGCGCGATCGTCTGCGGGTCGGAGCGCATGTCGCGCGGATAGCGGATGGTGACGCCGTAGCGTTCCCGGCCCTCGACCGTGGTGGTCACCGTCTCGCCGCCCAGCGCCATCGCAATCGTGTCCTGCACCTGGTCGACGCTAAGGCCGTAGCGCGCAAGTTCGCGCCGGTCCGGCTCGATCGTGAGGTAGTAGCCGCCGCCGATGCGCTCGGAGAACGCGCTCGCCGTACCCGGCACCGTGCGCAACACGCGCTCGATGTCGCGCGCCGCCGCCTCGATCTCGCCGAGCGAGCGGCCGATCACCTTGACGCCCACGGGCGTGCGGATACCGGTCGAAAGCATGTCGATGCGCGCCTTGATCGGCATCGTCCACGCGTTCGAGACGCCGGGAAACTGTAGACTCGCGTCCATTTCGGCGATCAGCTTGTCGGTTGTCATGCCGGCGCGCCATTCGCTTTCCGGTTTCAGATTGACGACGGTTTCGAACATCTCGAGCGGCGCTGGGTCGGTCGCGGTCTGCGCCCGGCCCGCCTTGCCGAAGACGGACGCGACTTCGGGGAACGATTTGATGATCTTGTTTTGCGTTTGCACAAGCTCAGCCGCTTTCGTGACCGAAAGGCCGGGCAGGGTGGTCGGCATGTAAAACAGCGTGCCTTCGTTGAGCGTCGGCATGAACTCCGAGCCGATGCGCATCAGAGGCCATACCGACACGGCGAGCACCGCCAGCGCGACACCGACCGTTGCGAATCGTGCGTTCAGCACCGCGCGGATGACCGGCCGGTAGAGCGCGATCAGCACGCGGTTGATCGGGTTTTCGCTTTCGCCGCGAATTTTTCCTTTGATGAACAGCACCATCAGCGCGGGAACCAGCGTCACGGACAACAGTGCAGCCGCCGCCATCGCGAACGTCTTCGTGAAAGCGAGCGGATGGAACAGACGGCCTTCCTGCGCCTCGAGCGCAAAGATCGGCAGGAACGAGACCGTGATGATAAGCAGGCTAAAGAACAGCGACGGGCCCACTTCGACGGCGGCGTCGACGATTGCTTGGCCGCGCGATTCGCCGGGCTTCAAGCGCTCGATGTGTTTGTGCGCGTTCTCGATCATCACGATCGCCGCATCGACCATCGCGCCGATCGCGATCGCGATCCCGCCCAGGCTCATGATGTTGGAGCTGAGCCCCAGCACCTTCATGCCGGCGAAGGCGAGCAAAACGCCGACGGGCAGCATGATGATCGCAACAAGCGCGCTGCGGACATGCAGAAGGAACACGATACAAACCAGCGCGACGATGATGCTCTCTTCGGTCAGCGTGCGCTCAAGCGTTGCAATGGCGCGCGCGATAAGGTCCGACCGGTCGTACACGGGCACGATGCGCGTGCCTTCGGGCAGGCTCGGCAGCAGAGCGTTCAGCGACCGCTTCGCCGCGTCGATCACATCGACTGTGTTGGCGCCTTGGCGTTGGGCGACGATGCCCGCCGCGACCTCGCCTTCACCGTTCAACTCGGCCACGCCGCGCCGCTCGTCGGGACCGATCTCGACACGGGCCACATCCCTGATCGTGACCGGCACGCCGCCCATCGCCTTCAGCGCGATCGCCTCGATGTCGGCGGCGTTCTTGAGATACCCGCGTCCGCGCACGGCATGTTCGGTTTCGCTGAGTTCGACGACCCGGCCGCCAACGTCGCGATTGCTGCCGGCAATCGCTTTCCGCACGTCGTCCAGCGTCAGACCAAGCGCCAGCAGGCGCTTCGGATCGACGACGACGTTGTACTGTTTGACGAGACCGCCGACGCTCGACACCTCGGCGACGCCATCGGCCTTAGCCGCCGCAAACCGCGCGTACCAATCCTGCAACGTGCGGGTCTCGGCAAGATTGAGACTCGGGTGTTCGATTGCGTACTGATAAACCCAACCGACCCCTGTCGCATCCGGCCCCAACGTGGGCGTGATGCCTGCAGGCAGGCGGCGTGCGGCCGCATTCAGATATTCGAGGACGCGGCTGCGCGCCCAATAGAGATCGGTGCCGTCCTCGAAAATCACGTAGACGAAGCTGACGCCGAAATAGGAAAAGCCGCGCACGGCGCGCGACTTCGGCACGCTCAACATCGCAGTCGTCAGCGGATAGGTGACCTGATCCTCGATCACTTGCGGCGCTTGGCCCGGATACTCGGTATAGACGATGACTTGCGTATCGGAGAGATCGGGGATCGCATCGACCGGCGTTGTCAAAAGCGAATAGACGCCGGCGAATGTCGCGAGCGCGGTCGCGACGAGCACGAGCAACAGGTTGTTCGCAGACCAACGGATAACAGCGGCGATCATGGCGTCGCCTCCTTCACCGGCGGCGCGCCGGCAGTGAAGCTCTGCAAGGCCGCCCGCAGATTGCTTTCGGCGTCGATCAGGAACGTCGCCGAGGTCACGACCTCTTCCGTGCCGTCGAGGCCCGAAAGAACGGCGATCATGCCGTTCGCACGCCGGCCCACCGTCACGGCGCGCGGCTCGAACCGCCCCTCGCCGCGGGCGACGAGCACCACTTGGCGAGACCCCGAGTCGATAAGCGCACTATCGGGCACGGTCATAACGGGTTCGCCGGGGGGGCTTGCAACCTCGACTGACGCGAACATCCCCGGCACCAAGGTTCCGTCGGGGTTTGGCAGTTCGATGCGCACTTTCGCGGTGCGCGTCGTCATCGAAACTTCCGGATAGACGAACGTCACTTTGCCTTCGAATGGCTTGCCCGGATAAGCGTTCAGCACGATGCGCGCTGTCGCTCCGGCCTTCGCGATCGCAAGGGCGTTCTCCGGCGCTTCGGCGATAACCCAAACGTTGGAGAGGTCGGCGAGGCGATAGAGCGTCGCGCCGGGCTCAGCCTGCATACCGGCGACGATCGGCTTTTCGATCACGACACCGTCTTGCGGTGCGCGCCAGGTGATCGAACCGGTTGGAGTACCCGTGCGGATAAGCCGTTCGATCTCCGCTTCGGGAACCTCGTAAATGCGCAGCCGCTCGCGTGTCGCCTTGATGACGCGCGCATTCGAACGGGCGACGACCCCACCCTGAGCTTCCGCGACATCGCGGGTCCGAAGCGCCAACGCGAGGTCGAGTTCCGACCTAAGCAAGAAGGGGCTCTGGATGTCGAACAGCGGCTGCCCCTTCCGCACACGCTCGCCGGTCGCCGCGACGTGAAGCTTCACGACATTCGCTTGGAACTTCAGCGCGACGACGCCAAGCTTGCGTTCGTCGGCGGTGACCGTGCCGGACAGCAACACCGTTTCGGCCATCGCTTGCCGCGAGACCTTCGCCGTACGCACGCCCAGACGCTGCACGCGGTCCAGGTTGATCTTCACCGTGCCCGGTTCGTCCGTACCTTCGTCTGCATAGACGGGGATATAGTCCATCCCCATCGAGTCCTTCTTCGGCATCGGCGAGGTGTCCGTGAGCCCCATTGGGTTGCGGTAGTAGATGACTTTTTTACCCTTGGCCGGAGTCGCTTCGCCGGGCGCACGCACGGCGACATAGTCGCGGCCTTGCGCGTCCTTCTTCGGCACCGGCGAATAGTCTGCCGCGCCGGACGGATCCTGGTAGTAGAGGACCCGCCCCATGTTCGATGCCGGCACGTTCTCGCCACGCATGTCGTGCGACGGCCACAGCCACCACGCCGCACCGCCGGCCACAGCCAACACGACCGCAGCCGCAGCCCAAATGAAAGTCTTGCGCATGGTCAGCGTGCCGTGACGACGACGGAGCCGGTGATCGTCTCCGCCACGCCTTGGACCTTGGCGTTCAACGTCAGTGCCCAACGGCCTTCCATGGTCGGCGCGACTTTGAAGCGATAGACGCCGGGCTCGGGCGAGCCCTGTGCCTCGACGGGCGCCGCCATGCCGCCCATCCCGTCAGGGCCCATGTCGAAGCGCTTGTCGAAGATGACGGCATTTTCGACCGGCTTGCCGGTCGCCTTATGGATGAGACGCACGTCGACGACGGCGTCGCCGTCCATCGCGACTTCTTGGGTGATGGCGGAAAACGTATAAGACGGTGTTGCTTGGCCGCAGGCCGAAAGCAAGATGATCGCCGCCAACGCGGCAAATGCCGCGCGCGCGAGCGCATGAAGCGAGCTCATTTCGGGAAGTTCCTTGCGTGAATGTCAAAATCCCTCGCGAGCGACAACGCTTCGCGAAGATCGATTCAGTTCAAGCAAGGATCATTTTCGGCGGCGGCTTGTCCGGCTCGCGCTCTTGGCCGGAGAGCGATGCATTCGGCTTTGGCACGGCGCGGGATGTCAGTTCGCCAACCAGCGCCAACTGCATGGCGGGAAGCAGCGACCCTGCCAAGCCTGCGCAAGCGATCAAGCAAGACAGCGATGACTGACCGTCGCCGCAGCCGTCGCACGGCATGTCGCAAGGCGCGCCACCATCGGCCGTCATAGCGTCACTTTGATGCGCGGACTGCGTTGGTGCACCGAGTGCGGCGACAGGACTAAAGGCCAGCGCCGCCGCAAGCAGCACGCCGATTGCAGACCTAAAAAACCGCGCCGTCTTTCGCATGGCCATAACCGTACTACAGCACGCGTTGAATTTCGTGCGGGTAAATCCCAGCAAATCCGCGACTCCCAGAATTGTGAACCTCGAGATTGGTTGACCTTTTCGCCTTAGTTCCTTATTTGTTCTAAAGCACCAAAGGCTCGGAAAAGAGAGGTTCTCCTGCGCACTATCGCGTCAGCACGCGCAATTTTGCCCAGCAGCCGCAACGGCGAGTGCATGCGTAACAAGTTACACCAATGTTACGTCAATGTTACGCCAAGAATGGCGGAACGGCGACAGTGTTACGTTGTTACGGATTCGATTGAGTCTGTTTTCGCAACAAGCGCACCGCGCTCAGCGTGCAGGCGCCTCAATCAGAAGCGTGCGCCGCGCGCGTTCGCGGTGCCAAGCGCGGATATGTGCACCCGCGACAGCGATCGCGGTGCCAAGCACCGTCGCATCGTCCGTGAAGCCCAAGACCGGAATGAAATCCGGGATCATGTCGAGCGGCGTCACGAAATAAGCGACTGCGCCAAGCAGCACGGCCCGCGCCGTCAGCGGCGTCTGGCTATCGAACGCGCAATAGTAGGTCGCGACGACATCCTCCGCGAACGGGATGCGACCCACGAAACGGCGCAGCTGGCGCCAAAAGCCTTCGCGCACAATGCGCTCGTCGCGCGCCATACGTTCCGGTGGCAGGATTTCGCCTTCAAGCGGAGGTGTTTGATAGGTCATCTGCGTAACAACCAAATCCCGAGCCGCACGGCGGCGCTGATGAGAAGGCATGTAGCACCGGAATATAACGCGAAAAGCCGCCGCGTTCGATCACGAAATCGCTGGGGCGCGGCAACCGGCCGGAATTCGCCACGTCTAGCCTGAAACGTCAACCGCCGCTAAGAAGCGTCAAACCAACTTAACAAGGAAACGCTTTCATGCAGCTCAATCGCTCCGTCACCGCCGTCATCACCGGCGGCGCCTCCGGCCTTGGTGAGGCGACCGCCCGCGAACTCGCCGCCGCCGGTTGCCGCGTCGCCATCTTCGACCGCGACAAAGCAAAAGGCGAAAAAGTCGCGGCCGATATCGACGGCGTCTTCTGTGAGGTGGACGTGACGAACGAGCAAAGCGTCCTCGACGGCTTCAAGAAGGCGCGCGCCGCACTCGGCCAAGAACGCATCCTGATCAACTGTGCGGGCACCGGCATCGCAATCAAAACCGCGACCCGCAAAAAGGAGACGAACGAAATCGTCCCCCACCCCAGCGAACACTTCGACCGCATCATCCAGATCAACCTGGTCGGCTCGTTCCGCTGCCTCTCGAAATCGGCGGCCGGCATGCTGTCCCTCGAACCGGTGACCGAGGACGGTGAGCGCGGCGTCATCATCAACACCGGCTCGGTCGCGGCCCAAGACGGCCAGATCGGCCAGGTCGCCTACTCGGCCTCGAAAGGCGGCATTGTCGGCATGACGCTGCCCATCGCGCGCGACCTGTCGCGCGACGGCGTGCGCTGCTGCACGATTCTGCCGGGCCTGTTCAACACGCCGCTGATGGCGAACGCGCCGGAGGAGCTGAAGAAAAGCCTCGGCGCGCAAGTGCCGTTCCCCTCGCGCCTCGGCCACCCGTACGAGTACGCAAAACTCGCGCGCCACATCTGCGAGAACTCGATGCTCAATGGCGAGGTCATCCGCCTCGACGGCGCGATCCGCATGGCGCCGCGCTAACAGCGGCGTCAGATTGACACAGGCGGAACCGCCCCGCCTGTGTCGCGTTACACACGCGAGGCAACGCAGCCTTGCTCGCTTTGCGGCCGCTCCACTAAGGTCCGCGCCGGATTCGCAAGACCTTTCAAAGGGGATTTCAAATGAATCGCAATGTGGTCATCGGCGGCGTCGCAGGCACCGCCGCCGTACTAGGCGTCGCCGGCTGGTACTTCCTCTCAGGTCCGGGTGCCGGCCCCGGCGGCGGCTTCGCGACGCAGCCCACCGGCCCGATGACGCTGAACACGGTCACCGTGGTCACGGATCAGGAAGCGAGCCAGTCGCCCGACGGCCGCACGCTCAGCGTCACGTTCCCGAAGTTCGAACTCGTCGCGAAAGCGGGCGAGACGACATCATCGGTCTTCTCGACGACCTGGCACCTGAAGCTCGGCGCGAACGAACGAGCGGTTGCTTCGATCGCCTCGGTCCAAGGCTTCATGAAATCGGCCGGCATGCCGCCGCCCGCTCAGCCGATAGCCCAGCCTGCGACACCGGTCGTTGACACGACGTCGCCGCCCGCGACGCCGGTATCTGACCCGCCGCCCGCAACCGACGGCGCAACACCGCCGCCTGCCGACAAGCCTGCCGCGACGCCAACGGCCGCGGCTCCTGCCCAACCCGTCGCCGGTGACGGCGTCGCCCGCGTGATCGTCTCGATCGGCGGCGAAACGACGGTCACCGAATGGCGCGACTGGACCGGCAACGGCGCCGATCATCAGCTCTCGAAAGCGGTCGCCTATGTCGGAACGCCCGCCGACCTGCGCGACGGCGCATCGGTGCCGGTCACCGTCACGGTCGAACTCGCAGGCGGCACGTCGACAGAGACGATCTCTCGCCTGAACTCGCTCGTGCTACGTGTCGTCGCCGAAGAAGCACCGATCCCGGTCGAACCGGGTTCGACGCCGGGCACCGCCACCGACACGACGACACCGCCCGCGACCGACGCACCGGCGACGCCAGCGCCGGCCGAGCCTGCGCCTGCAACACCGCCGGCGGACGGCACGACGCCACCCGCGACGCCGACCCCCTAAAGGCCGGCCGCCAAATCCATGGCGCGGGCGAGCTCGATGTCCTTCATCGTCAGCCCGCCCGCGTCATGCGTCGTCAGCAAAACGTTGACGGTCTTATAGACGTTCGACCACTCCGGGTGGTGGTCCATACGCTCCGCAACAAGCGCGGCTTTGGTCATAAAACCGAACGCCTGAACGAAGTCGCCAAACACGAACGTTTTGACGATCGCATCCTTCGCGGCATCGTCGCGCCAGCCTGGTAGGTCTTTCAGCGCCGCCGCACGCGCCGTTGCGTCGAGTTTCTTGCTCAAAACACACTCTCCCAATCCTGAAGCGGTCTGGTCTATCTTCGCGCAAAGACGATCCGCTGGCGAGGGCCCCTTAAATGCCGAACGAAACGCTTTTCGAACTGACCGCGCCGACGATCGAAGACATCGATGACCTCGCCCGCGACACGTTCGAACGCCTCCCGAAGAAGTTCCGCGACCGCTGCGGGGAAATCGTCTTCCGCGTCGACGACTTCCCCGACGACGACGTGATCAAAGAAATGGAACTCGAAACGCCCTACGAAATTTTGGGCTTGTTCCAAGGCGTGGGCATCACGGAGCAGCAGGAAAGCGACACCACCCCGCGCGAACCAAACATCGTCTACCTCTATCGCCGCCCGATCCTCGACGAGTGGAGCGATAGCGAGATCACGCTGGGCGATATCGTCACCCACGTCCTGATCCACGAAATCGGCCACCACTTCGGCCTCTCGGACGCCGACATGGAACGCATCGAAGCCGAAATGATCGACGACTAGGCGTCGAGCGCGTACGTCCGCTCCAGCCGGTAGAGACTGCCGCTCGAACTCGGATAGCTTGAGAACAGCGCGAATGCGCGCACCGGAAACGGCCCGCTGTCGAACGCCGCGTGCGCAGCCAAAAACTCGCGCACCTTTGCGATAGGCGCATCGCGCAGCCGGGCCAGCGTGACATGCGGCGTATACTTGCGAGTCTCGGCGGCAAGTCCCATCCGCTGCAGGGCGCTCTCGATCTTCGCCGCAAGCCGCATCAGCGCCTCGTTCGGAGCCACACCCACCCACAGCGCATGCGGATCGCGCCCGCCGAACTCGCCGGCACCCTTCAGCGTCAAGGCGAAATGAGGTGCATGAAGTGCATATAGCACGTCGTCGATGTCGTTCGCCGTCGCCTCGTCCACCTCACCGATAAAGCGCAACGTCAGATGCATATTTTCTGCGGGCGACCAGCGCGCGCCCGGCACCCCGCCCTGCAGAAACGAAAGGCGCGTCCGCACGGTCTCAGGAATCTCGATCGCGGTGAAAAGGCGGATCATCTAAGGCGCGGGGTTCGGCTGCGCGTGATGCGCCTCATCGACGGCCTTCTCCAGCGCATCGCTCCAGGTGACATTCACGCTCGCGATGTTGGTCTTGAGCTGCTCCATCGTCGTCGCCCCGATGATGTTCGACGTTACGAACGGCCGCGTGGTCACGAACTGCAGCGCCATCTGCCCCGGGTCCAAATCGAAACGCTTGGCGATGGCCAGATACCGGTCGATCGCAGGTCCCGTCTCGGGCTTCTCATACCGCTGCAAGCGATTGAACAACGCCTTGCGCGAGTTCGCAGGCAACGCGCCTGCCTGATACTTGCCCGTCAGATACCCTTGTCCCAACGGCGAGTAAGCCAGCAGTCCCACCTGCTCACGATGCGCAACCTCGGCGAGGCCCATCTCGAACGACCGGTTGATGAGACTGTAGGCGTTCTGAATCGACTGCACCCGTGGCAGCCCCTTGGCCGCCGCATGATGCACGAACGACATCGTCCCCCACGCCGTCTCGTTCGAGAGCCCGATCCAGCGAATTTTGCCCGCCTTCACGTGATCCTGGAGCGCGCCCAAAATGTCCTCGATCGGAACCGTCGATCCTTCCACATGCTTGTAGGCAAGACCCGACGCGCCGAACATCGCAACCGGCCGGTCCGGCCAATGCAGTTGATAGAGATCGATGCGGTCGGTTTGCAGCCGCTTCAAACTCGACTCAACCGCCTCCGCAATCTGCTTCGGCGTCTGCTCGCTCGGCGCACCGTCCGCGCGCAGCCAATTCATCGGCGAACGTCCCGCCACCTTCGTCGCAAGGATCACCTTGTCCCGCGTGCCGCGAGCCTTGAACCACGAGCCGATGATCCGCTCCGTAGAGCCTTGCGTCTCAGGCTTTGGCGGCACGGCATACATCTCCGATGTGTCGAAGAAATTGATGCCCTGCGCCAGCGCATAGTCCATCTGCGCATGGCCCTCGGCCTCGCTGTTCTGCTCACCCCACGTCATGGTGCCGAGGCACAAAGCCGACACTTTGACGCCCGTGCGCCCAAGCTCGCGATATTCCATATGAGAGTTTCCGTTCAATGCGTGGCGGGTTGTGCAGGTTTCGGCTTGATTTGCATGAGCAACTTTTCGACGTAGGGCAGCATCCCCTTCACGATCACCTTCGTGCCCGCTTCGTTCGGATGAATCCCGTCTTTCTGATTGAGCTTCAAATTCGCGGCCACGCCCTCAAGAAAGAACGGGTAGAACAGCACGCCATGCTGCTTCGCAAGCTCCGGATAGATCGCATCGAACGCCGACACATATTCGGGCCCAAGATTGCGCGGCGACTTCATGCCGGTAAACAGCACCGCAAGCTTGCGCGCCTTCAACTTCGAAAGCACCTGATCGAGGTTCTTGCGCGTTTGACCAACATCAAGCCCGCGCAACGCATCGTTCGACCCAAGCTCCACGATCGCACCGGCCACATCGTCGCTCAGCGCCCAGTCGAGCCGCGCAAGGCCGCCCGCCGTCGTGTCGCCCGAAACCCCGGCATTCACGACCACCACATCGTGCCCCTTAGCCTTGAGTTGAGCTTGCAACACCGCAGTGAAATCTGTCCCGGGCGGCAGGTTGTACCCCTGTGTCAGGCTAGTGCCGATGGCGAGTATCTTGATCGGTTTCGCCGCAGCCCCTGCAATTCCGTTGATTCCCGCGGCAAAGATGGCGAGAATCAGCAAAATCGCGTTGGAATGGGCCCAACGCGTCCCATATCGGGTTTGCTCCCTCACGCCTCTCGTTGGTAGTCGGTTGCGCATGCAGCGCTCGCTCAACACTGACCCAATCCTCCGCCTCGAGGCCGTCAAGCTCACACTTATGAGTCAGGCGGGCCCCGTCAATATCCTCAATGGTATCGAATTGGTGATCCGCCAGGGCGAGGCCGTAGGTTTGGTGGGCCCCTCCGGCTCCGGCAAGTCGACGATGCTGATGGTCATGACGGGTCTGGAGCGGCCGACGTCGGGCAAGGTCACCGTCAAGCAACAGGTGCTCTCGAACTTCAGCGAGGATGAGGCCGCCCGCTTCCGCCGTGGCAATGTCGGCATCGTCTTCCAGTCGTTCCATTTGATCCCGACCATGACGGCGCTTGAGAACGTGGCGGTCCCGCTCGAACTCGCGCTCATCCCGAACGCCTTCGAAAAGGCGAAAGAGGAACTCGTCGCCGTCGGCCTCGGCCACCGCCTGGATCACTACCCAAGCCAACTCTCCGGCGGCGAACAACAGCGCGTGGCGCTTGCCCGCGCGATCGCCCCGCGGCCCAGCCTGCTCTTTGCCGACGAACCGACGGGAAACCTCGACGGCCGCACCGGCGCCGAGATCATCGAAATGATGTTCAAGCTCCAGCGCGAACGCGGTTCGACGCTCATCCTCGTCACGCATGACGAAGCGTTGGCCCGCCGCTGCGACCGCATCGTGAAGCTACGCGACGGCTACATCGACTCGATCGAAGACGGCGATCACCACCAAAGCGAAACACCCACGGCGCCGGAC
>JBJXEH010000078.1:0-9612 GCA_046153995.1 Micropepsaceae bacterium
TTGTTGGTTTCGTTGAACTCAAGTTCGACACCTTCGGCCATGTCCGCTCCTCAACCGATTCGGGAAGCGGGCATTCAAGCGGCGAACGCGAACGTGCGGCAAGCCCGCTAGTGCGCGCGGCAGTCGACGTTGTTGTCGACCCATGTGCACGGATCGCCGGTCTGCTCCGGCTTTTGCGTCCCCGCGATGGCGCGAACGCCGTCGCCGATCGTGCGCCAGGCTTCCACTTCCTGGAGGCGGGCTTGCGCGAGTTGTTCCTTGCGGTCTTGCGTAAACTTGCCTTCCGCCTCAAGCGCCGCTTCCCGCATCAACCGGTTCGCGTTGCCGTAGGTGAGGTTGCGCTTCAGCAACTGCGCAGTCACCAGGTCGATCTTCATCGCAAGCTCTTTGCGCGCCGCCGTCTGCGTCGGCCAGTGGTCTTTGGCCACGGTTTCGATGTGGTCGCGGCAGTCACGCTGATCGCGCGACAGGGCGCGGATCGCGGCGACTTCGGTTTCGGTCGGCAGGGTCTCGATGATCAGCATCTCGGGCATGATCTCATCGACATGCACGATGGGAAGCTTGCCCGCGATCGGCGCAATGTCGGGGTTGGTGCGCTTCTTCTCGCAGTATTTGACGGCGCCCGTCATATCCATATCGGCCACGTAGGACCTGACCACGGAGCACCCGCTGAGCAACAAAGCGGCGGCCACCAAACAAAGGAGCTTTGGTCCCATCCGTCCCCCCGAACGTTGATTTTTGGAAGTTCCCCAACTTCGACGGGGATAAAACGCCAAGTTGCATCGGGCGGCAAGGGCTCTTACGAGTAAAAATTCACTTCACACGGGAAGATATTGAATTTACTAAAGAAAACAGAGAATCAGCCGGGGTCTTGCGGCAGTCCGGGAATCGTCCGACTCTTGCAACCCCTAAGAATGCGGACAAAGCCCATGAAGACGCGCTCTTTAAGCCTGTTGTTCCTCCTCGCCACCGCACCCGCCTTCGCCGAAACGCCGGCGCCGATGAGCGCAGCCACGCTGCTCGGGCCCGACGTGAAAGGCCCGAATTGGACGGTCGCGGAATCCGTGCGCTCCGACGGCTTCGTGCGGCTCTACACGGTGGAAACGCCCTACGGCAGTTTCCAAGTGAACGGCCAACGCCGGATGGAGCAGCGGCTGAACGAATTGCGCGCGCTCTCCGCACTCGAACAAATGTCGACGACGAAAACGTTCGCGCAGGCGCTGGGCAACGCGGGCCTCGCCCCCATCCGCTTCGGCCGCGATTTGATCCTCGATCCGGTGGAGACGACGGGCAATCTGTTCTCCGGCGTCGCCAACATGTTCGACCGCGCGGTCGACGAGGTGGAGCAATCGAGCGCCAGCCGCGACGACCTCGTGGACAGCGTGGCGGGTGTCAGCAAAGCGACGCGCGAACTCGCGTTCGAATTGAAGGTCGATCCGTACACGGACTTCACGCCGCTACGCGACGGTTTGGCGGACGTGGCGCGCGCAATGGCAGCGGGCGATCTCTCCATCACCGCGGCAATTTCAGCGATCCCCGGCGGCGCAGGCGTGGCGGTGTCGGCGACCTCGACGGCGTCGACGTTGGCAAACCCGATCCGTGACAAAAGTTCGGCCGAGATCGCAGCGCTCGTGACCACGAAGTTGAAACCGCTTGGCGTGGACGAAGACGTGATCGATGAATTCGTCCGCAACAAGTCGTTCTCGCCCGCCGACACTTACGCGATCGCCGAAGCGCTGGAGGGCCTGAAAGCCCGCAACAGCGAAGCGTTCATCCGCCGCGCCGCCAACGCCGACAGCGCCGATCTCGCAAAGTTCCACCGCGCTCGCGCCGAATTGATCGCGCGCCACAGCACGCAACTTGGCACGCTGAAAGAGTTCTACGTGGTCCGCGAATTCGCGCTGAACCGCAACGCCGACGGCGCGCTCGTCGCGGTGTTTCCGTTCGACGATCTGGCATGGACGGAACCTGCCGCCAAAAGCCTCGACCTCATCAGCCTCGAACTCGCGACCCGGGGTGAGACGAAGCAGCCGATCCTGGCGACCGCCGGCAAAGTCTCGGCCATCGCGTTGGCGGAGCTGAAAAAGCGCGGTTGGCGGGTCTTAATCCTGAACGACGCCCGCGCCGCCTTGTAACCGTGGTCACCCAATCCGCCCCTCCCGGTGCACGTGGGGGAGGCATATATTCCCGTTCAGTTCTGAGGGAGAAACAAAAGTGTTGAAACGGATTTCGATCAGCCTCGCCGCCGCCGCACTGCTAGCGGCTCCGGCGTTCGCCGGCCAAGTCTACGGCAACTACGGCCAAGGCCAGCCGTACCAGGGACAGCCGCGCAATTCGAATTGCGAAACCGACGTCGCGGTCGGCACGGGCCTCGGCGCCATCGTCGGCGGCGTGATCGGCAACCAGTTCGGCAAAGGCTCAGGCCGCACGGCAGCGACGATCGGCGGCGTCATCTTGGGCGGCATCGCGGGCAACGCGATCGCGAAGGATGCGTGCAAGGACAAGAACCACGACGCCTACTACTACAACAACACGTACTACGACGCGTTCAACGGCGACGAGGGCGAAGAGTACGAGTGGCGCAATCCGAACACGAACAACTACGGCTACGTGACCGCGGGCGACTATCACGACGAAGGATACGGCGGCTACTCCGGCCCGTGCCGCGAGTTCGAACAACGCGTCTACATCGACGGCAATCCGGAAACAGCAACCGGCGTCGCCTGCCGCCAACCCGACGGCACCTGGCGCATCGTCAGCGGTCAGTAGTTGGCCGCGCCGCCGAAAACGGTTCTCCACGCATCGGCCGAGGAAGAAAAAGCGATCCGCGAGGCAGTACGCAACGCGGATCCAACAACCCTCGGTCCCGGCCGCTTTCTCGCGCACGAACGCCACGCCGAAGCAGTGCTCGATCTGCTCGCCGATCCGGCAGTGTCGGAGCCGATCTACGCGCTCCCCAAACCGCTGACGCTGACCTCCGTTCGCGGCTGGATCGAAGACTGCGAAGCGGCGCGCAAGCGCGGCGAAGGCCTCCTCATTTTGAGCGGGCCCGAAGGCGGCCCGGTCATGGGCTACTCGAAGGTCACCGTCTGGCCGGATCGCGCATCGGCCGAGCTCGGCGGCGCCATCCGCGCCAGCCTCCAGAATTCGGGCGGCGGCGGGGCAGGGGCCGCCCACACGATCGGCTGGATCTTCAAGACGCTGAACGTCCGCCTCATCTGCCTGACCGCGGCGACGGACAACGTCCGCTCGGCAAAGTTGATCGACCGCATGGGCTTCAAACGCTTAGGCGAACGCGACGCCACCCGCCCTGACGGCACGATCAGGCACTCGATCTATTGGGAGCTGACGGCGCAAGAATGGGCGGCCCTAACCGGGCGCTAACCGTCCCCCGTTTATCGACAGGTGCAAGAACCCGTCGCTATAGTGCCTAACCGCCAACCCTCACCAACGCCCCCGGACCATTGGATGCACGCCGCCGAAGACGCGCCACTGCCCCCGCCTGTCGTCTACGACTTCGCCCCCGTCGCCCGCGAGCTGCTTGTGTGCGACTCCCGCGCAGCGCTGCTGAACGGCGGCAAAGGCGCTGACATCCGCAAAGCGCTAGACCGTGAGATCGAGAAGGCCGCCCCGCGCGTCTTATCGTTCGATGTCTTCGACACGTTCCTCCTGCGCAACAACAAGCCCGAGACCGCGCGCTATCTGGAATTGTCCGCGCGCATCGCCGAGCGTCTCGCTGGCGCCGTTCCGAAACCGCCGGCCGATATCGACCTGCTGCTCGCGCGGCTGCAAGGTATGGCGTTCAGCTATCGCACGCGCAAAGCGGTGGACGGTTGCCGCGAAGGCCACATCGAACAAGTCGTCCGCTATGCCCGCGCGGCGCTGAACTTGCCGCGCGAAACCGAAGACACGTTCCTCGCCGCCGAACTCGACTACGAAACCGCGAACCTAACCGTAAACCCCATCCTGGCCGCGGTCGCATCCGCCTTCCGCGCGCGCGGCGGCAAGGTCATCCTGGTCAGCGACATGTATCTAGGCGCGAAGGAAATCAACTTGATCCTGACGCGCCTCTCGAACGGCGTGAACAACTGGTACGACAAGATCTACTCAAGCGCCGACCACGTCCTCTCAAAGCGCTCCGGAAAAATCTTCCCCTTCATCGAGAAGGACTTGAGTGTCCCCGGCAAAGAATTCCTGCACATCGGCGACGCATGGGAAGGCGACATCGTGCGCCCGCGCGAAGCCGGTTGGAACGCACTCCACTTCCCCATCTCCACGCGCGAAACCGGGGCGCGCGAGAGTGCGCTTCGCGTCTTCGTCGGCGATCTCAAAACCCGCGGTCACGACCTCACGCAATGGGCCAGGGTGTAATGATCAAAGACCGCACCATCGCCTACAATTTCGGCCGCAAAGATTTAGGTCCCGCAATCGCGGGCTACCTATCGCGCCTGCACGCGCACATCCTCGCGTTCGAGCAGGAGCACGGCGCCCGCACACTCTACGTCTCGCGCGCAGGCATCCGCATCCGCCGCGCTCTGGACACGTTCGTGCGCGCAACGAAACTTCCGGCGCCGGCAACCGGCGAGTTCTTTTGGATCTCGCGCCTCGTCGTCGCCCGCGGCGTATGGAACCGCAAGCCCGACGCGGCCATCGACGTGCTGTCGAAAGAGTACAAGCACATCAACTTGGCCGAGTTCGTGCGCGGCATGTTCCGCTTCGCACCCTCGGGCGCCAGGTTGAACCCGGTCGATCCCTCGCTCGTCGGCAACGGCGCCGACCTCGCCCGCTTCCTTGGCAGCGGCAGCAAGATCGCCGAAGTAGTACAAACGTTGTTCCGGCATCAAAGCCTGTTGTTTGAAGGCTACGTCAAGCAGCTCTTGGGCTCGTCGGGCACCGCGTTGCTCATCGACACCGGGTGGCAAGCGACCGCGCAAACACTGCTCGCCAAAGCCTATCCTGAGTACGAATGGTGGGGCGCCTACTTCGGACGCTCCGGCTTCCCGGGCTCCGACCGCAGCGAATGGGGCCGCGCCTTCGGCCTCGTCTTCGAAGCCGACGGCTTCGACCCGAAACGTCCCGAGACCTCGCCGAACCTGAACCGCCACTTGATCGAATACCTGTTCGAACCGAAGGGCGAAAGCATCCAGTGGCTCGCGCAAGAAGAACGCGGCGGCCAGATCATCGCGCCGGGCGCACCGGGCATCCTCGCCGACGCCCCGACGAAGGACAGCGACCCGATGTACGCCGGGGTCCTCGACTATCTGGCAAGCCTCCCCGAAGGCGTTTCGCTCGCAACCTTGCGCGCCGCCGAAGCCGCCGCCTGGCAGCGCATCATGCGCATCCTGGTGCACCCAACGAAAGACGATCTCGAAATCTTCGCAGGCGTGACGCGCTCCGCCGATTTCGGCCGGGACGCGCGCGTGCCGCTCTTGCCAGAACCCGAAGCGCGCTTCGAAGGCGATACCGCGAGCCGCCGTATCCAAGACTCGCTTTGGCCCTGCGGCCAAGCGGCGGTCGAGTATCCGCCGGACGCGGCGCACGCCCTGCAAAAGCGTCTCGCCGGCGATGTGAAGGCGGCGTCGGTATCAGCGCAGCAACCGGCACCGCGCGCACGCCCGGCCGTCGCGATCATCACCCGGACGATGGACCGCCCCGCTTTCCTGGAACGCGCGCTGACAAGCGTCGCGAACCAAACGTTCCGCGACTACATCCACGTCGTCGTCAACGACGGCGGCGACAACGACGTCGTGAAAGCGACGATCGAAAAAACGAACTGCGATCATGCGCGCGTGCGCTTGGTCGACGCCGTGAAAAACCGCGGCATGGAGGCGGCCTCCAACCTCGCGATCGCAAACGCGGACAGCGACTACATCGTCATCCACGACGACGACGACTCGTGGGAACCGGATTTTCTCAAACGAACCGTCGCCTTCCTCGACGGGAAAGCGGGCAAGCACTACGGCGGCGCGATCACCAAATCAACTTACGTGTCGGAAGAGGTAACGCCGGACGGCATCGTGGTTCACGACCGCGCGCCGTACAACGGGTGGGTCGAAAACGTACATCTGATGGAAATGGCGATCGCGAACTTCTATCCGCCGATCGCGTTCCTGTTCCGCCGCGAGGTTTACGACCAGCTCGGCGGTTACAACGAACAATATCCGGTATTAGGCGACTGGGACTTCAACCTGCGTTTCCTCGTCGAAGCCGACATCGCGCTCATTCCCGAAGCGCTCGCGAACTATCACCACCGCGACCGCGGCGACACGGCGACGTTCGGCAACTCGGTGATCGCAGGACGCGCCAAGCACGTCGAGTACGCCTCGATCGTTCGCAACAATCTGGTGCGCAGCCTCGTCGGGCGCGGTCACGCGGCAGCCGCGACGCTCACCGGCGTCGGCCTCTACTTCGAAGACCAGCGCAACACGCTGCGCGCCGCCGACAACCGCATGACGCAACTCAGCCAGCGCGTCTCCGCCGCGACATCATCCTCGGCTTGGACCGACCACTACTGGGTCGCGTTCCAGCAGCTGTTGAAGGCAGTCATCGACAACGACGCTGCTGCGTTAGAGAAGGTTCGCGCGACAGCGCGAAGCGCGGGTGGCCTCCTCGCACGCGTCGGCATGGCGCAAGGCGGTCAAGGCCCTGCACGCCCCGCCGACCTCGATCGCGCCGCCGCGACGTTGCTCAAAGACCAACTGGGAAAAGACGGCACGGCGCTGGGCGCCTTCGCGATCCCGCCCGACTTCGACGAAACCTACTACCTCCGCCAAAACCCCGACGTAGCCGCCGCCGTCAACGAAGGCCGCCTAACCTCCGGCTACGACCACTACATCCGGTACGGAAGAAGAGAGGGAAGAAACAGGCCGGTGAAACAGTAAGTACTTTCGAGGGAATATTACGGGGACATTGTACCGCTAAGCCTGGGAGCGCCGGCTTCCAGCCGGCTCTTCGTCAAGCGTCAGAAAGAGCCGGCTAGAAGCCAGCGCTCCCAGGCTTAGAGCCCGCCGGCAGACGCTAGCGCCCGTCGCAGTGCCACTATCGCCGTTTCAATCGGCTTAGCATCGCGCAGGAAATTTTGCGCACCAGCTCCCGCCTTCTGCGCCGCATCGCGCAGAGCGACGTCTTCGTTTGCGCGCACGACAGCTTCAGCAAAGCGCTTCGGATCGAACGGATTGAGCACGATCCCTGCGCCCATCTCCACCAACGCTCGCGCGGTGTAATACGCCTCCCCGTGGCGCGGATAGACGATGTGAGGCCGGCCCGCGGCGAGCGCTGCGTGGGTGAAGCCGCTGCCGCCGTGCGAGAAGACGGCGCTCATCTCCGGCAACACAACGGCAAGCGATGGCGCCGTCTCGTGCACGGTCACGCCACGGCTGCGCAGCACTGCCGCGCGTGCACCCAATGATCCGCGAAGGTAGACGCTGGCGCGCGGACCCAGCGTCATGAACGCCAGCGTCATCGGCTCGATCATCGCTGCATCCGCCGCCGAATAGGCGAACAGCTTTCGCGTTGCGTGCAGCGGCCTGAGCGCCGGCATCGGCTCGACCGGCCCGAGCACAGCCTCAAGCCGCCGGCCCCGATAGGGATCGAGCGCCGGGAACGCAAACACACCGCGAAAGACGCCGCGAAACGGCTCGCAAAGTTCGGCCGGGGCACGCCGTCCGAGCGAAGTGAGCGCCTCGCGAACGACGTCAAGCACTGCCCCTTGGAGCGCCGCATCGCCGCGCCCCACCTCGAACGGGGGAAACGTAGCGCCGTCCGCAGGCGGCACAACGAAGCCGTTGCCAACCACCGCGACGGGTATCCGGCCGAACGCCGCGACGGCCGCCCCCGGCGCGTGTTCGCAAACGATGAGATCGGGCTTCACCGTATCGAACAGCTTGTCCCAATCGCCGATCAGCGACTGCGCATTCGCAACCGACGCGAAGCCGTTAGCGGCGATTAGATCGGCATAGCTGCCGCTGGGCTTCGCGGGAAGCGCGGGTGCAGGCCAAAACGGTGCTTGCAATACCTGAGCGCCGATCTCCACTAACGCCGCTCGCGACGGCGCCGGCTCGCGCAATGCAAACACCACGCGCGCGCCTTCCGCCTTCGCGGCAAGCGCAATCGCCTTCAGCGCAGGCAAGTGGCCCAAGCCTTCGCCGAGCTCCCACGCGAACAAAATCGTCTTGGCTGTTAGCGCCACGCCAGATGCCTCAAACTTGGCCTCTGTTTATGCGACTCGATACAAAGAAAAAAGGCGCGGATTGCTCCGCGCCATAAAGTTTAAGGGGCATGCACGGCGAATTAACACCCGTACTGGGTGCACTGTCTTTGCTGCTCCTGCTGCACGGTATTGAACAGCTGAAGCAACGCAGAATCCGGATCGTATTTGCGGTGACGGTCGATGAGGCTTGCATCGTCGCCGAAGTAGTAGGTCATCCCGCCCATCACGCTGCGGTAATCGTCATCGCCCCACGCGCCGCGCGCGTTGAAGGCGAGGCCGGGCAGGGCGGCGAAACCGGGCTGCCATTCGGTAGCGGCGGTGAAACTCTTGCGCTCGCTCTCGTCGATCTGGCCGCCGGCGGAGATGTAGAAGTTGTTCGTCACATACCAGCGTATGTCCAACGACCCAAACGCGCCGTCGCCGAGTGCGGACGAGAACTGATAACCCGCCGTCGCCGAAAGCGTGATGGCCGAGAGATAGAATTCGGCTTCCGCGCCGACGCGCGCGATGTCGATGTTGAAGTCGCCCATCTCCGCGTAGCCGCCGAACACGCCGAGCAGATAGGCGTCCGGGTTACGCGTGAACAAATGGCCGCCGACGCCGTAATACTCATGCCCGTCGATCGCGCCACCGCCGCCTTCGAACGCAAGGCCGAACCGTTCGCCGAGCGGCGCCGTGAATTGGCCCTGCACGTTCCAGGCATAGTCATCGATGATCTCGCCGAACTGCCCGCTGATCTTGAGATTGGGAGCGGCTACCGCCGGGTCGTCGGCGCGTGCAGCGCCCGTGGCGCCGAGGCCGAACAGCGCCGCAACCGTCACCGGCTTCCAGTAGCGTTTCACAAAACGCGCAAAGCCCGTCTCGCCACCCACGACTGACGCCTGATCGACCGCAACCAGACTCGTCGCAGGCAAGCCGAAACCGACGCGCACTGCAGGCGCGTCGTCCGCACCGAATGCGCTAGTGATCGCAGCAATCACAGCACGCTCTATAGTCGCGAGTTCCGCGACCTTCACCTTGTCGCCCGCGATCACGCGCGATGGCTCCAGCGTCACGTAATAGGTGCGCAGATGCGGCGCGTAGAACAGGCCGCGCAACTTGTCGCCGAGCGATGCCCTTACCCCGTGACTGGCCGCGACCAGCGCCTTCGCGCGGGCCAGCGACTGTGCCGGATCGTAAGCGATGTCGCCGTCGGCGAGCTTTGCAACCAAACCTTCAAGGCTGCGCGGCGACGCCAAAGCGGCGGCGGCATGGAACCGGACGGCGGCGTGATCGACGCCAATATTATTCAAGACGTTGATAATAGTGGCTTTGAGCTGACGCCGTCCGGCGACAGACGAAACGTGCACAACAAGCTGTTTCGACTGGCGACGTTCAATCCACGTCGCCGCGAAGACCGGTCC
>JBJXEH010000079.1:0-3326 GCA_046153995.1 Micropepsaceae bacterium
GACCAGCTCTTCAACGGCGCAAAGCGCGTGCGCGTCGGCATCAAGCCCGAAGGCCGCGCCCCAGCCCGCGAAGGCGCGGAAATCGTCGACGCCACCGGTGCCCCCGCCGGCCGCATCACCTCCGGCGGCTTCGGCCCCTCCGTCAACGGCCCAATCGCGATGGGCTACGTCCGCGCTGATCTGGCGAACGACGGCACAGAGTTAGGCCTCATCGTCCGCGGCCAAAAACTGCCCGCTCGCGTCGTACCGATGCCATTCGTTCCAAAGAGGTTCCACAAGCCATGACCACGAAATACACCAAAGACCACGAATGGGTTCGCGTCGACGGCGCCATCGCGACCGTCGGCATCACCGCCTACGCGGCCGAGCAACTGGGCGACGTCGTCTTCGTCGAACTGCCGCCCATCGGCAAAGCCGTCGAGAAGGGTGGCGATGCCGCCGTCGTCGAAAGCGTCAAAGCGGCATCCGAGGTCTACGCACCGATCTCGGGCGAAGTCGTTGAAGTGAACACGGCACTCACCGACGAACCCGCGAAGGTCAACGCGGACGCGACCGGCGCCGGTTGGTTCATGAAGCTCAAAGTCAAAAACGCCGCCGACCTGAACGGCCTCATGAGCGAAGACGAGTACCAAACCTACGTGAAGGGGCTCTAATGCGTTACCTGCCGCTTACACCCGCCGACCGCAACGCGATGCTAAGCGTCATCGGCGCGAAGTCGGTCGACGATCTCTTCCGCGACGTTCCGCGCGAGGCGTACCTGACCACGCTCGTCGATCTGCCGATGCACGCGGGCGAACTCGAAGTCGAACGCCAGATGGCGAAGCTCGCTGCGCGCAACGTCGCCGCGGGCAGCGTCCCGTTTTTCTGCGGCGCCGGCGCTTACCGCCACCACGTC
This sequence comes from Micropepsaceae bacterium, assembly GCA_046153995.1. Lineage (GTDB taxonomy): Bacteria > Pseudomonadota > Alphaproteobacteria > Micropepsales > Micropepsaceae > SZUA-430. The sequence goes on from JBJXEH010000079.1 coordinate 896, forward strand.
CCCGCAACCGTCGACCATCTGATCCAACGCTCCGAGTTCCTGACCAGCTACACGCCGTACCAGCCCGAGATCGCGCAAGGCACGCTGCAATATCTGTTCGAGTTCCAAACCCAGGTCGCGATGCTGACCGGCATGGACGTCGCGAACGCCAGTATGTACGACGGCTCGACCGCGACGGCGGAAGCGGTGCTGATGGCGTCCCGCGTGACGAACCGCAAGCGCATCGTCCTCTCCTCGAACTTGCACCCGCACTACACCGAAACCGTACGCACGACAGCTGAAGCCGCGGGCTTGCACGTCGTTGAAGGCAACGAAACCGCAATCGACGACAAAACCGCCTGCTTCGTGGTGCAGAACCCGGACTTCACCGGCGCGATCCGCGACATCACCCCGCTCTCTGACGCCGCCCACGCCAAAGGCGCGTTGCTCGTCGCGGTGGTGACGGAAATCGTCTCGCTCGGCGCCATCACGCCGCCCGGCGACATGGGTGCCGACATCGTCGCGGCAGAAGGCCAGTCGATCGGCAATTCGCTGAACTTCGGCGGCCCCTATGTCGGCCTCTTCGCCACGCGCCAAAAGTTCGTGCGCCAAATGCCGGGCCGCCTCTGCGGCGAAACGGTGGACGTGCAAGGCAACCGCGGCTTCGTGTTGACGCTCTCGACCCGCGAACAACACATCCGCCGCGAAAAGGCGACGTCGAACATCTGCACGAACTCCGGCCTCTGCTGCCTCGCCTTCACGATCCACATGGCGCTGTTGGGCGAAGACGGCTTCCGCAAACTGGCCGCGCTCAACCACGACCGTGCCGTCCAAGCCGCCGACAAACTCGCGAAAGTCAAGGGCGTCGAAATCATGACGCCAACCTTCTTCAACGAGTTCACGCTGAAGCTCGCCAAGCCAGCTGCGCCCATCGTCGATCAACTGGCGAAGGAACACATCATCGCCGGTGTCCCGGTCTCGCGTCTAAAGCCGCACGACCGGAGCGCCGCAAACCTGCTCCTCGTCGCCGTCACCGAAACAACCACACCCGCCGACATCGACGCGCTCGCAAGCGGCCTGACCAAGGTGCTCTCATGATGAACAAGCAAGGCCGCCCGACGACCGGCGCCGCGACCGGCAACGGCGAACTCGCCACCATCTCCGGCCACCGCGGCCTCGACCGCGAAGTGAAGCTGATTTTCGAAACCGGCCGCCCCGGCGCCTGCGGCGTCGATTTGCCGGAACCCGAACTAAAGCATGATCGCCTAGGCGGACTGCGCCGCCGCGGCCAGATCGGCCTGCCGGGCTTGAGCGAACCCGAAGTCGTGCGCCACTTCGTGCGTCTCAGCCGCAAGAACTACGCGATCGACTACGGCGTCTACCCGCTGGGCTCGTGCACGATGAAGCACAACCCGCGCCTCAACGAAAAGATGGCACGGCTTGCCGGCTTCGCCGACATCCACCCGCTGCAACCCACGTCGACGATCCAAGGCGCGCTGAGCCTGATCGATCACCTCGCGCACTGGCTGAAGCTGCTCACCAATATGCCGGCCGTAGCAATGAGCCCAAAGGCCGGCGCGCACGGCGAACTCTGCGGCCTGATGGCGATCAAGGCCGCGCACGAAGCGCAAGGCCACGCGCACCGCACGGTCGTACTGGTGCCGGAATCCGCGCATGGCACGAACCCCGCGACTGCGGCCCTTGTCGGCTACACCGTCGAAGAAGTGCCCGCGAACGAACGCGGCCGCGTCGACGTTGCGGCGCTGAAAGCGAAACTTGGACCCAATGTCGCCGCGATCATGCTCACGAACCCGAACACCTGCGGGCTATTCGAAAACGACATGATCGAAATCGCCGACGCCGTTCACAAAGCGGGCGCCTATTTCTACTGCGACGGCGCGAACTTCAACGCGATCGTCGGCCGCGTACGCCCCGGGGACCTCGGCATCGACGCGATGCACATCAATCTGCACAAAACGTTCTCGACGCCGCACGGCGGCGGCGGCCCCGGCGCAGGCCCCGTGGTGCTGTCGGCCGCCCTCGCGCCGTTCGCGCCGGTGCCGCTGATCGTGCACGGGTCGAACGGTTTCGAACTGATCGAAGACGAAGCGGCGGCAAAGGCGCACGACGCCAAACCGTTCGGCCGCATGTGCGCCTTCCACGGCCAGATGGGCATGTTCACCCGCGCGATGGCTTACATGTTCAGCCACGGCGCCGACGGCCTTGCGCAAGTCTCGGGCGACGCGGTCGTGAACGCGAACTACATCCTGGCGTCGCTGAAAGACGTCATGTCGGCCCCATTCGCGGCAAGCGGCCCGTGCATGCACGAAGCGCTGTTCGACGACGAGTTCCTGAAAGACACCGGCGTCACCACGCTCGACATCGCAAAGGCGTTGATCGACGAAGGCTATCACCCGATGACGATGTACTTCCCGCTCGTCGTCCACGGCGC
>JBJXEH010000080.1:0-37225 GCA_046153995.1 Micropepsaceae bacterium
CGCCCGCCTCGCGCGTCATCTGGCCGTCCCAAGCCGACGGCGCGATCGCGCTCTTGGCATCGGCGGTCTCGCCGGATCGTTCCGTCGCAATGTTCACGACCCCCGGCGACAACTTCTCGACCAGCGCCGAAAACCCCTCCGGCACCGGCTTCGCAAAAGCCGCGGTAGCGGCAAGCGACAACGCCGCCGCAACGGCACACAAAACCCTGATCAAGCGACCCCTCGCTAAACGGCGCAAACGCAAACGGCGCCGACCAAGTGATCGGCGCCGCGTGGTAAAGAACCGGTTTACGGCTCAGCGCGTACCGGTGTGCCCGCGCTGAAAGTATTTGAAGAACGGACTGTCGGGCGAAATCACCATCGTGGTGTTGGCCCCGGTCATCGACGCTTCGTAAGCCTTCAGCGTGCGGTAGAACTCGAAGAACTCCCGGTCCTGCCCATAGGCGTCGCCCAGCACGCGATTCTTCTCGGCATCACCTTCGCCGCGCAGGATTTCGGACTTCCGCGTCGCGTTCGCTTTGATGATAGTCACGTCCTTGTCGGCCGTACTCTTGATCCGCGTCGACTCTTCGTCGCCCGAGGCGCGGATACCCGCGGCCTCGCGCTGGCGTTCGGTCTGCATGCGCCCGAACACCGATTCGAGATTCTCCTTCGGCAAATCCGCACGCCGGATACGCACATCGACGATTTCGATACCGAGGCCCAAGGACTGCGCCTTGATCTGATTGCGGATCGACAGCATCAATTGCGACCGTTCCACCGACAGCAACGCGGCAAAGGACTTCTTGCCCAATTCGCCGCGTAAGCTGGAGCTCAAGATCGACGCCAACCGCTGGCGCGCCACGGCGTCGGTCCGCACAGACTGATAGTAGCGCAGCGGATTGACGATCCGATACCGCGCGAACGCATCGACGACGATACGCCGCCTGTCGGAGGCGATCACTTCCTCGGGCGGCGCGTCGAGTTCGAGGATGCGCTTGTCGAAAAACGTCGCAGTCTGGAAGAAGGGGATCTTCATCGCCAAGCCCGGCTGCTGAACCGTGCGAACCGGGTCGCCGAATTGCGTGATCAACGCTTGCTCGCGCTGCTCGACCACGAAGAACGTGTTGAAGGCAACGATGATCAGAACCGCAGCCAGAAAGCCAAGAAGTCCAAGTGAGTTTCTCATGGGCCTAATTCCCTCCCGCGCCTTGGCCTTGCGTGCGCCGAAGCTCGGGCAACGGCAGATACTGCACGACGCCGCTCTTGTTCTCGATGATGATCTTGTTCGTATTGCCCAAGACTTGCTGCATCGTCTCGAGATACATGCGCTCGCGAGTTACCTCGCGCGCATTCTTGTATTGACCCAGAATCGAAAGAAAGCGCTGTGCCTCGCCCTGCGCCTCCGTGATCGCGCGTTGCTTGTAGGCTTCGGCATCTTGCTCGATTTTGGCCGCTTCGCCGCGCGCTTGCGGTATGATCGTGTTCGCGTAACGTTGCGCCTCGTTGCGCTTCTTGTCTTGGTCGGCGCGCGCGGCTTGCACGTCGCGGAACGCATCGATGACCTGGCTGGGCGGATCAACCTTGCGCAGCGCGACCCGCGTGATCGTAACGCCCGCTTTGTAGAAGTCGAGCGTCTCTTGCATCACCTTGCGAACCTTATCCTGCACCTCGGCGCGGCCTTCGGTTTGGATCGAGTCGATCTTGGCCTGACCCACCGCTTCGCGCATCGCGCTTTCGGCGACCGCTTTGACGGTACCTTCGACGTCGCTGACCTCGAACAGATACTTCTCGGCGTCCGCGACTTTCCAGAAGACCACGAAATCAATGTCAACGACGTTTTCGTCGCCGGTCAGCATCATGCTTTCGACCGGAACATCGGACTCGGCGTCGCGCGAACTATCTTCCTCGGTCCGGAAGCCGACGTTGGTCTGGTTCTCTTGCTCGACGTTCGGCCTGAGTACGGTCTCGATCGGATAGGGCAAACGAATGTGCAAGCCCGGGCCAAGCTTATCGACCGCAGCACCGAAGCGAAGCACGACGCCTTGCTCGGCCGGCTGGATCACGTATATGCCGGTCAAGAACCAAAGGATGAGCAGAAGCCCGCCAAGTCCAGCGAACATCATGCCCCCTGGCGGCTGGTTCGGAAACATCCGCTTCAGCCAATCGCGCGCGCGTTTGAACACTTCGTCCAGATCGGGAGGACGGATGTTCGGGCCCTGCCCGCGCCCGCCGCCGCCGTTCGAGGGGCCTTGCCCCCACGGTCCACGGCCGCCGCCACCGGGGTTCCACCCGCCGCCGCTGCCGCCCTTATTATCATTCCAAGGCATCCCGTCCTCTCATCCCGTCAAAGAAACGGGCCGTGCCAAGGCGGCCGGGTGAACACGAACCTCACCGTACGCAAACAAGGACACATCCCTTACGAATCACGCGAAACACACCACATTGGATGTACCGTTGAGGCGGGTTTATAAGTTCCTAATGCCCGTCCGTGCAACGCGTCACCGCATCCGATCGCAGAACGCGATCAACCTGCTATGTGGCGCGTCTCGAAATCGCGTCAAGGGCTAGGAAACAACAGAGTTTTTTCAATGTCGAACCTTACGCCTGACGACGTTCTGGCGGCACTGAAATCGGTCGCCGATCCCGCAAGAAATATGGACGTTGTTGCACTTGGGATGATCCAGGGGTTGCAGGTCAAAGACGGGCACATCTCGTTCGCGCTCGAGGTTGCAGCCGACGAAGGCCGCACCAAAGAACCGCTGCGTCTCGCTTGCGAAAAGGCGGCGCTGGGCTTGAAGGGCGCCCGCTCTGTGACTGCAGTCCTAACCGCCCACAAGGCCACCGCAGCCCCGCAAACCGGCCGCGCAGGCTCGCCCGACCGCCAAGGCCCGGCGGGCGTCAAAGCCGTCATCGCCGTCGCCAGCGGCAAGGGCGGCGTCGGCAAGTCGACGGTGGCCGTGAACCTCGCCGTCGCGCTCAGCCAGCTTGGCCGCCAGGTCGGGCTGCTCGACGCCGACATCTACGGTCCCTCCGTTCCGCGCATGCTGGGCCTCAAAGGCAAGCCGACATCGAAGGACGGCAAAATCTTACAACCGATGCAGGCTTGGGGCTTGAAAGCGATTTCGATCGGTTCGCTCATCGAAGAAGACCGCGCGATGGTTTGGCGCGGGCCCATGGTGATGACGGCGCTAACCCAGCTTATCTACGAAGTCGAATGGGCTCCGCTCGATGTCCTCGTCGTTGACATGCCGCCCGGCACCGGCGACGCGCAGCTGACACTGACACAGCGCGTGCCCCTTGCGGGCGCCATCATCGTCTCGACGCCGCAGGACGTAGCCTTGATCGACGCGCGCCGCGGTATAGCGATGTTCAATCAAGTTCGTGTGCCGATCTTCGGCATCGTCGAAAACATGTCGACGTTCGTCTGCCCGAACTGCGGCCACGAAAGCCACATCTTCAGCCACGGTGGCGCCCGCGAGACGGCGGCAACTCTCGGCACCGATTTCTTGGGCGAGATCCCGCTTCACATCCGCGTGCGCGAAACCTCCGACGGCGGCACACCGATCACCGCCCTCGAGCCGCAAAGCCCGCAAGCTAAGGCGTTCATTGATCTAGCCGCCCGCGTCGCCGCCAAACTCGACGCCGGCGACACGCGCAAGGGCCCGCGGATTACGATAGAATGAGTTTTCACGCCAAGACGCCAAGGAGAGAACGAGCATGAAACCCGTCTGTTTGGTGATCGGCGCCGGCGCAGGCATCGGCGGGACTGTCGGCCGCCGCTTCGCGCAAGAGGGCTATCACGCCGTTCTCTGCCGCCGCACCGATCTCGACGGACTGAACCGGTTGGTCGACGAGATCAAGAGCGACGGCGGCTCGGCGACAGGCTTTCTGCTGGACGCGACAGAGGCCGACGCAATCGAAAGTCGCGTCGCTGCAGTCGAGGCCGGCATCGGCCCGATCGAAGTCGTTATCTACAATCTGGGCGCCCAGATCGGCGATCGGGCCTTGAAAGCCACGTCGCTCAAAGCGTTCGAAACAGGCTGGCGCCTCGGCACGTTCGGTCTGTTTCGCCTCGCCTCGGCCGTGTGCCCGCTGATGGAAGCACGCGGCAAAGGAACGATCCTAGTGACATCCTCGACCGCTTCCAGGCGCGGCAACGCCGGGCAACATTCGCACGCGGCTGCCATGGGCGGACGGCGTATGCTCTGCCAGTCGCTGAACGCAGAGTTCGCGCCGAAGGGAATCCATGTTGCTCACATCTTGATCGACGGCGCCGTTGATGCCCCTGACACGCTCGGAAAGATGCTGGGACCGGAACGGTTCCAACAGTTGCGGGAAACCCGCGGTAAGGAACACGATGGGTTGCTGCTCCCGACGCAGATCGCCGAAACCTACCTCCACCTTGCTCGCCAACACCGGTCGGCCTGGACGCACGAACTCGACCTGCGCGCGTTTTCCGACCGCCCCTGGTGGAACCACTAACGCGGCCTAGATCGAAATACGGTGACATAAGGAGAGTGCACTCGTGAAGACGCTTGATTTCATTTTCGATTTTGGCAGCCCGAACGCCTATTTTTCTTCGAAAGTATTGCCCGGCGTTCAGAAGCGCACGGGCGCTCAAGTGAACGTCATTCCGGTTTTGCTCGGCGGGTTGTTCAAACTGACCGGCAACCAACCGCCGATGGTCGCGTTCGGCGCCGTGAAGGGGAAGCTGGCTTACGAACAGCTTGAGAGCCAGCGCTTCATGAAGAAGCACGGAATTCACGCGTTCCGGTTCAACCCGCATTTTCCGGTGAACACGCTGCTCATCATGCGCGGTCTCATCGCCGCCCGGCGTTTGGGCGCCGGCGACGCCTACCTCGAAGCGGTGCTCAAGGCGATGTGGGAGGACGGGCAAAAGATGGATGATCCCGCGGTCGTTGCCGGCGTTCTCAGCGCCGCCGGCCTCGACGCGCAAGCCATCCTGACGGCGACACAAGACCCCGCCGTGAAGGCGGAACTCGCCGCCAACACGGAGGCCGCTGCCGCGCGCGGGGCCTTCGGCATTCCCACCTTCTTCGTGGGCGAGGAGATGTTCTTCGGCAAGGATCGCCTCGGCCAATTGGAAGAAGAGCTTCGCTGACGCTTGGCGTGAAAAAAGGGCCGGCGCGAAGCACCGGCCCTTCGATCAAATCAAAACGGAACTAGCGGCCCGCGACGATCGCAACCTTCGACTTCGTGCCGTCAGCCGCCGGAATTTCCCAGCTATCGCCAACCTTCTTGGTCGCGTCGAACGGGTTGCACTGCTCTTTGCCGGCCATCGGACCGACATCCGGCGTTACGCAAAGCTTGCCTTCCTTGATCGCCCATTTGCCGGTGCCCTTCGTGCCGTCCGGCTGCACGACGGCCAGCGTGCCGTCTTTGTTGTAGTGCAGCTTTGTCACGCCGCCCTTGGCATCAGTCAACGTGACGGTGTTGTCGTAGCGGGTTTGCATCGGATCGTCGGCCGCGATCGCGAGCGTGGCGCTCAGAGCAAGGGCAGCAATGCCCATCAACATGCGCTTCATGAGTTTCTTCCCTACCTGTTGGACTAAGTCCGTAACGGACAGGCGGGCATGTAGGCGTTGCCTTACGCGCAAGCAAGCAAACACACGCGCCAGGCGTGCCGCATCGCACTAAATTTCCGTAATGTGCAACCTATGCCAAGCGTTCTTCATCGAACGCGTGTCCCCGCAACGAAAATCATGCGGCAAAATTGACCGCGATCACCAACCGCCAAAGTTGAGTTTCAATCCGGGCCGCGGCCATTGCGTCTCGACCAACTTGCCGGTCGACGACAAACAAACGTAAGCCGTCTTCATGTCTTTGCCGCCAAAGCAGATGTTCGTGACCAGCGGATCGGCGAAGGCCGTCAGCTCGTAAGTGCCGTCAGGTGCAATCGACGTGATGCCGCCGGTCGGGAACCCGATCGTCGCGACGCACACGCGGCCATTCGCCTCGACGGCAAGCGAATCGAACAGCTGCAAGCCCGGCAACCCGCAAACGAGATCACCATGGAGCGGGCCGGCCGGCGGCGCCAGTTCGCCCGGCCCCGCGATCGTGAATTTCATCAGGCGCCCAACCATTGTCTGCGCCGCGTAGAGCGTCTTTTCGTTCGGCGACAACCCGCATCCGTTCGGCATGTCGATCGGAAACACCAACTCCTTGATCCGCTTCCCGTCCGGCGTTGCGTAGTAGATCGCGCCGCGATCATGCAGGCGGCCGTATCCTTTGCCGAGATCGGTAAAATAGAACCCGCCTTGTTTGTCGAACACGAGGTCGTTCGGGCCGTTCAGCTTCAGGCCGTTGCATTTGTCGTACAGCCGCTCAACTTTACCGGACTTGAGGTCCACGCGTTCGATCCGCCCGGTCTCATAGTCGTGCGGCCGGTCGCCGGGGAACAGAAGCCCACCGCGATCGTGCCACTGGAACCCACCGTTATTCGTGACGTAGACCGCGCCGTCGGGCCCGAGCGCCGCACCGTTCGGCCCACCGCCCAGCGTCGCAATCACCTCCGTCTTCCCGTTCCAAACACGCGTCAGCGTGCCACGCGCAATCTCGACCAAGATCACGCTGCCGTCCGGCATCGCGATCGGACCTTCGGGGAACTTCAAACCGCTGGCGATTTCACGAACGGACATGAGCGCACTCACTTCTTATCCAGGATGATAAAGCTGTAGCCGATCGGCCGCTCATCTGACGAGGGATAAACGCCTGCAATCGTCTCCACCCATTCGCCGCGATCGAGCACTGGAAAGCGCGTGTCACCTGCAATATCGCCATGCACGCTGGTGAGGTAGATGCGCCGCGCGAACGGCAGTGCCGCGCGATAAATCTCAGCCCCACCGATCACCATGATCTCTTCCGGCTGCTCGCTGTAAGCCACATCGAGCGCAGCCTTGAGCGATGTCACGACGACAGCCCCTTCTGCCGCGTACAACCCATCGCGCGTAATCACGATGTTCGTGCGTCCCGGCAGAGGCCGCTTCGGGAAACTCTCCCACGTCTTGCGGCCCATGATCATCGGCCGCCCCGCCGTGCGTGCTTTGAACCACTTCATATCCTCAGGGATGCGCCACGGCAGCTTCCCATCGCGGCCGATGACACCGTTCTCCGCGACCGCCACGATCAGCGCGATGACGGGCTCGCTCATGCGCTGAGCTTCTTCAGCGCGTCGCCGGTCAGACGGAAGATCGACCATTCGCTCATTGGAACGGCGCCTAGCAACTCGTAGAACTTGATCGACGGTTCGTTCCAATCGAGCACCGACCACTCGACCCGCCCACAGTCCTCTGCCACCGCGCGCTTCGCGAGGTTTACGAGCAACGCCTTCCCAATCCCCTCGCCCCGGAACGCAGGCCGCACGAACAGATCCTCAAGATAAATCCCGTGCCGCCCGCGAAACGTCGAGAAATTGTAAAACCAAAGCGCAAACCCCGCCGGCTTTCCTTGCCGCTCGGCGATGTCGCAGAACACGCGCGGATTGGGTTCGAACAACGCGCGCTCTATGTCGCGCTCTGTCGCCGCGACATCGTCGAGCAAACGCTCGTACTCGGCAAGCTCGCGAACGAAAGCGTAGACAAGCGCACTATCGGCCTTCGCCGCCGCACGAATCTTGAGGCTCACACCGCCACCGGCGCGGCGATATGCGGATGCGCCTCGTAACCCTCAAGCCGGAAGTCTTCGTACTTGAAGCCGAAGATGTCTTTGACCGCCGGATTGATATGCATCGTGGGCAGCGCGAGGGGGCCACGCGAAAGCTGCAGCTCCGCCTGCTCGATATGGTTCAGGTAAAGATGCGCATCACCGAACGAATGGATGAACTCGCCCGCCTTCAAACCCGTCACCTGCGCCACCATCATCAACAGCAGCGCATAGGACGCGATGTTGAACGGCACACCGAGGAAGATGTCGGCCGAACGCTGATAGAGCTGACACGAGATGCGCCCGTTCGCGACATAGAACTGGAACAGGCAGTGGCACGGCGGCAGCGCCATCTTATCGACGTCCGCCGGGTTCCAAGCGGTCACGATCAGCCGGCGCGAATCCGGGTTCTTTTTGATCTGTTCGATCAGCTTCGCGATCTGGTCGATCGCACCGCCGTCGCGCGCCGGCCACGACCGCCACTGCGCACCGTAGACGGGGCCAAGGTCGCCGTTCGCGTCCGCCCATTCGTCCCAAATCTTGACGCCGTTCTGCTGCAGATAGCGCACGTTCGTGTCGCCGTTCAGGAACCACAAAAGCTCATGCACGATCGACTTCAGATGCAGCTTCTTGGTGGTCAGCAGCGGGAAACCGTCATCGAGGTCGAACCGCATCTGATAGCCGAACGTGGACAGCGTACCCGTGCCGGTGCGGTCGTGCTTCTTCGCGCCGTGGCGCAGCACGTGCTCCATCAGTTCGTGATACTGGCGCATCGGCACCTCGTTTCGTTCAAACGCATCTTAACGGTTCCGCCTTGTGGACGGAAAGCGCCGGAAATCTTACGTCCCCAGCTCCTTCATTTCTTCACCCTAAGCCCCTATATTACCTCTGCCGGTTCGCCGGCTATGGCGATAAACGCGCGTGTAATAAACGGATCGGACCCGGGGGCGGTACCCGGCGCCTCCACCACCTGAGCCGCTAAAGGCGACTCAGCTGTGGGGGCGAACTAGGATCGACGAACGCGTAAAGACGTTGCTTTTGCCCGGCAAGGCTCACCGTTATCGGGCTGTCTGTATAGGTGCCAACGACAATGAAATGGCCCTCGCTGCCTAATAGGTAAGCGCGGCTCGGAGGGGCGCCGGGCAACAGAAGCCCCTCCACCTTATTTTCGATTAGCGCTTCGCGAGCAGGTCGCGAATTTCGGTCAAGAGCTTCACGTCGGCAGGCGGTTCAGCGGGAGTGGCCGGCGCGGGCGGCGCTTGACGCTTCAGCTTGTTGATCGCCTTCACCGCCAGGAACAACACGAACGCGATGATGGCGAAGTTTATACAAGCCGTAACGAACTTGCCCCAGGCGAGCACCGCGCCCTGCTTCTTGGCTTCTTCAAGTGTCGTCTCCGTGACGGCCGCGTTTAGCCCAATGAAGTAGTTCGAAAAGTCGACGCTTCCCATCGCGCCAATCAGAGGCATGATCATGTCCGCAACGAGCGAACTGACGATCGTGCCGAACGCGCCGCCGATAATGACGCCGATCGCCAAATCGACGACATTGCCTTTAAGCGCAAATTCCTTGAACTCATTCAACATACCGTAGGGTCCTTTAGTTGCCTCGTAGTAGCGCAAACTAACATGCACGATTGCATTCCACGAGGCGCGCGCTATTGAATTCCTTGGCGTCAATCGTCGCGGCCCCGTTAACGCCTGTCGCCACTCACAGGTCGAGAGCCCATGTCCCTGTCACCGAAATCGCTTTTCACGTCCTTCAAGTTGAAAAACCTGAACCTGCCCAACCGCATCGTCATGGCGCCGATGACGCGCTCAAAGAGTCCGAACCAAATTCCGGGCGACGACGTGGCGGCTTACTACGCGCGCCGTGCAGCGGGTGGCGTGGGCCTCATCATCACCGAAGGTGTCGCGCCAGATCATCCCGTTGCGCTGAACGACCACAACGTGCCGAACTTCCACGGCGACGCGCTCGACGGCTGGAAAAAGGTGCTCACTGCGGTCAAGCGCGAGGGCGGCCTCATCATGCCGCAGCTCTGGCACACCGGGTTGATGCGCAAGCCAGGCGCCGGCCCGAACCCGCATCTGACGGGTGTCGGCCCCTCGGGCCTGGCGAAGCCCGGCAAGAAGGTGACCGAACCGATGACCACAAAGGACATCGACGAAGCGATCGCCGGTTACGCCACCAGCGCGCGCCACGCGGAGGAGCTGGGCTTCGACGGCGTCGAGATCCACGGCGCACACGGCTACCTCATCGACCAGTTCTTCTGGGAAGGCACGAACGAGCGCGGCGACGCGTTCGGCGGCGACATGGTGAAACGCACGAAGTTCGCAGCGGAGGTCATCCGCGCCGTGCGCGCTGCGGTAAGCAAAGACTTCCCCGTCATGCTGCGCTGGTCGCAATGGAAGCAGCAGGACTACACGATCAAGCTCGCGCAGACGCCGCAAGCGCTCGAGAAATTCCTCGACCCGCTGGTGAGGGCGGGCGTCGATTGCTTCCACTGCTCGACCCGAAAATTTTGGGACCCAGAGTTCGAAGGCTCCGACCTCAACGTTGCGGGCTGGACCAAGAAGATTACGGGCTTGCCCGTGATCACGGTCGGCTCCGTCGGCCTGAACGAAGACTTCATCGCTGGCTACCGCGGCGTGCCGGCCGGCCCCGCCTCGCTCGACCGCCTGATCGAGATGTTCGAGCGTGGCGACTTCGACCTCGTCGCCGTCGGCCGCGCGCTCATCGTGAACCCGGCATGGCCCAACCTGGTGAAAGAAGGCCGCATCGACGAACTGAAGCCATTCTCGCTCGAAGCCCTGCCGGTTCTGCACTGACGCTGTCCTACTCAGCGGCCGAACCAACCCGATCGCATTTTCAGACACGCGTCGCGCAGCGCTTTGACGGCGGGACCGTCAGCACCGGCCTTCTCGGGGTCCAAACCGTCGACCAGCGCGCGGCGATCCGCGTTGCTCAGCGCGCCAGCAATCAAGACCGCACTCTCGTGCAAACCGGCAAGCGCGGCCGAACGCGCCGCAATCGGGTCGGCCTTCGCGCCGGCCTTCAACAAGCGGCGCACCAAATCCGGCGGCGACTTCGACGCGCCGTTTCGAACCGCGTTCGTGACGTCGAACCGGCGCGTGATGAGCCACTCGGCAAGCGCGGAATGACCTTGCGCCAAGGCGAAGTCGAGCGCGCTGCCGCCGCTGCGCAGTTGGGCTTTGATGTTGCAGCCCGACGCTTCCAAGCGGGCAAGCGCATCGCGGTCGCCGCGCTCGCACGCGTCGAGAATAGCAAGGCGCAACAGCCGAGGCGAGCGGGCAAGCGAGCCGGACGCGGCAGCGGCACGCCAATCCACGACGCTTCCTTGCACGATCTGTTTCAAGCTTGCGGCGAGCGCCGCATCCTCGCGCGCCAGCTCGGCGATCTCGCCCGCAACTTGCGTGCCCGTCGCGATATCGCTGACGCCATCGGCGAATGGGTCTTCATTCAAGTCCAACAAGCGGAAGAGAGACGGCACATCGCCGGCGATCGTACCCGCGCTGTCTTGGTTGAGCCGCAAGACCCACGCCGGCGGCAATCCCTGCATCCAGGCGAGCACCGAGCCATGACGCGGCCCCGGTTCGACACAGACATAGAGACGATCCAGATACTCGAAACCGCCGAACGGCAGATAGCGTAGCCTCCCGTCGAACGTTGCGCCGCTTTCCTGCGCCGCCTGCCCGGCAAGCCCAACCTCATGGTCGATCCAACCCCAAAGATCGTGATAACCGCCGCTGTCCGGATAGAACAATTCGGTGAACGAAAACTCCACGATCTGATCGCCAAGCTCGATCTCAAGCGCATAGTCGAGACTGCCGCCGAACGCCGTCCGCCAAAGCGCCTTCAAACCCTCAGGCAACGGCCCGGCGCACTTCGCCTCGATCTTCGCCAACGTCGCATCATCGACCGGCGGCTGCGCATCGTAGATCAATCGATCCTCAAACACGGCAAACCCGCGCTTGGCCATGCGAAGCTTGGTGAGATCGTCGATCATGGGATAGCTATAAGCCAAAGGCCCGCGTGACGTCGAACCAGAAGTCTCCTCAGTAACGGCTTGGAAACAAGCGCCGGGCGACGGGATAGGGTTCAGCGCTGATCGCGCCTTTTGCATCGGGAGTCGCGAGCGATCGCAGCATGTCTTGCGCGGAGCCGGTCAACGTGACCGGCGGCGTATAGCCCGGCCCAACCTTGCCGCGGATCGCGCCCTTCGCGATCGCATCATGGAACTTCCGGGAATCATACGCATAAACAAACAACGTATTGTCCTTCTCGATGCGATAGGTCCCAAGCAAGAACTTCGTGTTGTCGGCCGCCATAATCGTCGCATTCCCCGCAACGGCACCGGAAAGCTTACGGATGGCGAAGACTTGGCTGTGATCAGCCCAAACGGAGTACAGCTCGAACACGCCGTAGTTGGCACTATCCGTCGCGATCATCCGCATCGGACCGCCATCGCCCGGCACAACGAAATGCAGCAGCACGCCGCTCGGCTTACCTTGCTTGTCGAGAACAGACCACGACCCGGATAGGCGATGGTCGATCCCTGGCTCCTCGGACGCTGGGGGTACTACCGCATAAACATAGCAGCTCGAGAGCATTGCGGCGGCAGCAACCGCAACGACTAAGTTTGCGGCACAACGAACAATCATGACGGTCCCCACGTTCTTTGTCCCATGCATCGAAGCGGCCAACGGTGGCCGAAATGCGGCGGACGCACTATAGTACCTCCGGAGCCGCCTGAGCTCTTGAGAACCCGCATGGATACATCCTCCCTCGTCGCCCTGGCCGTCTTCATCGCGATCAATTTCGTCGTCGCGTCCACCGGCGCGGCGTTCAGGCCAGGCGCGTGGTACGCCGCATTGCGCAAGCCGTCGTGGACGCCGCCGAACTGGGCGTTCCCCGTCGTGTGGTCGCTGCTCTATTGCGCGATTGCGGTTTCGGGTTGGCTTGTGTGGGAGGCGGCAGGTCCGGCGGCGTGGGGCGCGCTTGCCGTTTATGGCGTGAGCCTGATGTTCAACGCGGCATGGTCGGCGCTGTTTTTTGGAATGCGCCGGTTAGATTGGGCGATGGCTGACGTCGCGGCGCTGTGGGTATCGATCGCCGCGGTGATCTTGGTGTTTGCCCCCATCAGCCAGACAGCGGCTCTGCTACTCGTGCCGTATCTCGTGTGGGTGTCGATCGCCGCGACGCTGAACGCGAAACTTCTGCAGCTGAATGGCGCCAAGCCCGCTACCGCGGCTTAGGCGTCAGGCGGTTCCGCCGCGACGCGCGCGAACACCGCCAAAAGCTGATCGCGGGATGCGCGCGCAGCCGTGCCGCCGGCGACCTCGTCTTGCGTCCACATCCAAGACCGCGCGGGGTCGTCGCGCATCGCCCATTTGGGAAATAAACGCTCGCTGGCCGGGGCGCAAAACCGGCGATGGATATCGAGATGACGGTCGTCGCGCGCGATGCGCGAATAAGCCGCCTCAATCGCCCGCTCCGAACCCTCGAGCAACTGAAGATAGATGTCCGCGCGGCAGATGAGTGCACCCGTAATGTCGTCGCGCGTGTTGTTCGCCCGCGCGCTCATCAAGATGCCGTTCAGCATCCCATCGTCGAACCCAAACGGGCGCGAGACATAGACGAGTTGAAACAAATTCATGTTGAGTGCTCCCAGCGCCGAAAGCGGACGCTAGGCCTTCGCGGTGGATGAGTCGAGGAGTAACACCTGCTAACGCTGAGAAGCGCTACTCCCGCCCCTTCGTATCCATCCAAACCTTCAACCGGTCTAACTGCCGCGCCAGCGCTTCCATCTCCGCGTCGTCCCAACCCGAAAACACCTCCGCGAACTGCGGGATGAACGCGGCGATGGCGCGCGAGTGAATCTCCAACCCCTTCGGCGTGATCGTGAGCAGCTTCGAGCGGCCGTCACCGGGTGCGGGGTCGGCTTTCAGGAGTTTGCGCGCGACCAGCTTTTGCAACGTCTTCGTCACGCCAGGTTGCGGTTGTTGCAGAGCGGCGGCGACGCCAGTCACCGTCTTTGTTTCCTGTGGCCGGTGACTGAAGTGATTCAACATCACGAACTGCGGGAACGGCAGTTTGAGTTCGTCGAGCGCGCGTCCCGCGCGCGTTTGCGCCAGCTGATCGATGATGCCGATCCAGTTGAAAATGCGCCAGCCGAGCGCTGCTTGAGCTTCCGTGGGTCGTGTCGCCATGCGCTATGTATGCGTCAACCCTGTAGGATCGCGTCAAGAGGCCGCCGCGGCGCAGGCTCTGCGACTGCAGCGCGGCCAAGCCGGAAGAACATCTGCACCGTCTCGCTGTCCTGCGCGCCGACGGCGCGTTTGTGTTCGGCTAGCACCGGCAGCATCTCGGGAAACTCCTGCAAGGCTTGGCTTAAGGGGTGCATAACCAAACCCAACTCCGTCGCCTTCAGATTGGCGCGAACGTAAGCCGCCCCCGCCGCCAACTGTGCCCGCCGGTCGTTCGCCGCGGTCACGATCCACCCAAACGCCTTTACCGCCAACTGGGGATCGATGAAGGTCAGCGCTTGATCGCGCCCAAACGGTTCCATCGCGTTCTGCTGGTTGAAAAGTCCAAGCTTGTTCATCCACCAAAAGAACGGCCCGTGCATGGAAAGTCCGTCACGATGCTTGGCGATCTCAGGGCCGGTGATGCGCATGACGTCGACGCTCTCCTTGTAGGTGGCATCCTTCTTCACCTCGATCACCCACGCACGCTTTGCGATGGCGGCCAACCGAGCGACCTGTTGTGCATTCGCCGTCCAGCCGAACTTCACAGGCAGCGTCTGAGTGGGCCCGATCATCATTCCGGCCGCTGCCAATAACGTTGCCTCACCGGGATCAACCGCGGTTCCATCAAACGCCTTGCGGTTCGTATGCCGCTTCAACACATGCGCAAACAGCGGATCGCGCGCAACGGCGGTATCCGGCACAAACGCGATGCGGCAAACGGGTTGATCGCCGACCGCGTCCTCCGGCCAATCGCCGGCAGGAAACGCAGACACCTCCGCTCGCAAACCTTGCTCCGCCGCCGCCATCCGCAGCAACTCCAGAAACGCGCCACACCCGACGGTGATCTGCCGCGAATACGGATCGGTCTGCGGCAGCAAACGCGAGCGGTCGCAAAAGAACGTCGCCGCGCCCGGCTCCTTCAAATCGACGATCCACGGCTGCTTGTTGTGCGGGTTCGGCGCGAGCAACGCGTACGACAGCGCCCGCACACGCGGATCGCGCGCGCCAGGCGCAGGCCCGCGCCAAGCCTCCACCGCCGCCTCCGGCATCGGATCGCACTGCGTGAGGCCATAGCCGCCCGCCGCCAAAATCGCCGCCGAAGTTCCGGCGACACGAAGAAACGTTCTACGCGTGGTCATATGTGTCGCCTCACATCATTGCGGTTGCGGTAAGCCCGCCCATCAGAGCGGCAAGCGCGAGAGCGGAGAAGATAAAGAACCGCGGGCCCTTCCCGTCGGCCTGCGTGCGCGCGAGTGAAACGCCACACATCGTAAGCCAACCGAGCCATGCAGCCGACACCGGCGCGGACAGAAAACCGATCGCCTCAAACGGCCCGCCAAGCTGTTCCATCGCACTGGCCGCAATCAGCAGGCCCAGCACCAAGCCGACCAGACCATATGGCCACGCGAACAACGGCCCGCGGAACATGGCGAGCGAGATCAACACCGTCCACGCGCCTTGCGCCAAGAAGCCCAAATGCTCGCCCACCACCATGCCGGCATAGCGATTGAGCAACCCTTCGAGCAGCGCGATGACATTGCGCGTCTCATCGCTCCCCGCCGCCGCCATTTGTTCGGCGAGATAGGGCACTGCGATCGGCCAGCGCATGAAGCCCATCATCTGGAACGCACCGGCAAGCACGCCCGCAACCAGCGCCGCAGTCAAAAGCGAGCTGCCGCTCCGCGCGAAACTCTGGTGGAACAACACGGCGAGCATGATCTGCGTCAGCCCCGACAGCCCCATCATGTAGTAGGCGGGCACGATCAGCCCCTGATTCTGGCGAAACAGCGAGAGCCGCTCGACCGAGGAAACCCGCAAGATTTCGGGGAAGGAAAACTGATCAGCCAAGATCAGGAACCCCGCCGACAACAGCCCGACATGCACCAAAGCGACGGCAAAGGCCGTGCCGTATTCCCGTGTGCGATCCATAGCGCCCTCATATATTCTTTGGAATGTAATATGCATTCCTCGGAATATTGTCAAGGGCAGCGGCACCGCTCCAAAAATGGTGGTGGCACAGCGCCAAAACTGTCCCTTATCCGTCACGGCAGGCCAGATGGCCTGCCGTGACGGATGAGGGACAGCGTCACAAGTTATCCTCCGCCGCTTTTCGCCGCCTTGCGCATGCGCACGCCCCGGCGCTACACCTTGCCCCATGTCCAAGGATTTCATCGGCTACCAGGCGCTTGTGGACAAGGCGCTCCGGGGCGTAGTGCGCGATGCGCTGACCCATGCCGCCAAGGGCGGCATCATGGGCTCGCATCACTTTAACATCGTGTTCGCAACCGCGATGGACGGCGTGGATCTGCCCGATTTCCTTCGCGAGAGATATCCGGAGGCGATGAAGATCGTGCTCCAAAACCAATACGCGAATCTGACCGTCGGTCCCGATACGTTCGAGGTGACGCTGACGTTTAACAAAGTGCCGGCGACAATCGTCGTGCCATACGCCGCCGTGATCGCGTTCGAAGACCCCTCGCAAAAATTCCAATTGGGCTTCCAGATGGCGATGCCCGCACCGAAGCCAGGCCTACCCGCGCCTAAAGAACCACAGCCGCCTGCCGAGCAACCGAAGACCGAACCCGCGCCCAAACCGGAAACCGGCGAGGTCGTGAGCCTCGACAAGTTCCGCAAGAAGTGACCCTAAGACAATGAGCACGCGCACCGAAACCGACACGTTCGGCCCTATCGCCGTTCCAACGACCAAGTACTGGGGCGCGCAGACTCAGCGCTCGCTCGAGAACTTCAAGATTTCGGGTGAGCGCATGCCGGCCGCGCTCGTCCATGCGTTCGGCATCGTGAAGAAAGCGGCGGCCATCGCGAACGTGGCGTTGAAAGACCTCGAACCGAAACTCGGCGACGCGATCGCGAAAGCCGCCGACGAAGTGATCGCCGGCAAACTCGACGATCACTTCCCGCTCGTCGTCTGGCAGACCGGCTCCGGCACGCAGACGAACATGAACGCGAACGAGGTGATCTCGAACCGCGCGATCGAGATGCTCGGCGGCGAGATGGGTTCGAAAAAGCCCGTGCATCCGAACGACCACGTCAACCGCGGCCAATCTTCGAACGACTGCTTCCCGACCGCGATGCATATCGCAACCGTGCTTGAGGTGCATCGCCGTCTCATGCCGGGCCTGCGCCGCCTGCACGGCGCGTTGCTCACGAAGACGCACGACTTCGCGAAGATCATCAAGATCGGCCGTACGCATCTACAGGACGCCACTCCGATCACGCTCGGCCAAGAATTTTCAGGCTACGCCCGCCAAGTCGAACTTGGCATCGAGCGCGTGGTGACGGCCCTGCCCCGCCTCTACCCGCTCGCGCAAGGCGGCACGGCGGTAGGCACGGGACTAAACGCGCTCCCCGGTTTCGCCGAACGCTTTGCCGACGAGGTGTCGAAGATCACCGGCTACCCGTTCGTGACAGCCCAGAACAAATTCGAAGCACTAGCCGCGCACGACGCGCTGGTCGAGTTTTCCGGAGTGCTGAACACGCTCGCGGCATCGCTGTTCAAGATCGCAAACGACATTCGCTTGTTGGGCTCAGGCCCCCGTTCGGGCCTCGGCGAATTGATCTTGCCCGAGAACGAGCCCGGCTCCTCGATCATGCCGGGCAAAGTAAACCCGACGCAGGCCGAAGCGCTGACCATGGCGTGCACGCAAGTCATAGGCAATCACGTCACAGTGACGATCGCGGGCAGCCAGGGCCACATGGAGCTCAACGTCTTCAAGCCCGTGATCATCCACAACGTGCTGCAGTCGATCCGCCTGATCGGCGATGCGGCGGTCAGCTTCACCGACCACTGCGTGGCGGGGATCGAGCCCAACCTGAAACACATCGACGAACTGATGCGCCGCTCGCTGATGCTGGTGACGGCACTCGCCCCCAAGGTCGGCTACGACAACGCCGCCAAGATCGCCAAAACCGCCCATAAAAACGGCACGACCCTCAAAGAAGAAGCCGTCAAAACCGGCCTCATCACGGGCGAAGAATTCGACCGGATCGTACGCCCCGAAGACATGATCGGCGCGAAGTAATTTGCCGGTCAAGAAGCTCAAGCGCTCCGTCACGATCTCCGGCCACCGCACCAGCGTCTCGCTCGAGGCCGAATTCTGGCAGGCCTTGACCGAAATCGCCGCCGAACTGAAGCGCCCGCTGGCTAAACTCATCGACGAGATCGACAAACGCGACGGACGCGGTAACAATCTCTCCAGCGCCCTGCGGGTTTTCGTCTTGGCGCACTACCGGAAGAAAGTGTAATGGGCGAAGTCGTAAACCTGAACCGCGCACGCAAAGCACGGGCTAAAGCGGAAGCCGGAAAGACCGCCGCGAACAACCGCGTCAAACACGGCACGCCGAAAGACTTGCGCAAAAAGGGCGACGCCGAACGCAAGCGCACGGACGCTGAACTCGAAGGCAAGCGCCTCGACGAAGACAAGAATGACTGACGGCCCCTACGCCGGCTTGAAGGTCGTCGACCTCACACGCGTGCTCGCCGGCCCGTATTGCACGATGATGCTGGCCGACCTCGGCGCCACCGTCATCAAGGTCGAGCCACCGAAGACCGGCGACGACGCCCGCCACATCGGCCCTTTTATCAAAGGCAAGTCCGCGTACTTCATGTCGCTGAACCGCGGCAAGCACTCGATCGCGCTCGACCTGAAAGCCGAGGCCGATCGCGTTGTGTTCGAACGCTTGCTCGGCGAAGCCGACCTCCTCGTCGAAAACTACCGCGGCGGCACGATGGAGAAGCTGAGGTACGATTGGCCCATGCTGCACGCGCGCTTCCCAAAGCTGATCTACGCCGCGATCTCCGGCTTCGGCCACACCGGCCCGTACAAGGAAAAACCCGCTTACGACATGGTCGTGCAAGGCATGGGCGGCGTGATGAGCCTGACCGGCCAACCCGGCGGACCGCCCACACGCGTCGGCACCTCGATCGGCGACATCGCTGCCGGCCTCTTCGCGCTCTCGAGCATCGGCGCAGCCCTCTACCACCGCGAACGTACCGGCGAAACGCAGAAAATCGACATCGCGATGCTCGATTGCCAAGTGGCTCTGCTCGAGAACGCTATTGCCCGCTACGTCGCAACCGGAACGCCGCCCGGCCCGCTAGGCTCCAGGCACCCCTCGATCACACCGTTCGCCGCGTTCCAAACCGCCGACCAGCCGGTCATCATCGCCGCCGGCAACAACGGCCTGTTCGCCAAGCTCTGCGAAGCAATCAACGTACCGGCACTCGCCACCGACCCTCGCTTCGCAACGAACGACCTGCGCAACACGAACCACGCCGCGCTGGCACAAGAGCTCGAACGCGCACTCGGTACCAACACGGCCGCCCACTGGCTCGCCAAGATCGAAGCAGCCGGTGTCCCTTGCGGCCCAATCAACAACGTCGCCCAGGTCCTGGCCGACCCACACGTCCGCTCGCGCAACATGGTGGTCACGATGCAAGACGCCGATATCGGCGAACTGAAGCTCGCGGGCAACCCCATGAAACTCTCGGCATTCAGCGACGCAAAGACGCGCCCGCCCGCACAAAACCTCGACGAAAAAGGTGCGGAAATCCGCGCAAATGGCTTCAATGCGATTGCGGATTGATCGTTGAGGGTCGTGCTAGTGTCCGGCTGAATCATGACCCAGCCTGCACCCGTCCACACGCCCGCAGTTGGCGAGCCCCCCTATTTGCGCGGCCTCAATGAGGCGCAGCGCGAGGCTGCGATGGCGCTCGACGGCCCCGTGCTGGTTCTCGCAGGTGCCGGCACCGGCAAGACGCGCGTGCTCACAACACGGCTCGCGCATTTGATCGCCTCGCGAAAGGCATGGCCCAGCCAAATCCTCTCGGTGACATTCACGAACAAAGCCGCGCGCGAGATGATCCACCGCACCGGCGAGCTCATCGGCGGCATGGTCGAGGGCATGCCCTGGCTCGGCACGTTCCACTCGATCGGCGCGAAAATCCTGCGCCGTCACGCCGAACTCGTCGGCCTCAAATCGAACTTCTCGATCCTCGACGTCGACGATCAACTGCGCCTCTTGAAGCAAGTCATCGAGGCCGCACGCATCGACGACAAACGTTGGCCCGCCCGCCACCTTTCCTCGCTGATCGACAGCTGGAAGAACCGCGCTATGACGCCGAAAGACGTGCCCGCCGGCGAAAGCTTCGCCTACGGCAACGGCAAAGGCGCCGAACTCTACGAAGCCTACCAGCAGCGCCTGAAAGCGCTGAATGCCGCCGACTTCGGCGACCTTCTGCTCGACGTCATCACGATCCTGAAGACGCACCCCGAAGTGCTGCAGGAGTATCGCAACCGCTTCGCCTATATCCTGGTCGATGAGTACCAAGACACGAACGTCGCGCAGTATCTCTGGCTGCGCCTTCTCGCGGGCGAGCAGCGCAACATCTGCTGCGTTGGCGACGACGATCAATCGATCTACGGCTGGCGCGGCGCAGAAGTCGACAA
The DNA here is from genome assembly GCA_046153995.1 of Micropepsaceae bacterium. GTDB lineage: Bacteria > Pseudomonadota > Alphaproteobacteria > Micropepsales > Micropepsaceae > SZUA-430. Next base: position 20,381 of record JBJXEH010000080.1, read on the forward strand.
CATCCTGCGCTTCGAACGCGACTTTCCGGGCGCAAAAATCATCCGGCTCGAACGCAACTACCGCTCGACGCCGCACATCCTGGCGGCAGCATCCGGCCTGATCGCCGCAAACAAAAGCCGCCTTGGCAAGACGCTTTGGACCGACCTCGGCGAAGGCGAGCGCGTCTCCGTCAAGGGCGTCTGGGACGCGGAGGAAGAAGCGCGCCAAATCGCCGACGACATCGAGCAAGTCGCGCGCAACCGTCAGAAGATCAGCGACATCGCAATTTTGGTGCGCGCCTCGTTCCAGATGCGCTCGTTTGAAGAGCGCTTCGTGCAACTCGGCATCCCATATCGCGTCGTCGGCGGCCCACGCTTCTACGAGCGCCAAGAAATCCGCGACGCGCTGGCCTATCTGCGCGTCGTCGTGCAACCCGACGACGACCTCGCCTTCGAACGCATCTTCAACAAACCGAAGCGGGGCCTTGGCGACGTCGCGCTTCAGTCCGTTCACAAGATGGCGCGCGCCCTGAAGAAGCCGCTGTTCGCCGCGGCCGACGCGCTGATCCAGACTGACGAACTCCCTTCCCGCGCGCGATCGGCGTTGCGCGACCTCGTGCAAAGTTTCAATCGCTGGCGCGACCAGGCGACCGCGCTCAGCCACATCGAACTCGCCGAAATCGTGCTCGACGAAAGCGGTTACACCGCCATGTGGCAAGCCGACCGCTCCGCCGAAGCACCCGGGCGCCTCGAAAACTTGAAAGAGCTCGTGCGGTCGATGGAAGAATTCGAGACGATCGAAAGTTTCCTCGAGCACGTCTCGTTAGTCATGGAGATTGAGCAGTCGGACACCACCGACAAGGTCACGATCATGACGCTGCATGGCGCGAAGGGCCTCGAGTTCCCGACGGTCTATCTCCCCGGTTGGGAAGAAGGCTTGTTCCCGAGCCAACGCACACTCGACGAGAACGGCCTGCAAGGGCTCGAAGAAGAGCGCCGCCTGGCTTACGTCGGCCTCACCCGCGCGCGCAAGCGCGCAAAAATCAGCTACGCCGCAAACCGCCGTGTCCACGGCATGTGGCAGAGCGCAATGCCGTCGCGTTTCATCGCCGAACTGCCGCCCGATGCGATCGTGCTCGAAAGCGACCCGGGCTTGCCCTACGGCAACTCAAACCTCTCGACCGGCCCAGCTTTCGACAGCGGCTATTCCTCCCCCGGCTGGCAGCGCGCCCAAGCCCGTCGCGGCGAAACTTTCGGCACCCGCCCCGCGATCGAGGGCCACGCCGAACTCGTCGCGACGTCGGACCCCGACGCGGCGACCTACCAACGCGGCGAGCGCGTGTTCCACCAAAAATTCGGCTACGGCCGCGTGACCGCGATCGACGGCAACAAGCTGACGGTGAGCTTCGACAAGGCCGGCGAAAAGCGCGTTATCGCAAACTTCCTGGCCCGCGCGTAAATGCCCGTTTGCTGGAAAGCCCGCGCCGTTCTACCCAAACGCGAAGCACAAGCGTTGAGCGACGCACTCGAGCAGCTCGAACCCACGCCCGTCGTCTCCGCCTTCGAACTCGGCGAACGCGGGATGTGGGAAGTCGAAGCGTTCTTCACGGAACAACCCGACGAAGACGACCTACAGAAACGCTTCGGTGTGCCGATGCGCGTCATCGCCATCGAAGACGAAAACTGGGTCGCCCGCGCGCTCGAAGGCTTGCCGCCGGTCGCGACCGGACGCTTCTTCCTCCACGGCGATCACACGTCAGCGCAAGTTCCGCCTAACGCGATCGGCCTCAAGATCGAAGCCTCTTACGCTTTCGGGACCGGCCACCACGGCACCACACGCGGCTGCCTGCTTGCGTTCGAGCGTCTGGCCAAGCAGCGCCAATTCAAAAACGCACTCGACCTCGGCTGCGGCACGGGCGTGCTCGCGATGGCTTTCGCACGCCTCACGCATCGCCCAGCCGTCGCCACCGATATCGACCCACTCGCCACAGCCAAGACAATCGAAAACGCGAAGCTAAACCGCGCCGCCCCCTACCTGCGCGCCGCAACCGCAGCCGGCTTCAAGACGCCGCTGATCTCAAGCCACGCCCCCTACGACCTCATCTTCGCAAACATTCTGGCCGGCCCACTGATGAAGCTGCTGCCGGGCATCAAGGCGAACCTGGCGCCGGGCGGCCACGCAATCCTCTCGGGCCTCCTTGACGAACAAGCAAACGGCATCTGCACGATGGCCCGCGCACAGAATCTGCGCCTGATACGCCGCAGCGCCCTCGAAGGCTGGGTTACGCTGATCCTACAGCGCTAACGGCGAGGCACATCGCCAGCATGATGACGACAGCAAACCGCGCAAAGTGAAACTGCAAGTTACTTGTGCTCACGACACGCCCTCCCGCATCCGCGCCGCAGCTTGTGCGTTCACGATCTCGCGCTCCGTGAGCAGGCCCTCGAACGCCTTCTTCGCAAACGCGACGCGCTCCGGCCCCGCACCCTCGGGTGAGCCGCAATTGAACGGCGGCTGCGGATCGTATTCGAAGCCGAGCTGCATTTGCTTGGCCACATCCTCGCCCCACTCCTCCGCGATCACGGTCAACGCGAAGTCGATCCCCGCGGTGACACCGCCACCCGATATCCGATTGCGATCCTTAACGACGCGCGCGTTGACGGGTGTCGCGCCAAACGCCGGTAGGAATTCCCGCCACGCCCAGTGGCACGCAGACTTGTAACCCTTCAGCAACCCCGCTGCGCCAAGAACGAGGGAGCCCGTGCACACCGACGTCACGTACTTCGCGCCTTCGGCCTGCTTGCGAAGGAAGCCCAGCGTCTCTTCATCCGTCATCAACGCAACTTGTCCCGCGCCGCCCGGTACGCAGATCATGTCGAGCTGCGGACAATCCTTGAACGTCGTCGTCGGCATCAGCGACAAACCAGCATCCGAAGGAACGGGCGCCAGCGTCTTCCAGATGTAATGCGCCTTCGCACCAGGCGCACGCGCCAGAAACTGCGCAGGCCCGGTGAGATCGAGCTGCGTCAGGTTCGGGTAAAGCAAAAAACCGACGTGGAACGGGTTGGTCATGCCGAAGCTCCTTCTGTTGCCCCTTGTGTAGCATGGCACCGCCGTGGCACAAATGACAAACAATCGAGTTTTTCTGCCATGCCGAAACCGCACGTCATCGCAATCCCGATCTACCCTGGGCTTCAGTCGCTCGATGCCATCGGTCCCGCGCAGGTCTTCGCCAGCGCGAACCAATCGCTCACCCGCGAAGCCTATCGAATCAAGTTCGTCGCGAGCGCGCCCGGCGTAGTCCAAACGTCCGGCGGCTTCGCCCTTCACGCCGATAGCTTGCGCAGCGTCCCTCCATCGACCATCCACACGCTCATCTGCCCCGGCGGTGAAGACGAACCAATCCGCGCCGCACTCCGCGACAAGGCGCTGATGCGCTGGCTCAACGATGCAGCACGCGCCGCGAAACGCGCCTGCTCCGTCTGCTCCGGCGCATTTCTGCTGGCCTCGACCGGCATCCTCAAAGGACGCACCGCCGCCACGCACTGGAGCGCAACCGCCGAACTTCAGCGCGCCTTCCCCGACATCAACGTGGACGCCGAGTCGATCTACGTCACCGACGGCAAATGCTGGACGTCGGCGGGCGTCACCACCGGCATCGACATGGCGCTGGCGCTGGTCGAACAGGATCATGGCCGCGACGTCGCGATGTCGGTCGCGCGCCGCCTCGTCGTCTACATGCGCCGCCCCGGCCATCAAACGCAGTTCTCCGCAGCGCTCAACGCGCAAGACGTAAAGGACGATAAGCTCGCAAACCTCGCCAGCTGGGTCGAAGCGAACCTGACGAAGCGCCTCGACGTCGAAACGCTCGCCGAGCGTGCGGCCATGAGCCCCCGGTCGTTCCACCGCCACATGAAAGACGAACTCGACGTTTCACCGGCCAAATTCGTCGAATCCATACGCCTGGACGCGGCCCGGCGTTGGTTGGACGAGGGCAAGCTGGACCTCAACACCGTCGCCGCCCGTGCCGGGTTCTCCGGCCCCGACCACCTGATCCGAGCGTTCAACCGCCGCTTCGGCGTGACACCCGCGGCTTACCGCCAAATTCATGGCGCAGCCCTTGAGAGCCGCGCCGCAGCCGAATAGGTTCCGCCCATGCTGCACCAAACCAAGTTCCAATCCTTCGCCGAAACGACCTCGCCCACCCAAGGCCCGCCACGGCTCGCCGCGCTACGCGCCGAACTGAAACGCCGCGGCCTCGACGGCTTCGTCGTCCCCCGCGCCGACGAGTACCAGGGCGAGTACGTACCCCCGCGCGCCGACCGCCTCGCTTATCTCACCGGCTTCACAGGCTCGGCCGGCGCCGCTGTCGTGCTGCTGGAAAAGGCCGCGATCTTCACCGACGGCCGCTATACCGTGCAGACCGCCGAGCAGGTGGACGGCACCGCGTTCGAGTACCGCTCGCTCGTGGACGAGCCGCCACCGGATTGGATCGCCGAACATCTGCCGCAAGGCGCGAAGCTGGCGTACGACCCGTGGATGCACACCGCGTCCGGCGTCGAAGCGCTGCAGGCCGCGGTCAAGAAGGCCGGCGGAACACTCGTCGCCGTCACCGACAACCCGCTCGACGCCACCTGGGACGACCAGCCGGCACCGCCGCTCGGCGCGGTGACGACGCAACCACTCGAATACGCCGGCGAATCTTCAGAATCGAAACGCGAACGCATCGCCAAAACGATACGCGATACGAAGAACGACGCGGCCATGCTGACGCTGCCGGAGTCGATCGCGTGGCTGCTCAACATCCGCGGCTCCGACGTCCCTCACACGCCGTTCCCACACGCCTTCGCGATGCTAAACAGCGACGGCCACGTGGAACTCTTCATCGACCGCCGCAAGTTCACACCGGACATCGACGCCTGGCTCGGCAACCGCGTCACGGTGCGGCCGCAGGAAGAACTAGGCTCGCATCTGAAAGCACAAAAACGCCGCCGCATCCAAATCGACCCAGCAACCGCCTCGGCGTGGATGTTCGACCAGCTAAAGGCGGCCGGTGCCGAAATCGTCCGCGCGGCCGATCCGGTGCTGTTGCCGAAAGCGTGCAAGAACCCGACCGAACTCGACGGCACACGCCGCGCACACGTGCGCGACGGCGCCTGCGTCTCGCGCTTCCTCGCGTGGCTCTCGAAAGAAGGCCCAAAGGGCAACATCGACGAGATCGAAGCCTGCCGCGTGCTTGAAGACTTTCGCCTCGAAACCGGCGCGCTGAAAGACCTGAGCTTTGGCTCCATCTCGGGTGCAGGCCCGAACGGCGCGCTACCGCATTATCGAGTCACCAAGACGTCGAACCGCAAGATCAAGTCGGGTGAGATTTATCTGATCGACTCCGGCGGCCAATATCTCGACGGAACCACGGACATCACGCGCACAGTCGCGATCGGTACGCCGACCGCGGAGATGAAGGACCGCTTCACCCGCGTGCTCAAAGGCCACATCGCGCTCGCCCGCGCGCGCTTCCCCGAAGGCACGACCGGCGTGCAATTGGACACGCTGGCGCGCATGTCGCTCTGGGAGGGCGGCTTCGACTACGACCACGGCACCGGCCACGGTGTCGGCAGTTACTTGAGCGTCCACGAAGGCCCGCAAAACATCTCAAAGCGCCTGATCAACGTGGCCCTGAAACCCGGCATGATCGTCTCGAACGAACCCGGCTACTACAAGGTCAACCACTACGGCATCCGCATCGAAAACCTGATCGTCGTGACCGAACCCAAAGACGTCGGCGGCGACCGCAAGATGATGGAGTTCGAAACGCTGACGCTCGCGCCGATCGATCTCAGCTTGGTCGAGGCCAAAATGCTCACCGAAGCGGAACGCGCCTGGCTAAACGCCTACCACGTCCGCGTCCGCGAAACGCTGAATGGTAAAACGGACACGACGACAGAGGCGTGGATCACAGAGTCGACGAAGTCGATCTAGCCTGGGAGCGCCGGCTTCCAGCCGGCTCTTAGGACAACTCCAACAAGGGCCGGCTAGAAGCCGGCGCTCCCAGGCATGGCCCCCATCACCCGCCTCGATCACGTCGTCATCGCCGTCAAAAACCTCGGCGCAGCCGCCGCGACCTACAAGAAGCTCGGCTTCACGCTGACGCCGCGCGGTTTGCATGAGGGCAAGGGCACTGGCAACAACTGCATCATGTTCGGCTCGACCTACATCGAGTTGCTCGGCATCATCGACGAAACCGGCGCGAAGGGCCGCCTGGCCGACCGCGTGAACGCCCGCGGCGAAGGCGGGATGGCAATCGCCTATGGCGCAGATGATGCCGACGAAACCTACGCAGCACTCCGCGCCGCCAGCATCGAAGCCGAACTGCCGAACGACCTCAGCCGCCCCCTCGACCTCGACGGCAAACGCGACATGGTCCGCTTCCGCAACATCATGTTGCCGAAACTCGCGTTACCCGAAACGATGCAATTCGTCTGCACGCACCAGACCCCCGAACTCACCCGCGCCCGCCACGAGTGGCAGCTGCATCCTTCAGGCGCAATCGGCGTCGCGGAAGTGGTCATAGCGGTCGACGACATCGGCGCCGCAAGGCGCGAACTCGCAGGCCCAGCACTCACGAATTCTGCGATCACCCTGCTGACGCCTGCCGGCGCCGAGCAGCGCTTCGGCAAGTCCCTGCAAGGCGCACCGCAACACGGCATTGTCGCGATCACGATCCGCCTGCACGAACCCGACGCCGCCGCCGCAATGCTCTCAATGGCCAAGGTCCCGCATCACGAAACCCGCAACACCGTCACCGTCCCCGCGCACGCCACCCACGGCGTGGTGATCGAGTTCGCCGAGACCTAGACCACTCTCGCCATTGGGCCGAAGCTTCATTATGCTGGCTCAAATGAAACTACGAATGCGCATGGTCACTGTAGCCCTCTTGCTCTTGGTCTCGACGTTCGAATCATCAGCAACGACAACCGTGTGCTCGAACCCCGACCGAAAACAGACTCTTGAGCGACTGAGCTTGCCAATCCCCGATCAGGATGAGCCAGCTTTCGCTGCTTCGATGCGCCGATTTGAAGGCGTGACTGACATGTCGAGAGCGGAGGTCAGCTCAGTAAGAAGGCGAACTATCATTTTTCAAAGCCCACAAGTCAGCGTCGTCATTCGGATAAGAACTGAGCGGGGAGAAAAAACCGCCACGGCTACAGTGGAGCGAACCTGCATCAACGACGCGTTGGAAGACTGGCGGCCATACTGGAAAGCATTTCGTAAATTCGTTGGAAGGTAGGGGACCTTACCCAATCAGCTTAAGCCAATCGTCTTCGCTGATCACCTTGACGCCGTGCTTCTCGGCCTCTTTCAGCTTCGACCCCGCCCCCGGCCCGGCGACCACCAAATCTGTCTTCGCCGACACCGAACCCGCGACTTTGGCCCCCAGCGACTCCGCGCGCGCCTTTGCTTCGCTGCGCGTCACCTTCTCGAGACTGCCGGTGAACACGATCGTCTTGCCCGAGACCGCGGTATCCGACTTGGGCCTCTCGGCCTCCTCGATGTCGAGGATGTCGAGCAGCCGCGTGACCTCCTCGCGATTGTGACCTTCGCCGAAGAACTCTGCGATCGCCTTGGCAGACGTGTCGCCGATGCCCTCGATCGCGTCCAGTTCGGCGAGCGTCTTCTCGTCGCCGTCCGCCGCCGCCGTCATAGCCTTCACGAACGCCTTTGCCGAACCGTAGTTCAACGCGAGCAACCGAGCCGTGGACTCACCCACATGCCGGATGCCAAGCGCAAAGATGAACCGGTTGAGCCCAACCGTCCGCTTCGCCCCAATCGCCGCGAACAGCTTCGCCGCCGATTGCGGCCCCCATCCTTCTCGCGCCGCAATCGCTTGTTGCCCGGACCCGTACTTGTCTTCCAACAAAAAAATGTCCGACGGATGCGCAATCAGCTTGTCCACCAAGAACGCATCCACATGCTTCGATCCGAACCCCTCAATGTCGAACGCGTTGCGCGACACGAAGTGCTTCAACCGCTCCGCCGCTTGCGCCGGGCAAATCAACCCGCCGGTGCAGCGCCGCGCAACGGACTCTTCGCCGTCATCATCCACCGCCCGCACGGCATGACTTCCGCACGCGGGACACTTGTCGGGAAATTTGTACGCCCTCGCACCCTTCGGCCGCTTTTCCTCGACCACACGCACAATCTGTGGGATCACGTCGCCCGCGCGCTGCACGACGACCGTGTCGCCAACGCGCACGTCCTTGCGCGCAATCTCGTCCTCGTTGTGCAACGTCGCGTTCGTCACCACGACGCCGCCGACCGTCACCGGTTTCAACCGCGCCACCGGCGTGAGCGTCCCCGTGCGGCCAACCTGAATGTCGATCCCAAGCAACTCCGTCTCCGCCTGCTCCGCCGGAAACTTGTGCGCCACAGCCCAACGCGGTGCGCGGCTCACGAACCCAAGCCGCTGCTGCCAATCGAGCCGGTCGACCTTGTAAACGACACCATCGATGTCGTAGCCGAGCGACGCACGCTTCCCCGCGATTTTCTCGTAGTACTTCAGGATCGCCTCGACGCTGGTGAAGCGCTTCATCTCCGGATTGGTGGTTAGCCCCCAATCGGCGAACGCCTCGATCACCTCGCTCTGGGTCTTGCCCGGAACCTTGGAAACCTCGCCCCATGTGTAGGCGAAGAACTTCAAAGGCCGCCGCGCCGTGATCGACGAATCCAACTGGCGCAACGACCCCGCAGCGGCATTGCGTGGATTGGCGAACGTCTTCTCCTCGCGCGCCTCCTGGTCCTTGTTTAGCTTCGCGAAATCTGCGTGGCTCAAAAACACCTCGCCGCGCACCTCGATCAGCTCGGGCACGCCGCGGCCTTTCAGCGTGTGCGGAATGTCCTTCAGCGTCTTCAAATTCGCGGTCACGTCCTCGCCGACCGCGCCGTCCCCGCGCGTGGCGCCGAGTACCAACTTGCCATCTTCGTAGCGCAAGCTCGCCGAGAGACCATCGATCTTGGGTTCCGCCGTGAACGCAAGCTCCTCGTCGAGGGGCAGGTTCAAGAAACGCCGGATGCGATCGACGAAGTCCGTCACGTCCTCGTCGTCGAACGCGTTGTCGAGCGACAGCATCGGCACGCCGTGCTTGACCTTGCCGAATTTCTCCGCCGCCGCATAACCGACCCGCCGTGACGGACTGTCGGGGCGGATCAACTCCGGAAACTTCGCCTCGATCGCCGCGTTCCGCTTCTTCAGCGCGTCATAGTCCGCGTCGGAGATCTCCGGCGCGTCTTCGACGTGATAGCGCTTGTCGTGTTCCGCGATCTCGCGCGCAAGCCGCGCAAGTTCGGACGCAGCGTCTTTCTCGCTGAGCTTTGTAACCGGCGCAGGCTTCGTCACGTCGCCCGCCGCCGTTTCGGCATTTGCGTCACAGCCCCGCCGATCAGCCGGTCGGCCGCTGCGCGTGCCTCGTCGGTCACCTTCGCGCCGGCCAGCATGCGCGCGATTTCCTCGCGCCGCCCGGGCGCATCGAGCAACTCGACCCGCGTTGTCATCGCGCCCGCCGTCATCGCCTTCGAGACGCGCAAATGATGCATCCCGCGCGCAGCCACCTGCGGCGAGTGCGTCACCACCAAAACCTGCTCGCCCTTCGCGAGCCGCGCCAGCCGCTCGCCAACGGCATCCGCAACCGCCCCGCCGACGCCGCGATCGACTTCGTCGAAGATCAACGTCGAGGCCGACCCTTCGTCCGCTAGCGCCACCTTCAAAGCCAAAATAAACCGCGCCAACTCGCCGCCTGAGGCGATGCGCGTCAGCCCGCCGAACGGCGCACCGGGATTTGTAGCGACCATGAACTCGACACGGTCGCGGCCGGACGGCCCGGCCACATCTGTCGTCGCGATCTGCGTACGGAACAGCGCATGTTCCAACTTCAACGGCGCAAGCTCTTTCGCGACCCGCTGATCCAACCCTTCCGCTGCCTTCGCGCGCGCCGCCGACAAGGCGCCTGCCGCCTTATCGAATACCTTACGCGCCTGAACCTTCAGCCGCTCCAGCTCCGCCGCCCGCGACTGCGCGCCGGCCAACACCTGAAGCTTCGCCTCCGCGTCAGCGCGCTTCGCCGCAAGCCCGTCACACGTGCCACCATACTTCCGCGCAGCCGCGCGCAGAGCGAAGAGCCGGATCTCGGCCTTCTCAAGCGTGTTGGCATCGAACGCCAACCCGCGCGCCGCAGCGTCAACCGCCCGCCGCGCCTCTGCCGCCTCGATCACCGCCCGATCGAGCGCCGCGACTGCTGCATCGAGCCGCCCCTGCGCCACTGTCTGCGCGCGGCTCAACCGGCGCAGCGCCAAACTCATCCGCGCCTCGATGCCGCCGTTGCCGGACAGCGCCTCGACCGCCTCATGCAAATCGCTCGAAATCTTCTCCGATGCCATCATCACGGCGCGCGCGTTCGCAAGCTCCGCCTCTTCGCCCGCACGCACGTCGAGCGTCCTCAATTCCTCCGCCATATGCTTCAGATAGTCGAAGTCTTGAGCTGCGCGCTGCTGCACCTCGGCTTCGGCGCGCGCCGCCTCTTCGGCCGCAGACAAAGCGCGCCAAGCGCCCTCGACGGCCGCAACCTCGTCGTCGAGCCCGCCGAACGCATCGAGCAGATTGCGATGACCCGCAGCGTCGAGCAGCCCGCGATCGTCGTGCTGCCCGTGGATCTCAAGCAACATCGCGCCGGCCTCGCGCATGAGCCCGATCGACACAGGCTGATCGTTGATGAAGGCCCGGCTCCGCCCATCGCTCGCGATTGAACGGCGAAAGATCAACGCGCCGTCGCTCTCAAGTCCGTTGCCGCCAAGCGCCGCGCGCGCCGGATGCTTCCCCGGCGGATCGAACACGGCCGTGACGGAGGCTTGCGCACCGCCCGCGCGAATGAACCCGCGCTCGGCCCGTCCGCCGGTCGCAAGTCCCAAGGCATCAAGCAGGATGGACTTCCCCGCCCCCGTTTCGCCCGTGAGCACGCAAAGCCCCGGCGCGAACTCCAAGTCCAACCGCTCGATCAGCACAAAGTCGCGGATCGAGAGAGACGTCAGCATCGTGAGGCGTCAGGCCTTATTAGAACCAATCGAACCAACCGCCGTCCTCTTCCTTCTTGTCGCCTGAAGTTGGCGCGGACGGTTTGGTACCGGCTTCGGGCGGCAGCGGAACGTCGGTCTTCGGCTTCGGCGCTGGTGCCGCAACAGGTGTTGCGTCAACCGGCATCGGCGAAGGCGCCGTCGCAGTGGCGGGTGCAGTACGAATCTGCGCGACCGACTGCCCACCGTCCTTCTGACCGTATTCCTGCATCATCGCGAACGTATCTTCGTACCACTCGCTGCCCGGATAGTTGTGGCCGAGCACGGCAGCCGCAGCGCGCGCCTCTTTGATGACGCCGAGCGACAAATAAGCTTCCACCAAACGGTGCAACGCTTCGGGCACATGGCTTGTCGTCTGGTACTTCTCGATCACCGCGCGGAAGCGGCCGATCGACGCCACCTGCTCGCCGCGCTTCAAGTAGTAGCGCCCGATCGACATCTCTTTGCCGGCAAGGTGATCTTTCGTCAGGTCGAGCTTCAGCCGCGCGTCGCGCGCATAGTCCGTCTGCGGGAAGCGGCGGATCAGATCGCCCAGCGCCGCCATCGCCTGCTCCGTGCGGCGCTGATCGCGGCCGACGTCGACGATCTGTTCATAGTTCGACACCGCTTTCAGATAGTAGGCATACGGCGCGTCTTTGTTGCCGGGATGCAGTGTGATGAAACGGTCAGCCGCTTGGATCGACTCCGTGTACTTGTTCGCTTGGTAATAGCAGAACGCCGACATCAGGATCGCGCGCCGCGCCCAAACCGAATAGGGATGTTGCCGCTCCACCTCGTCGAACGCTTGCGCACCGGGAATCCAATTCGCCCGGTCGAGCTGAAGCAGCGCATCTTGATAGAGTTGCTCGACGGGCGTCTCGCGCACCTCGGCCCTCGGCGTCGGCGTATCGTCGCCGGCGCACGCCGTTAGCGGCATGGCGAGCGCAAACGCAACGCCGATCGAAAGGGTACGCAAACGAAGCGGAACAAGCGACATGGGAACCGACGAGTTTGAGGGGCACCGAACTTGGCCCGCTTAAGGCACCGGTAGCGGTCCCTTGAACAGGCATCTCTCCCCTTCTTTACCGTAAGACTGGCCCCTCCGCCACCCTGCCAAACGGCAGCAGACCGCCCATTTTTAGCCCCGCGAGTCGGCGCAACAAGGGCCGATTTTCGCCCGGTATCCGGCTCCATTGCCGCGAAGCGTACGAAGTCTGCAACCGAATCGAGCGCAGAACCTCCATTCGTTACCAATTCCTTAACGGCGCCTCCAGGGCATTATGTCCCCGAAAATGCAACAACCACCAACCACAGATCGGCAATTCGAGCCGCCGGCAATCGCAAATTCTCTTCGACCGTTGTCCGTTGTTGCTTGGTTCGGCAAGGGTTCTCCGAAAACCTCCAGTGGGTTGTACTGCAACTTGCACTACCACCAGCCTGTTCAGTTTTTCGAACGGAAAGCTTCGCGCCAAGCGCGCGTTAACATGTCCCCGCGACACAAAAATAAAGGCGCTGCAGCAATTCTGCCGCAACGCCTCGAATGCTTCGGAAGCGATTACTCCGCCGCGGCGAGCCCGTAGACCGGACGCTCGACAACCGGCGCCGAACGGCGCGAGTGCAGCGTGACGTATTCCCACGCGTTCTTACGCGCAAACAGCTCACGCAGCAGCTTGTTGTTCAGCGCATGGCCCGTCTTGAAGCCGCGGAACTGTGCATAAAGCGGGCCGCCGGCAAGCGCCATGTCGCCGACCAGATCGAGCAGCTTGTGACGCACGAATTCGTCCGCATAGCGCAGGCCGTCTTCGTTCATGATCCGCGCACCGTCGAGAACGATCGAGTTCGACAACGATCCGCCAAGCGCCAAGCCATTCTTTTGCAGATACTCGACCTCATGCCGGAAGCCGAACGTGCGCGCGCGCGCCAGTTCCGCCTTGAACGACGGCGTATCGAGGTCGAACGAATAGAACTGGCGGTCGATAACCGGGCAGTTCTCGAACGCGATTTCGAGGTCGGCGGAAAAGCCAATGCCGGGACGAAGCTCGGCGTATTTGTCGCCGTCTTCCACGCGCACCGTCTCGCGCACGCGGATTGCGCGCACTGGCTCACCTTGCGCGACAACGCCGGCGCATTCGAGCAAGAAGACGAACGGCGCCGCGCTGCCGTCCATGATCGGAACTTCGGCGGCATCGATTTCGATAATGATATTCGTGATTTCGAGGCCGACGACAGCCGCCATCAGATGCTCGATCGTGTGGACCTTCACGCCGTAAGCGTTGCCGATCGTGGTGCCGAGCTTCGTGTCGGTGACGCGGTCGAACCGGGCCGGGACGACGCCCGCAACACCGGGATGATCCGTGCGGCGGAAAATGATGCCCGTGCCTTCGGGCGCCGGCAGCAACGTCAACGTAGAAAGAATCCCGGTGTGAACGCCAACGCCTTGGCAAACCATCCGGTTCTTGATTGTTTTTTGAAGCGCCATAGCCCTCTACTCAACTCTAGTCTTGCTGCCGCCATCACGACTACCCGGGACCGGGCAAAGGAAACTCAAGCCGCGACGAACGCCGCGGGCGCGAACCGGACTAGGCCGCCCCCAACGGCTTGCAAGACAGCACCACCCCCACAAAGTCGGCACTACCCTTTAGATGACCACTCGCCCAGGTGTTGTATGATGACCTCAACACTCGGGCAGATGGCTCCATCGCCACGAAAACACTACCAGTGTGCCCGAATCGGCCGAAATGACTTGTTGTTTCGGTTTATTACCGCAGAAAGCCGCCAAAAAACGGCGCTTCGTAACCGCAGCATAAACCATTCCGGACCTCACATTTGTGCGCTTTTTGCAGCGCAGCGATTTCGCTCGCATCCGCGAGAAGCGAAACGGCCCTCCGATCGCGCAGAGGGCCGTCCAAAACTGGAGGCGGAAGGGCGTTAGTTCACCTGGCGGCGCAGGAACGCGGGGATATCGAGTTGGTCGTCGACCGCCGCGCTTTGCTCGTCGCTGCGCACCCTTGCCGCCTGCTGCGCGCGCGTCTGAAGCGAGCGTGTTTCGCCGGGTTGGGCCGGCTCATGCGAAAGCCGCATGGTGGCTGGGTTGGTCCGCTGGACCAGCGGCTTCTTAGGTGCGGTACCGCCGATCGTGATCCCAAACATCGAAAACCCACCGGCTTTCTTCGGCTCGGCCTGGAACTGCGGCGGCAACGGCGGCAACGGCTGACGGACCCGCGTGTATTCGCGCGCCGGGATATCGCGCTGCGGCTGCACGGATTCGATGATCGCGGACTCATAGACGTGGCTCTCGACCGCCGCATGGCTGCGCTGATCGATCTCGCGCGTCTCTTCGATAGCGAGGCCCGACTGCACAATCTCACTGTGCATCGTGTGGACCGGATGTGCGGAGGCCGCCATTGGCGCCGTGATAGTGGGCGCGGGCGTTGCAGTGGCCCGGCGCGGCTCGGCCTTAACCTCCGGCGCGCGCTGAGCAATCGTTTGGGTCCGCGTCGGCACGGCTTGAGCCTTGGCTTCAATCGCGATGCCGGTCGCGACGACCGACACACGCATCTTGCCGCTCATCTTCTCGTCGAATGTCGAGCCGACGATGATGTTCGCTTCGGGATCGACCTCGGCGCGGATCTTGTTCGCGGCCTCGTCGACTTCGTAGAGTGTCAAATCCATGCCGCCAGTGATATTGATGAGCACGCCCCGCGCACCCTTCATCGACGTATGGTCGAGCAGCGGGTTTGAGATCGCGGCTTCCGCGGCTTCGATCGCGCGACGCTCGCCCTCGGCCTCGCCCATGCCCATCATGGCCGTGCCCATTTCGCGCATGACCGTGCGCACGTCGGCAAAGTCGAGATTGATGAGGCCCGGCATCACCATCAGATCGGTTACGCCCCGGACACCCGCATAAAGCACCTCGTCTGCCATCTCGAACGCTTTCGCAAACGTCGTCTTTTCATTCGCGATGCGGAACAGATTTTGGTTCGGCACGACGATCAGCGTATCGACGAACTCCTTGAGCTTCTCGATGCCTTCTTCGGCGATACGCAGACGGCGCTGACCCTCAAACGAAAAAGGCTTCGTCACGACGCCGACAGTCAGCACACCCATCTCGCGCGCGATCTTCGCGATAATCGGTGCGGCACCCGTGCCCGTACCGCCGCCCATACCGGCGGTGATGAAAACCATATGCGCTTGGTCGAGCACGGCTCTGATTTCGTCGTTGCTCTCTTCCGCAGCCGCAGAGCCGATGTCCGGTCGCGATCCCGCGCCCAAGCCTTGCGTGAGCTTCGTGCCCAACTGCAGGCAGCGGGTCGCCTTCGAATGCACGAGCGCCTGCGCGTCCGTGTTCGCGACGATGAACTCGACGCCCTCAAGTTCGGACGCAACCATGTTGTTGACGGCGTTGCCGCCGGCACCACCCACCCCGAACACCAGAATGCGAGGTTTGAGCTCCGTTAGATCGGGCGCTTGTATGTTATTGATGGCCATCGCTTAGTCTCCATGCGTGACCTTCCCAAGCAAAACACCACACCGGCGCGTTTTCCGCGCTCGTTCTTTCTATTTTTGCACCGACAAGAGTTAAAAATTCTCTTTGATCCAGCGCGTTAGCCCCCCGAACCCTCGCGAAGCAGCACCATGAGTACCATAGGCGAGGCTGGGCGCATCGAAATCCGCGCCGGAATCCTTCACTTCGTTCGGCCGCTGTGACGCCCAAATCGCAAGCCCGGCGCAACCGGCAAACGCAGGTCCGCTCGCCGCTTCCGCCAGGCCGCCAAGCTTGTGGGGCTTGCCGATCCGCACCTGTTTCGACAACACGCGCGCCGCGGTCTCGCGCGCACCGTTCAGCTGTGCGGCACCGCCCGTCAACACGACGCGGCGTCCAGAAATCGATGACAGACCGCTATCGACCAGCCGGTCGCGTACCATCTCGAACGTTTCTTCGATGCGCGGCTGAATGATTCCAGTCAGCACGGAGCGCGAGATCTGGCTCTCGCCCTCCCCGTCGTCCTCGCCCAGATGCGCAATCGTGATGAGATCACGCCCATCGTTCGGCCCAGAGAACGCACTACCGTGCAGCGTCTTGATTCGCTCGGCATTCGCAAGCGAGGTCGAAAGCCCGCGGGCGATGTCGCTGGTCACATGGCCGCCGCCGACCGGCAGCACGTCCGAAAGCACAAGATTTCCGTCGAAAAACACGGCGATCGAGGTCGTACCCCCACCCATGTCGATGACGGTCGCCCCAAGCTCCATCTCGTCGGCAACAAGCGTCGACAGACCCGCGGCATAAGCCGTCACCGCCTTGCCCGAAATGTCCAAATGGCAACGGTCGATGCAGGCTTCCAAGTTCCGGATCGGTCCCGTGGCCGCCGTCACGGCATACATGGACACGCCCAGTGTATCGCCCACCATGCCGCGCGGATTACGGATGCCGCGGCTGCCGTCAATGGCGAAGCCGCCTGCCATGCAGTGAATAATTTCGCGCTCGGCCGAAGGTCCCTGCGCACGGCCGGTGGCATAGGCGCGGCGCAAATCCTCATCGCCAACTTCGTGACCGGCAATGGAGACTTCGACGTTGATTGTCCGGCTCTGCGGCTGCCCGCAGGAAATGCCGACGACGGTGTCCTTCAAAGTGATACCGGCCATCCGCTCGGCCTGCTCGACGGCGGCCCGGATGGAATCTTCGGCGGCGTTGATGTCGATGACGGTGGCCCCACGCACGCCACGGCTGGCGTGATGACCGATACCCAGCACCTTCAGCTGCGGCT
>JBJXEH010000081.1:0-9916 GCA_046153995.1 Micropepsaceae bacterium
GGGGCACTCGCGTACGGGGTTTGCCCCCCACCCGAACCTTCTCGCACTTCGCGCTCGAACGTTCGACCGCCCCGCAGTGGGGGCGGTATTTTCTCTTAAACTAAAGCCCCAATTTCCGTTCGATCAGGCGCCGGCGGCGCGCAGACCGGTCGCGGACGAAGAAGCCGGTTACGAACCCGGCGCCGATGATGAAGCTTGCGACGATCAGCGCGTCCATACCGGATCCTCACGATAGTCGAAGTCGCGCAGCGACGACATCGGCCGGTAACGCGAACCGCGCTTCTGGGTGCCGAGTGCCCTCAACCCGAAACCCGCGAAGTAACCCATTCCGAACAACACCCCCACCGCGAAGAACAAATCCATTTACTCAACTCCGGTCTACAGTCGGATTTTGCGGCGGCACCAAACTGAACACTGCGATGTGTGTGACCATCGAACATCAGTGCGATCAGAAACGCCAACAGCGCACTTGACACGCTGCTTCATCGCTTATGAGCGCGAAGTGATTTGCGGTCAACTGCTGAATCGACAGAGACGCGACGAAATTTTTTCGCGAACGATTCGATTGCTCGCCGAGTTAAGTTTTCCATGCGGACAAGTTGTGAGCGCCTATCGACTGCGCGCCCAACAGGTACTTCGCGTTCACGTCAGCAGGCACCGTTTGCGATTCGCCATTGAAGTTAAATGCGAACGTCACATCGCCACGCCGGCGCACACGCACGCCGTCCGGTAACGCCATCGATACAACGCCTGATTCATCCAACACACGCTGCACAACGTCCGATGCGAGTTCGCGCGTCGGCCACGCCGCGAGGTAAAGACGATTCGCTGTGCGAACGAGCGCGGGCGGCCCGTTGGTAAACGTCCCCACCACATCCGCGTTGCCCGATTCGACAGTCTCGACCCACTGACCGCAGTCGTAACGCCGGTTGCCGATCGAAACCTCGCGCGTAACGCCGGGCCGCAAGCTCTCGACCCGCGCGACCTTCACGGGCAGCAGCGCTTGCAGCGGTCCGGGCGGAAGGTTCGGCGGAATCTGGAAGTCGCGCGTCTTCGCGCCGGTCCGGATGCCGAAGACCGTCAGCCCGCTGAACGCACTGAACGCTTGAACCGCACGTTCACTGATATGCGGCAAGCTGGGCACGAACACCGCGCGATAACCATCGAGCGGACGCCCCGGCGGAACGATGTCGACGTCGACGCCCTTGGCCCGCAAGGCGGTGTACCAAGTAAACACCAACGCTAGGTAGCTGAAGCCTCGTCCCTGCGGCTGGATCGCGTGCATCCACGCCGCTTCATAATCGAACACCAACGCGACAGGAGCCTGCTCCACCGGAGCCGCAGCAACCGCGCGCCACCAATCCGCCGACAGCTCCTTCGCAACCACGCCCGCCTCTTGGCCGCCGACATCGAGCACATTGTCCGGCCGGTTCAACCCCGCGTGCATCTGCTCCTGCGCGAACGGCGCCTGCCGCCACCGGAAGAAGCTGACCACCTCCGCCCCATGCGCGAGCGCTTCCCACGCCCACAGCCGCACGATCCCCGGCGCCGGACCCGGATTCCATAGCGCCCAGTTCACCGGCCCCGGCTGCTGCTCCATGATCCAAAACCGCCCCCGCCCGACTCCGCGATAGAGATCGTGATGAAAGGCGGAGATGTCCGGATGCCCCGTCGTGGCATAGCGAACGCGCTCCGCCTCCGTAAACCCGGTCATCGGCAAACTGTCGGTGAACCCCAGCGGATAGGAATCCCAACTGGCCAGGTCCAGCGTCTCGCACGTCTTGAAGTGGTCGAAGTCCAGGAACGCACCCATAAAGTTGTGCGTCACGAACCGTCCGGGCGAATGCCGCCTGATGATCTCGACCTGCTCGGCGTTGAAGCTCGCCACCTGATCCGACGAGAAGCGGAAGAAATCGAGCCGGTGAATCGGATTGAGCTCCGTCACTGCCGCCATCGGCAGGTCGATCTCGTCGAACGAGCGAACCTCCATGCTCCAGAACCGATTGCCCCACGCAGCGTTCAGCGCCGCAACGTCGCCGTAACGTGCACGAAGCCAAACCCGAAACGCCACCGCCGCATCGGGCGAATACGAGCGCACCGTGTCGTGGCACCCGAACTCGTTATCCGTCTGCCACCCCGCGACCGCATCGTGCCGCCCGTAACGCTGCGCAACCGCCTCCGTGATCCGCCGGCTCTCAGCGCGATACGTGCGGCTCGAGAAGCAATAGTGCCGCCGCGAACCGAATCGCCGAGGGCGTCCGTGGTGATCGGCGGGCAGGACATCCGGGTGCCGGTCGACGAGCCACTTCGGCGGCGTCGCCGTCGGTGTACCCATCACGATCTTGAGACCGGCCCCGCACAGCGTCTCGACCGCCCGGTCAAGCCAGCCCCAGCTAAAGCTGCCAGGTTCGGGCTCGAGCGCGCTCCAGGCGAACTCGCCGATGCGCACATACTTCAGCCCCAAATCCGCCATGCGCCGGGCGTCATCGGCCCACATATTCTCGGGCCACTGCTCCGGGTAATAACAAACGCCTAGCATGAACGATCCTTAATCAAGACGACGCCGCAATTTCGCCCAACCGGCGGGTGAGTGACAATGGCACCTGGCAGGGAACTTGCCCCGGTGAAAGAATAGCGGCTCGCAATTCGTGAGGCGGGGGTCTCCCCCGGCTAAGAGTATGTCGATCGAAGATCCTGGCAGCCTATCGAACGCGCCCGATCCTTGGGACCACGAACCCGTCCGCACGCGCAGGCCCTGGTGGTTCTGGCTCGCGACCGGCGTGGGCGGCATCGTGCTGTTCTTCTCCGCCTGCTTCGTCGCACTCTATTATCTCTACGCGCCCGACCTGCCGATAACCGCCGACCGCTTGGGCGAGGTCAACCGCACCCCGTCGATCACGCTGATGGACGCCGACGGCAAAATCTTCGCAACCCGCGGTGCCGCCTTCGGCTACCGCGTGAAGCTGGACGAGATGCCGGCCTACCTGCCGGCCGCCTTCATCGTCACCGAAGACCGCCGCTTCTACTCCCACTCCGGCATCGACTACCGCGGCTTGCTGCGCGCCTTCATCGCGAACTGGCGCGCCGGCGTCGTCGTGCAGGGCGGCTCGACAATCACCCAACAGCTCGCCAAGAACACGTTCCTGAAGCCGGAACGCACCTGGTCGCGCAAGTTCGAGGAGTTGTTCCTGTCGTTCTGGCTGGAACGCCATTACTCCAAAGACGAAATCCTGACGCTCTATCTGAACCGCATCTACCTAGGCTCCGGCGCCTACGGTATCGATGCAGCCGCGCGCGAACATTTCGGCAAGTCGGTGCGCAACGTATCGCTCGCCGAAGCGGCAATGCTTGCGGCCCTGACGCGCGCGCCGTCGAAGTACTCGCCCGACGTGAACCTGAAGCTCGCCCAACAGCGCGCGAACCTCGTGATCGACCTTCTCCACCAGGACGGCCAGATCAGCGACGAAGACGCACGCAAAGCAAAGGCGAAGCCCGCAACACCGGCCCTCAACGAAGGCGTCGAAAGCGCGAACTACTTCGCCGACTTTGTAATGGATCAGCTGACCAAGCTCGACATCCGTCCCGACAAGGACCTGATCGTGCGCACGACGATCAACACGAAGCTGCAAGCGGCGGCCGAAACGAACCTGGTCAAAATCCTCGACCGCGACGGCAAAGGCCGCAGCGCCACGCAAGCGGCGCTCGTCGCGATGGAACCGAACGGCGCCGTGCGCACCATCGTTGGCGGCAAGGACTACACGACCTCCACCTTCAACCGCGCCTATCAAGCCCGCCGCCAACCCGGCTCCTCGTTCAAGCCGTTCGTCTACCTGGCCGCCCTCGAACACGGCCTCTCGCCCGACGACATGCGCGAAGACGCGCCGTACGAAAGTAGGGGCTGGAGCCCGCAAAACTACGACGGCCAGTATATGGGTGATATCTCGCTACGCGAAGCGCTGGCGAAGTCGATCAACACGGTCGCCGTGCGCGTCGCCGACGAAGTCGGCCGCCGCAAGGTGATCGCCGTCGCGCAGCGCCTCGGTATCACCTCGCCGTTGGAACCGAACCGTTCGCTGCCGCTCGGCACGTCCGAAGTAACGCTGTTCGAAATGACCCGCGCGTTCGGCGCGTTCGCCAACAACGGCAACCGCGTCGACCCATACGCGATCTTGGAAGTCAAAACCTCCGACGGCACCGTGCTCTATCAGTACCGTCCGGCACCGCCGATCCCGGTCATGAACCAGCGCTCGCTGGAAGAAATGAACCAGATGATGTTCGAGGTCGTGCAAACCGGTACCGGCCAGCGCGCCGACCTCGACCCGCGCCCCGTCGGCGCAAAAACCGGCACCAGCCAAGAATGGCGCGACGCCTGGTTCGTCGGCTATTCGGCCGACTACATCACCGGCGTTTGGCTCGGCAACGACGACAACTCGTCGATGAAGAAAGTCGTCGGCGGCAGCCTGCCCGCCAGCATCTGGAAAGCCTACATGCTGGCCGCGCACCGCAATGTCGCGGTCCACAATCTACCCGGCGTCGACATGTACGGCAGCTCCGACGCTTACGCGCACAACGAACCGGACAATCCTTGGGTCGAGCGCGACGGCGAATACACCGACCGCCGCGTCCCCGACGACCGCCCCGGCGTCATCGAAGACTTTTTCGACAGCATCTTCGGCAACGACGAACCGCGCACGCAGGTTCCCCTGCCGCCGCCCCCGCCGCCGCGCTACGTCCCGCAATCGAATCAACCGCCTGAGGACCAGGACGGATCGGTCGAAGCGAACGCGGACGCCGCCCCGGCGATCGCGGCCACGCGCGCACCGCGCCGCGCACCGCCGCCCGATCCCGAAGATCCGGTGGACGAACCCGACATCGATTCGGACGCACCGCCCCCTTACTGACGCCAATTCTGGTGGCACCCGCACGTGCCAGCCACCTAAACTGCGCGCGCAGCAGGGAGTCGGCCGCGCGTGAGATTCGTCTTGAGACTTGTGGCCGCCATCGTCCTCGCCGTCGCGCTCGGATTGGGCAGCGCCTACCTCGCCGTGAAAGGCGCGCTACCCGCAGACACCACCGTCAAGAACGGAGCCTGGACCGCGAGCCTAGCGGCTGGCGGCACGAACGCCGACAACTACACCCGCACCGCCGTCGCCATCGCGGGCCTCCTCGCGCTGAACAAAGACGAGACGATCTACTACGGCGCCAACGCAGACAGCGCGGGCGAACCGCTCGACGGGAAGTGCAGCTATCGCATCGAAGGCCGCGACGTCGAATCCCGCTGGTGGAGCATCACGGCCTACGCAAAAGACCACTTCCTGATCGATCATCCGGCAAAGCGTTACGCGGTGAGCAAAACGAACGTCGTACGCGGTGCCGACGGCAGCTTCGTGATCCGCGTGTCCACGTCCGAAGAAAAAGAGAACTGGATCGCGTCCTCCGCTGACGGTTTCCAGCTAACGCTACGCCTCTACAATCCGGGCGCCTCCGTACGCGACGACCCCGCAGGCGTCGCGCTTCCCACGATCACGAAGGAGGCGTGCTCATGACCTGGCTCAGATGGGGCGCCTTCACGCTCATTCTCGCCGCCGTCGTCCATTGGTTCGCGGTCGCCAACGCACCCACGATGATCATGTCGCGCGTGATGTCGGCCATCGGCACCAAGGGCACCAACGCCATCCGCCACAACGAGCGCGCGACAGCAGCCTCCCGCACGATCGTTAAGCCGAGCCCCGACCTGCTCTACTCGATATGCGCGTTCGACGTTTCGCGCCGCCCGCTCAAGATCACGACCGCCGCACCGACGGACACGTATTGGTCCGTCGCGTTCTACGCCGCAAACACCGACAACTTCTTCGTCCTGAACGACACAGAGGCCAAGGGCCAACCCGCCACCATCATCCTCATGGGCGCCGCGCAAAAGGTTCCGCCGCAACCCGAAGGCACCCGCATCGTGACGGCACCGACAGGTCGCGGGATCGTCCTGTTCCGCACCCTGATCAACGACGACGCGCGCGAAGCCGAACTCGACGAGCAACGCAAAGTGGCGAAATGCGAACCGATGTAGTTGGCCACCCCTGGCGTATACGCTAGGGTGATCCATCTGAACATTGATCGGACGCTCCTCATGTCTCGTTTCGCCAACCTGCTCACACTTCTATTCGCCGTCGCTTTAACGTCATGCGGTGAAGCGCCGAAGCAGCAACAAACCGAAACGCCGAAGCCCGAACCGAAACAGCTCGTCAAAGTCACATTCGTGACCGACTGGAAAGCGCAAGCCGAACACGGCGGCTTCTATCAAGCGCTAGCAACCGGCCTCTACGCGAAAGCGGGCCTCGACGTCACCATCAAGCAAGGCGGCCCCGCCGTGAACACGCCGCAGTTGATCGCCGCTGGCGCGGTCGACTTCGCGATGGGCTCGAACTCGTTCCAACCGCTGAACCTCGTCGCCGCCGACGGCGATGCCATGGCCGTCGCCGCAATCTTCCAGAAAGACCCGCAAGTCCTGCTCACACACCCGCGCCAGGACATCAAGTCGATTGCCGACATGAAGGGCAAACCGATCTTGGTGGCGGATGCGACCGTCTCCACCTGGTGGATCTGGACGAAGGCCGAGTTCAAGTTCGAAGACAAACAAATCCGCAAATACACGTTCAACCTGGCGCCGTTTCTGACCGACGCAAAGGCGATCCAACAGGGTTACGTCACGTCGGAACCCTTCACGATCGAAAGCGAAGGCAAGATCAAGCCGCAGGTCTTCCTGTTGGCCGACTACGGCTATCCCAGCTACTCGAACTTCATCATGGCGCGGGGCAAGGACGTGCGCGACCGCCCGCAAATCGTGCAGGCGTTCGTCGATGCCTCGATAGACGGATGGGCCAGCTACCTGACCGGCGACCCCGCGCCCGCAAACGCGCTGATCAAGAAAGAAAACACGGAGATGACGGACGCCATCCTAGCGAACGCCATCGCCCAAATGCGCGAGCGCGGCCTGGTACAAGGCGGCGACGCGGCAACGCTCGGCATCGGCGCGATGACGGACGAACGCTGGCAAACGTTCTTCGACGTGATGAAAGGCGGCAAAGTCTACGAAGAGAAACTCGACTTCAAAAAGGGCTACACGCTCGCCTTCGTAAATAAAGGCCGCGGCGCCCCGCCCGCACCAGCGAAAGAGCCGAAGTGATTGCTGCTCTCCCTCGATAACGTCACCAAAACCTTCCCGAACGGCACGCTCGCGCTGGACCGCGTGAGCTTGGCCGTCGCACCCGGCGAGTTTGTCTCGCTGGTGGGCCCCTCCGGCTGCGGCAAGAGCACGGTGCTGCGCCTCATCGCGGGTCTCATCGAACCGAGCGCCGGCAAGGTCTTGTGGACGGGCGCAAAGCCCAGCGTCGGTTTCGTGTTCCAAGACGCAGCGCTCATGCCCTGGACCTCCGTCGCCAACAACATCCGCCTGCCACTCGACCTCACGCGCGCAGACGAAGCCGTGGCGGAGCGCCGCGTCGCTGACGCCCTCGAACTCGTCGGCCTCGCGAAATTCGCGAACGCCTACCCGCGCGAACTCTCGGGAGGCATGCGCATGCGCGTGTCGATCGCCCGCGCGCTCGCCATGGACGCGTCGGTGCTGCTGATGGACGAACCGTTCGCCGCCCTCGACGAACTGACGCGGGACCGCTTGAACGACGAACTGCGCGAAATCTGGGCGGCGAAGAACCTGACGATCGTGTTCGTCACGCACTCCGTCTACGAAAGCGTCTACCTCTCCTCGCGTGTGATCGTGATGAGCCCACGCCCCGGCCGCATCGTCGCCGACATCGCAATGGCCGAACCGAAGGTGCGCGACCGCGACTTCCGCACGACGCCGGCCTACGGCGACCGCTGCCGCCAAGTGCGCGAAGCCCTGCAACGCGAGATGGCGCCGTCATGACCCGGGAAAACCTCTGGGCCTACGGCCTCCCCACGCTCGTCGCCGTCGCAACGTTGGGCTTCTGGGAGTGGATCGTCTACGCGCTCGACGTCAAGCCGTTCGTACTGCCCGCACCGTCCGCCATCGTCACCGCCGCCATCGGCGACTGGAGCGCGCTCATGAGCGCCGCCTGGGTCACGATCCGCGTGACGATCCAGGCCTTCGTCTGGGCGCTCGTCTTCGGTATCGCGTTCGCGATCCTGTTCGCGCAAAGCCGCACCATCGAGAGCGCGCTCTTCCCCTACGCCGTCACGCTGCAAGTAACGCCTGTCGTCGCCATCGCACCTCTGATCCTGATTTGGGTCGGCCCCGACAACGCCGAACGCGCCGTGCTGATCCTGGCGACCACCGTCGCGTTCTTCCCAATTCTCGCGAATGCGACGCTGGGCTTGCGCTCCGCCGACCGCCAGCTGCACGAACTCTTCGACCTCTACGGCGCCAGCCGCTGGCAACGCCTAACCCGCCTCCAATTCCCCGCAGCGTTACCGAACATCCTGACCGGCATGAAAATCTCCGGCGGACTGGCCTTGATCGGCGCCGTCGTCGCCGAATTCGCCGCCGGCTCCGGCACCTCCACCGGCCTCGCCTGGGTCATCCTCCAAGCCGGCTTCAACCTAAAGATCGCCAAAGCCTTCGCAGCCCTGGCCCTCCTCTCCGCCATCGGCATCACAATCTACGCCCTGCTCTCGCTCCTCGAACGCCAAGCCCTAAAACACTGGCACGAAAGCGCGCGGGTGGAGGAATAGGCCAATGATCGTCTATTTACGTACAGGAGTGTTATTTATTATATTTCACGCGAAAAGTTGACAATAAGGCGGCGAAACCCCATTCTTAGGGGGCAACTGCGCAGTCTTCGACAGAATGCCCCAGGTTCTAACAGCAAACCGGCTCAACGACGGTGAGGTGGTCTACCTCGCTTCCGACGGCGCGTGGGTCGAGGGCATCGCTGCCGCGCAGATCGTCGGCGGCACAGACGCCGACGCCGCGCTCGCCACCGGTCAGCAAGCCGAGCGCGACCTGAAAATCGTGCACGCCTATCTCTTCGACATCACGCCAGATCGCCGCCCGGTGAAAATGCGCGAGATCATCCGCGCGGCGGGTCCGACCGTCCGCACCGATCTCGGCAAGCAAGCGCGCTGACCATGTACCGCTACGACGAATTCGATCAAAAGCTCGTGGATGAGCGCGTGGCCCAGTTCCGCGGCCAGGTCGCGCGCAGACTTTCCGGCGAACTCACCGAAGAAGAGTTCAAACCGCTGCGCCTCATGAACGGGCTCTATCTGCAGCTTCACGCCTACATGCTGCGCGTCGCGATCCCGTACGGCACGCTGTCCTCGCGCCAGCTCAAAATGCTGGCCCACATCGCGCGCAAATACGACAAGGACTACGCGCACTTCACGACGCGCCAGAACCTGCAATACAACTGGCCGAAGCTCAGCGACGTGCCCGACATCCTGGCCGACCTCGCGACTGTCGAAATGCACGCGATCCAAACGAGCGGCAACTGCATCCGCAACGTTACGTCCGATCATTTCGCTGGCGCCGCCGACGACGAAGTCGATGACCCGCGCGTCTGGTCCGAAATCATCCGGCAGTGGTCGACGTTCCACCCCGAGTTTTCCTACCTTCCCCGCAAGTTCAAGATTGCCGTTACCGCCGCGCCGAAAGACCGCGCGGCAATCAAAGTTCACGACATCGGCATCATCATCCGCCGCGACACAAGCGGCGCGCTGGCATTCGACGTCTATGT
The DNA here is from genome assembly GCA_046153995.1 of Micropepsaceae bacterium. Lineage (GTDB taxonomy): Bacteria > Pseudomonadota > Alphaproteobacteria > Micropepsales > Micropepsaceae > SZUA-430. The sequence continues at coordinate 9,711 of JBJXEH010000081.1, forward strand.
GGGTGGCGGCCAAGGCCGCACGCCGCTGATCGGCCACCTGATCGGCGAAGGCATCGCAGCCGCGGATCTGCTCGCCTACCTCGAAGCGACGATGCGCGTCTACAATCAGTACGGCCGCCGCGACAACCTCTACAAATCGCGCATCAAGATTCTGGTGCACCAAATCGGCGCCGAAGAAATGCGCCGCCAAGTCGCCGCCGAATTCG
>JBJXEH010000082.1:0-7494 GCA_046153995.1 Micropepsaceae bacterium
CCGTCGGCTATCACCGTCCCGCTTGTCGGCGTGACGATCCCGCAAATGATGCTGATCAGGGTCGTCTTGCCCGCGCCGTTCGGCCCGAGCAGCGCAAAGATTTCCCCAGGCCGGATGTCGAGCGACACGGGCTTTAGCGCCTGGAGCCCAGACTTGTACGTCTTGGTCAGGTTTTGAATCGAAACAATGGGTGTCATGCAACCGTTCGTGCCAGGCCAACGCCGTTTGCGCAACCATGCCGCCGCCGCTAGGTTCCACCCAGTTTAGGAGAAACCGATGAAAAAGTTTGTGCTTGTTGCTTGCGTGCTTGCGCTTGCCGCCTGCGGCCCTGCGGAGCAACCGAAGGAGAAAGCGGTTGAGCCCACCGTGGCGCCTGTTGCCGCCCCTGCGGAACCTGTGGCCATTGTGCCAATGAAGACAGAGGCGCCTGCTGGTACCTACAAGCTCGACAAATCGCACGCGAGCCTCGACTTTCGCGTGAGCCACATCGGCTTCTCGAATTACACCGCGCGCTTTGCGAACTGGGACGCGGAGCTCACGTTCGATCCGGCGAACCCGGCGGCCGCAAGCGTCACCGCGACGATCGACCCGCGCTCGCTCATGCTTCCCGCGCCGCCGAAGGGTTTTCTCGACGAGCTCCTAAACGAGAAGTGGCTTGGCGCCGCGAAGTTCCCGCAAATGACGTTCAAGTCGACGAAAGTCGAACTGACAGGCGCGAACACGGCGCGCATCACCGGCGATCTGACGCTGAAAGGTGCGACCGCGCCGGTGACGCTGGATGCCACCTTCAACGGTGGCTATGCGGGTCACCCGTACGACCCCGCGGCGCGTATCGGCTTCTCAGCCAAAGGCACGTTGATGCGCACCGCTTACGGTGTCAGCGAGGGCGTGCCTGCGCCGGGCACAACAATGGGGGTGAGCGACGGCGTCGAGATCGTCATCGAGGCTGAGTTCAACGGCCCGCCGAAAGCGCCTTAGGGCAGCGGCCCCGGCGTTCCGACGTCGAGCCAGAGCTTCCATTTGCCGGAGGCATCGCGCCGCCACACGGTGGTGTAGCGCGTCGTCACGGCGAACGGATTGCCGTCTTCGCCTTTGCCGGTGATGAGCGCGATGCCCCACGTTGCGCCGAGGTCGCCGCTCGCCGCCACTTGGACCGGCGCCCATTCCCACGATGAGGTGTCGTCTTTGAACAGAGCTTTGACCGCCTCCGGTCCTATGACGACTGGCTGACGCGGCGGGAACATCTTGCCGTCAGGATGGATGACGGCGACGAATGCGGCTTGCGCGCCGCGTTTGCGCGCGTCTGCGGCGAACGCGAGGTCTGCTTCGACGACGGCTCTTTCCTCCGGCGTCTTCGCGTTCGCGCGCGACGTTTGTGCGGCCGCTGCGATCTTTGCGCGCGCTGACGCCTCATTGACTTCTGGCGGCGGGTTTGCCGCAAACGCCAATTGCGGGGCCAGAATGATGCCCGCGATCAAAAACCAGCGCTTCATGGATCAGCCTCTCCCGTGACGGGCGAAGTCTGCCCGATGGCTTCGCCGCACGCGATGGTCTCAAGCGAATGTGTTCGGGTGGGAAGCTCAAACGCGTCATTGACCCCGGAGCCTCAACTTGCTAATGCGGCTGACAATCACTCGCAAGAAGAGCTGGGGCATTATGGTCGGGCATCGATTTTTTCCCGTTTTGGCGGTTTTCTGCGCCGCGGCGGCTTACGCTGAGGCGCCAGCGGTGCCGACGCCGGACGCCGCGGATAAGAAAGTGGACAAGGTCGAGATCACGCCCGCGCGCAAACCCGATGTCGTCGTTATCGGCGATCGCCGGAACTTGCTCCGCATCCCGGGATCGGGCGCCACGATCGAGGCCGATCAGCTTGAGCGCTCGCGCGTCTTCACGGTGAACGAGGCGCTGCGTTCCGTGCCCGGCGCGTATCCGCGCGACGAAGAAGGGATGGGCATGCGGCCCAACATCGGCTTTCGCGGCATGAACCCCACGCGCTCGAGCAAGGTGCTGCTGCTCGAAGACGGTATTCCGCTCGCGTTCGCGCCTTATGGCGACAACGCGACGTATTTTCATCCGCCGGTCGAACGCTATACCCGCATTGAGGTGCTGAAGGGTGCGTCCCAAGTCCGCTTCGGACCGCACACGGTCGGCGGTGTGGTCAACTACATCACGCCGAGCGCGCCGGAAGAATTTGAAGGCCGCGCGACGATCGCCGCCGGTAATCGCGACTACTTCGAAGTTGACGCGACCGTTGGCGGGCCGTTTCTTGGCGGCCGGGCGATCGCACACGGCCAGATCAAAGAAAGCGACGGCGCGCGCGACAACACGCGCATCCGCATGAACGACGTTGCGCTCAAAGTCGAGTGGGACATCGCGCCCGACCAAGCGCTGACCGCCCGCGTTAGCCGCTACAGCGAAGATAGTAAGGTCACGTACTCTGGCCTTCGCCTGGCCGAGTTTCAAGCGAACCCTTACGCGAATCCGTTCGAGAACGACCGCTTCGAAGCCGAGCGCTACGGCGGCGCGCTTAGCCACGCCTGGTTCATAGACGACGCGACGACGCTGAAAACAACGCTCTATGGTTCGTACTTTACGCGCGACTGGTGGCGCCAATCGTCGAATTCCGGCCAACGGCCGAACGATTCCGCCGACCCTGCTTGTGGCGGTATGGCGAATTTGAACACGACCTGCGGTAACGAAGGGCGGCTGCGCGATTACTTCGCGGCCGGCGTGGAAAGCCGGCTGGCGTTCGAGCACACGCTGTTTGGCCTGCCCACGCGCACGGAGACGGGCGTTCGCTACCATGTCGAAGATCAGCACCGCCGCCAATGGAATGGCGCGACACCGTTCGCGAGAGTGGCGCAGGCAGGTGGCGTGGTCGAAGACAACGACCGCAACATCTATGCGACGTCCGGCTTTCTCACGACGGAGATCGACTTCGGCGGGTTCCTCGTCGAACCCGGCGTGCGCTTCGAACACATCGAATTCGAACGCCGCAATCGTCTCCTCGCTGTGGAAGGCGAGACCGACCTCGATGTCATTATTCCGGGCCTAGGGTTGGTCTACGAACTTTCGGAGAAGGCGGTGATCTACGCCGGCGTGCACAAGGGATTCTCCCCGCCGCGCGTCGAAGACGTCATTTCGAATTCGACCGGCGCGACCGTCGATCTGGCCGAAGAAGAGAGCGTCAACTGGGAACTCGGCGTTCGCGGCGACATCGCAAAGGGCCTCTACGGCGACTTCACGTACTTCCGCATGGACTTCTCGAACCAGATCATCCCGGCGAGCGTAGCTGGTGGCGTTGGCGCGACTCTGACGAGCGCCGGCGAAACGTTGCACGAGGGTTTGGAGTTGATGCTGCGCGGCTCGCTGCGCGATGCAGGTGTCCTTGCGCAGGACGACATCTATCTGCGCACGGCCGCGACCTACATCCCGACGGCCGAGTTCGCGGGCCGGCGCTTTTCGACTGTTACGGGCTTCAACTGTGCGGGCATCGTGCCGCCGGTCGAGGGGCCGACTTGCGATCTCATCACCGGTAACCGTTTGCCCTACGCGCCGGAGTGGCTGCTCTCGGTCGCCGCCGGCTATGAGTGGGAAAAGTTCGCCTCGATCGAAGTCGAGGCGCAATACACCGGCGAGATGTTCACCGACGATCGCGAAACGATCCCCGTCACCGTCGACGGTCAGCGCGGGCGGATCGAAAGCGCGCTGATCTGGAACACGACCGTCAACGTGGACATTCCCGACACCCCCCTGACCGCGTTCGTCACGGTCAAGAACGTGTTCGACGAAGTCTACGTCGTCGACCAAACACGCGGCATGCTGCCGGGCGCGCCGCGCTTGGTTCAGGCGGGTGTGTCGGTGAAGTTTTAGCCGAACACTTCCTTCAAGAAATCGGTCGTCGCGGCCCATGAGCGGCGCGCGGCGGCCTTGTCGTACTTGATGCCGCGTTCCGGTGCGTTGGCGCCTTCGTGCGTGAAGGCGTGCATGGCGTGGCCGTAGGCGTGGACCTGCCAGTCCGCCTTTGCGGCGGTCATTTCTTTCGCAAGGCCCAAGACGGCGTCCGGCGTCGCCATCGGGTCTTCCCAGCCGTGCAGCACCAGCACCTTTGCTTTGATCGGCGCTTGCGGACCCAAGTTGGGCGGCATGAAGATGCCGTGCAGGCTGACCACACCACGCACCTCGCTCGTGCCGGAGCGCGCCACGTCCAGCGCGCACAAGCCGCCGAAGCAGTAGCCAATCATCGCGATGCGGTTCGGATCGACGGACGGATGCGCCTTCGCTGCCGCGACCGCCGCCATCAGGCGCGCCTTCAACTTTGCGCGATCATCGAGCCACGGCCCCATCAGCGCGCTGTTGTCGCCCTGCGGATCGCCGCGCACGCCTTTGCCGTAGTTGTCGATCGCAAAGCCCACATAGCCGGTCTGCGCGAGCTCCTCAGCCGTGTGCTTTTCGTGATCGGACATGCCCGACCACGCATGGGAAACCAGCACGCAAGGACGCTTTTGCCCAGGTTCGTGCGCGATGTATCCCTCGCAAACTGTCCCGCCATCCTTGTACTCGAACGCTTCCTTGCGCATCGTCGGTTCTCCAATTCGTGAGTGTGATGGCCGACACTAGCAAATCACGAGGCCGCCTGTACAAGCTCACGCTGGTTGCGCGTTTGTGATCGTCCACACGTGACGGTGATTACGCCCGCGCGCGAAGTGCCTTCACACTCGACCTGCCCAATCCCACTTGCCGCAACGGTGGGGAACATTGGGGACCCAAGCCTTGAGGAGAGACACAATGAACAAAGCACTGATGGTTTGCGCCGCAGCCGCGCTCGGCCTCACCGCAACCGCATCTGCCGGCCCGTCGAACTTCGGGCATGAGCGTGTGACGCTCAACGTGCCTTACGGGGATCTGGATCTGACGCGCACCGCCGGTGCGAAGACGATGGTCTATCGCATCCGTCACGCCGCGGCGGATGCCTGCGGCGGCGAACCCTATATCCGCGAAATGCGCGAACGGCGGGCGTTCAAGAAATGCCTGCGCGTGGCGATCGCCGAAGCGGTTCAAGAACTCGGCTCGCCGCTGGTGGCGTCGATTTATCAGGAAGAAGCCGCCGCAGACCGCCTCGGGTGAGACTGCTGCTCGTGTGGCGAAGGGGCTCCGGAAATGGGGCCCCTTTCGCATTGCGTGTCTGCCGCTTTGACCCACGTGGCGCGCTTTGCTAGAAGCGCCGCGTAATCAACAGCCACAAGCCCGTGAGTCGCGATTGGCGGCGCAGGGTGGGTCCCGAGGGGGATGGCAATGGAACGGAACATGATGCTTTTCGACCGGCTGGCACGAATTAGTCTCGCGATCGCTTAGACGCATCGCCAAAGCCCGCGCGCTTTGCGCGGCAGCCGAGCCTCAACACTCTCATTGCGAAGAGCATCCCATGACGACCGACACCGCCCAACCGGCGCGCGAATACAAAGACACGCTGTTTCTGCCCGACACGGACTTTCCGATGAAGGCTGGTCTGCCGAAGGCTGAGCCGGAATGGCTCGCCTGGTGGGACAAGATCGGCTTTTACAAGCGCCTGCGCGAGAGCGCGAAGGGCCGGCCGAAGTTCATCTTTCATGACGGCCCTCCCTATGCGAACGGGCACATCCATCTGGGCACGGGCTTAAACAAGATCCTGAAGGACGTTGTCGTGCGCAGCCAGGGCATGCTGGGCAAGGACGTGCCCTACATCCACGGCTGGGACTGCCACGGCTTGCCGATCGAATGGAAGGTCGAGGAGAAGTATCGCGCGGCCGGTCAGGACAAGGACAAGGTCCCGCTGGCCGAGTTCCGCAAGGAATGCCGCGACTTCGCGAACCACTGGCTGAACATCCAGCGCGCCGAGTTCAAGCGGTTGGGCGGCACCGGCGAGTGGGATAACCCCTACGTCACGATGGCACCGCAAAGCGAAGCGATCATCGTGCGCGAAATCCAAAAGTTCGTGATGAACGGCGCGCTCTATCGCGGCTCGAAGCCGGTGATGTGGTCCGTCGTCGAGAAGACCGCGCTGGCCGAAGCCGAGGTCGAGTACCACGAGAAGCTCTCGCCGACGATCTTCGTGAAGTTTCCGGTGCGCTCGGGCGCGACCGGCGACGTGGTGAAAGCGAAGGTCGTGATCTGGACCACCACGCCTTGGACGATCCCCGGCAACCGCGCGATCTGCTATTCGCCGAAAATCTCTTACGGCCTCTTCCGGGTGACTGCGGTGGGTGAGGGCAGTGGTGCCGCTGTCGGCGAACTGCTGCTGCTCGCCGATACGCTGGCCGACACGGCGAAGAACGCGGCCAAGATCGAGACCTGGGAACGCATCAGCGATGTGGACCCTGCTGGGCTCGTCTGCGCGCATCCGTTCGCGGGTAACGGTTACGACTTCCCCGTGCCGCTCTTCGCGGGCGAGCACGTGACCGACGACACCGGCACAGGCTTCGTGCACACCGCGCCCGGCCACGGCGAGGAAGACTTCGAGATCTGGATGCAGAACCCCAAGGCGCATCCGAAGGAAGGGCCGCCGATCCCGTTCACGGTGTCGGAGGACGGTTCGTTCTATCCGGATGTACCCATCTTCGCGGGTAAGAAGGTTCTGACTGCGGACGGCAAGGACGGCGACGCGAACGGTGCTGTCATCGGCGAACTTGTGAAGGCGGGTGCGCTGCTCGCGAAGGGTAAGCTGCGCCACGATTATCCGCATTCGTGGCGTTCGAAGGCGCCTGTCATCTTCCGTAATACGCCGCAATGGTTCATTGCGATGGACCGGCCGATCGCGAACCTTGGCGGCAAAAGTCTGCGCGAGATGGCGCTGAAGGCCGTCGACGACACGAACTTCGTGCCGGCCCAAGGACGCAACCGCCTGCGCGCGATGGTCGAGAAGCGGCCCGATTGGGTGATCTCGCGCCAGCGCGCCTGGGGCGTGCCGATCCCGATCTTCGTGCGCAAGAGTGATGGGAAAGTCCTGCAAGACGACGGCGTGAACGCGCGCGTTGCGGCGGCAGTCGAGAAGGGCGGCACAGACGTCTGGTTCACCAGCGACCCGCAAGACTTCCTGGGCAACGGTTATAAAGCCGCCGACTTTGAGAAGGTCGACGACATCATCGATGTCTGGTTCGAGTCGGGTTCGACGCACGCCTTCGTCATCGAGCCCGAAATCGGCTGGCCGGCGGACCTCTACCTCGAAGGCTCCGACCAGCACCGGGGTTGGTTCCAATCGTCGCTGCTTGAAGCATGCGGCACGCGCGGCCGCGCACCTTACAAGACCGTGCTGACACACGGCTTCGTGCTGGACGAGAAGGGCTACAAGCAGTCGAAGTCAGTCGGCAACACGGTCGAGCCGCAAAAGGTCGCCGACCAGAACGGCATCGAGATCTTGCGCATCTGGACGGCCTCGTCGGATTTCACCGAGGATATGCGCCTCGGGCCTGAAATCCTGAAAGCGAACGTCGAGAGCTACCGCAAACTCCGCAACAC
>JBJXEH010000083.1:0-7055 GCA_046153995.1 Micropepsaceae bacterium
TCAACAACATGCTGACCGCATTGGGCAGCGCGCCGCATCTGTGGAAGCCGGAGTTCCCCGTGCGTCCCGGCCGCTTCCCCGCCGACGTCGTGATGAAGCTGATGCCGTTCTCTGCCGCGGCGCTCGATCACTTCCTCTATATCGAGCGCCCCGAAGGCGTGGCCATCGCCGACGGCAAAGGCTTCGAACACGCGCACTACCACCGCGCTGCGCGCGCCGATCTGCTGTCGCCGGCGGCGCAAGACTACGTAAGCCAAGGCCACCTCTATCACGGCATCATCAACGGCTTTGTTCGCCTCGCCGGCCAGTGCAGCGAGAAGAAGGTCTTCGTCGGTCACGCCGACGCGCAAGTCGGCGCCGCCGAGTTCGGTTTGCCCGGCCTCTTCAAAGTGACGAACCTGGAAACCGCCCGCCGCGCGATCGACGAGATCGTAACCCAAGGCGAAGGCGCGCCCGCCCACAGCGAAACCTCGCACTACGCGCGCTTTGCCGCGATCAAGACCGAACTGGCGGCGCTGCAAGCAGCCCGCCCCGCGTTCGAACCCGCACGCAACACGGCAAGCAACCCAACGCTCAACGCCGAAACGCTTGGCGAGATGACATCGATCGCGGACCAAACCGCAGCAAAGGTCGTGGACCTCGGCAACGCGATTTACGGCCTCATGATGCGCACCTTAGCGCAGGTGTTTTCACCCGCGCCGCTGCCCGCCGAACTCCGCACCGGCCTCGCCGTCGGATCGACGGAACTCATGTACGCGCTGCAAACGGTTGGCGAAGCGGCGACGAAACTCCCAGCGGGCGGCGGCGCGTCGGCGGGCCTCACGTTCTCGCTCCCGCGCTCGTCTGGCCAACTCGTACAAAGCTGCGCCAGCCAAATCTTGAGCGAACGCACCGACGAACTAGCCGCCGCCGCAACCGCGCTCGAACGCCACGCACCGCTGGCCGGCACCGGCGAACGCCTCGCCAAACTCGCGAAGCGCTTCGACACCCTGCACGACCGCTACGAAGAACACATCGCCCTCACGGTCGAAGCGACCGCGCGCGTCGCGCCGCCACCCGCGATAGAAGACAAACCCGACGATCCGAACGTCGCGCACACGAAGGACATCACCGTCCGCTTCGACACAAAGCGCTGCATCCACTCGCGCCACTGCGTGTTGGAGGCGCCGAAAGTGTTCCGCGCGAACACGCCGGGCACGTGGATCCACCCGGAAGCAGCAACGCTCGATCACCTCACCCACGTCGCGCACAACTGCCCATCGGGCGCCATCACCTACACCCGCCACGACGGCGGCGCACAAGAACGCGCACCCGACGTCAACGTCGTGCGCATCCGCGAGAATGGCCCTTACGCGGTGAACGCAGCCGTCGCCATGAACGACGCGACACTCACCCGCGCCACGCTCTGCCGCTGCGGCCAATCGAAGAGCAAACCCTTCTGCGACAACACCCACATAGCGGCCAGGTTCGCTGCAACCGGCGAACCCGAAACCATCGCCAGCGACCCGCTCGAATTCCGCGGCGGGCAACTGACGATCGACCCACTACCCGACGGCCCGTTGCAACTCATGGGCAACTTCGAAATCTGCGCCGGCACCGGCCGCACCGTCACCCGCGCCCAAAACGCCAGACTCTGCCGCTGCGGCGCCTCAGCTACAAAGCCCTTCTGCGACGGCACGCACGCGCGCATCGGCTTCAAGAGCTAGAGCAGCAGCTTTTGCGATTGCAGCCAGACTGCTTCACCTCCGCCAAGAAGGAAGTGATGCCTCACACAATGAAACAATGACAACAATGAGAAGCCCCGCCTGCGCCGGCGCGCTGTCGGAGTCGATCACACGCTTCGCGCCGGAGGTATCGCTCCCATTGTTGTCATTGTTTCATTGTGTGAGGCATTTCTTCTCAGCGCACCGGCGCGCCAAGTGAAATACAGCGGGCCGCCGCGTCTCGTAACCCAGATAAGGTTTCGTTTACCCTCTTGCCTGAAACTCCCCGGTTGAGTCGTTCATGTTGGAGGCCGCTGGGTCATGCGTTCGCCGTTGTTTGCCGTTTTCGCCGCCGCCCTGCTCGCAGGTGCCGCCTATGCCGCATCGCCGATGTCGGTCACGACCGTCATCGAGAAGGAAGTCGTCGTCCGCGATACCAAGGGCGGCGTGAAGGTCAACCGCATTCCGGCGCTGACCGTGGTTCCGGGCGACACGGTCGTCTATACCTACAATCTGAAGAACGGCGGCAAGGCGCCCAGCGAAAACATCATCATCGTGGCGCCGATCCCCGCCCAGATGAAGTACATCGACAAGAGCGCGACGGTGCAAAGCACGATCGTGACCTTCTCCGTTGACGCCGGAAAATCATTCGGCGAAGCGGCAAAGCTTGAAGTGACGGACAAAGACGGCAAGCGCCGTCCGGCCGGCGCCGGCGACTACACCCATATTCGCTGGGTGATGAGCGTGCCACTCGATGGCGGCACGACGCGCGCGGTCGCCTTCCGCGCCGTGCTGGAATAGCGCGCAAACCTACGCAGACGAATTCCGTAACGGCGCCTGGCTTCACCGCCAGGCGTTCGTATTTGCGCACGTGTAATTCAGGGACAGTACGCTAAGCGGCGATTACAGGCCGCATCGTGCGTTAGCAATCCGTTTACCCCCGTGACCCGCTTTCGCGCGCGATTCGCGTGCTTAATAACCGAACATTAGTAGGACTCGTGACATCGTTTTCATGGCGCGGAATTTTTGTGCGTCGGCTCACACACGGGTTTCAACCAAAAAATGACAATGTTCAACGTCAGACTGACGCGCTGGGTGGCCGCATCAGTCGTAGCAACGGCGGCGTTTTTGCTGCCGCAAAGCGCCCAAGCCGCGGGTACCGCTGCCGGTACCACGGTTTCGAACACCGCGACCGTCAACTTCAACGTCGGCGGCGTACCGCAGACCGCGGTGACCGGTTCGGCGACCTTCGTGGTCGACGATAAAGTCAACCTGACCGTCACGAACAACTCGGGCGCGACGGTGGTTCCCGGTTCGACGAACCAGGTTCTGGCCTTCACGCTGCAAAACACCGGCAACAAGACGCACGGCTACTCGCTGGCGGCAAGCTTGGGCAGCGGCATCACGATGAACAACGTCCGCATCTATCGCGACGTCAACGGTGACGGCAACTTCGACGGCGGCGACACGCTCTACACGGGCGGCACGAACGCCGGCGACCTCGCAGCCGACGCGATCATGCGCCTTCTCATCGTGTCCGACACGCCGGTTGGCGCGACGAACGGTCAGGTCTCGAACTATCAGCTGATCGCGACAACGTTGAACGCGGGCACGACCACGGTCACCGCCCACGACAACGCGATCGCCGACGACAAAGACACGCAGCAAGTCGTGTTCGCCGACGCGGCGGGCCCGGGCGCTGGTGACATCGTCCGCGACGGCAAACATTCGGCAACCGGTACGTACACGGTCTCGACGGCGACGCTGACGGTGACGAAGACCTCGACGGTCGTGTCCGACCCGTTCAACGGCACGACAAATCCGAAGCGTATTCCGGGTGCAGTCGTTCGCTACTCGATCGTGGTCACGAACACGGGCGCCGCGAACGCGACGAACGTCGTGGTCCGCGACGCGATCCCGGCGAGCACGACCTATGCGGCGACCAGCATCACGCTGAACGCGGGTGGTTTGACCGACGCGGGTGGTGACGACGCTGGCGACATCAACGCCACGAACCCCGGTGAAGTGACCGTTACGGTCGGCGCTCTGGCGAGCGGCGGCGGCACCGGCACCGTCACGTTCGACGTCACTGTGAACTAAGCAGTTAGTTGAACCAAACGAACGAGCAGTAGGGCCGTGGGCAAGCACCTGACCTTTATCGGAATGGTGCTGCTCGCGGCCCTCTCTCTTTGGGCCGCGACCCATGCCTACGCGCAGAGCGCGCCGGGCACGAACATCTCCAACATCGCCCAAGTCGAATTCACCGTCGGCGGTCTTTCGATCACCGAGTGGTCGAACGAAGAAAACTTCCTCGTCGCCGCAGGCAACACGCCGCCCACCACCGATCTGCGCGTCACCAAACGCTCCAGCCGCATCGTCGTCGGCGTCGGTGAAGTCGTGATGTACACGCTGCGCGTCGAAAACAACGGCGCAGCATCCACGAACGTCAGCGTGCAGGATCAGCTCCCCGCGGAACTTCGCTTTCGCGACACGGTGCCCGCCAACGGCACGTTCAGCGAATTCACGCCCGTCACCACCGACGGCAAGCTTCTGATCTTCAACCTCGGCCCCATGGCCGCAGGCGCCACGGTCGAATTCGCGTACTACGCCGAAATCGTCGCAGGCAGCGAATACGGCTTCTCGACGAACAAAGCGCAGGCGTTCGATGCAATCGCAAACCGCACCTCGAACCTCGCGGTCGCAACCGTCCTCATCCGCCAAGATTTCTTCGCCGACGTCAGCTTCATCGCGGGCCGCGTCTACGCCGGCGGTTGCGACGGCAAAGGCGCGGGTGTTCCCGGCGTGCGCATCTACATGGAAGACGGCACGGTTGCGACCACCGATCCGCTGGGCCGCTATCACATCGAAGGCACGAAGCCCGGCCTGCACGTCGTGCAAATCGACAAGTCGAGCGTGCCCGCGGGCCTCAAGCCCGTGCAATGCCGCACGAACAGCCGCAACGGTGGCGACGGCGAAGCGCAGTTCGTGGACACGCAAGGCGGCGCCCTCTGGCGTGCCGATTTCGCGCTCGAAGGCACCGCAGCTCCGCGCGGGGCCATCACGCCCGCAGGCCAAGTGATGATCGACAACGGCAACTGGAGCCACGAGCGTCTGCAAAAGTGGATAGAATCCGCGCCGCAAAAGTTTGATTTCGTAGCGCCCGGTCAGGGTTTCTACCCGGCTCTGGGCAGCGTCACGATCGCCGTCGCGCACCACCCGGATGAAAAGGTCGAACTCACCCTCGACGGCGAACCCGTCTCCGCGCTCAACATCGAAGGCACGGTCGTCAATGCCGCGAAAACGTGGGCGGCCACCCGCTGGCGCGGCGTCAACATCCACGACGGCGACAACCTGTTTATGGCAACCGCCGTCAACAAAGCGGGCGCGAAGGGAGAGCGCGCCGGCCGCACGGTCCATTTCTCGGGCCCGCCGGTCGCGGCCGTCGTCGATCCGAAACGCTCGACGCTGATCGCTGACGGCAACGCGCCGCCAGTGATCGCAATAAAGCTGACAACGGCAGGCAACCATCCCGCACGTCCAGGCACATTCGTGGACGTCGAAATCGGCGCTCCCTATCGCCGCCAGCAACTCGTGGCCGAGCAAGCGCCGACCTCGGGCCTCGTCGCCTCGCGCTTTCCGGTAGGCGAGGGCGGCGTGCTGCTCGTGCCGCTCGCGCCGACACTACTTGCGGGCGAAGTGCGTCTCGGCATCAAGATTGGCAGCGACGACAAAGTCTTGAAAGCCTGGCTCGCCTCCGGCGCGACATCGACGATGCTGGTGGCCCTCGCCGAAGGCACGGCAGGCCGCAACTGGATCGATGGCACGCCGGACGGCAAAGCACCGGCCAACATGCGCGACGACGTCTTCGCCGACGGCCGCGTCGCGTTCTTCTTCAAGAGCATGATCTTGGGCGACTGGTTGCTGAAGGCGGGCTACGACTCCGAACGCTCCGGCAAAGAGAAGGCGAACGGCCTGTTCAAAGACATCGAACCGCGTCGCTACTTCCCGGTCTACGGCGACGCCAGCAAGACCGAGCACGAGAACGACTCCTCCGGCCCGCTCTTCGTGCACGTTGAGCGCAAGAACTTCATGGTCCGCTACGGCGACTTCGACACCGCGCTGTCCACCGCGCAACTCGCGCGCTATGAACGCCGCCTGCACGGCATCCAAGCCGCCTATCGCGGCGAAGAAATTGGCGTCAAAGCCTTCGTCAGCGACACCGCGAACAAGTTCGTCAAAGACGAGATCAAGGGCAACGGCACGTCGGGCCTCTATCGCTTAACCACGAACCCCGTTCTAATCAACTCCGAACGCATCCGCATCGAAGAGCGCGATCGCTTCCGCAACGGCGAAGCGCTGACCTCGCGCGGCCTCGTGCGCAACGTCGACTACGAGATCGACTACGAAATGGGCACGGTGTTCTTCAAGGAACCCGTGCAAAGCCAAAGCACGAACCTGAACCCGCTCCTCATCGTCGCCGAATACGAAACCAGCGGCACAGCCAAGCGCAGCGTCACCGCCGGCGGCCGCGTCGCCGCCTATTCGTTCGGCGGCGATTTTGAAATCGGCGTCACCGCCATTCATCAAGGTGCAAACGGCGCGGGCAAAGCGGGCCAACTCTACGCCATCGACGCAACCGCGACGGTCGCGCAAGGCACCGTCGTCCACGGCGAATTCGCCCGTTCGCGCGACGGACCGAAAGGCCCTGGCAACGCCACGGCGTACTCACTCGAAGTCGCACACAACACACAGGCGTTCTCCGGACGCCTGTACGCCCGTGGCCAAGACGAACAATTCGGCCTCGAACAGCTGAACGGCGGCCTGTCCGGCACGCGCGAATACGGCATCGAGGGCCGCGCAAAGCTCGACGATGTGACCAAGGGCTTGGCCGTGGAAGCCAAAGCCTACCACCGCGAGAGCGCGCGCATCTCCGGCGCCCGCGAGTTCGCCGAATTCTTCGTGAGCTGGACATCGGAAGACACCGAACTTGCACTCGGCGCGCGCCGCGTGCACGACGGCACGAACGGCAGCGACGCCGTCACCGATCAAATCCTAGCCCGCGCAATCCACCGCATCGACGACCGCCTGACCGTGCGCGTCTCGCAGGAACTGTCGATCAGCGGCAACGGCGACAACCCGGACTTCCCGACCAAAACCACATTCGGCGCCGACTTCAAGCTCACCGAACACTTGAGCCTGGTCGCCGCCCACGAAATCATCGACGGCAAGACGGACCGCGGCAGCATCACGCGCGCGGGCTTCCAAGGCTCGTTCTGGAACGGCGGCCGCGTGATGACGACGGCACAACGCGACCTAAGCGCAACCTCGGAGCGCGTCTTCGCAAACGTCGGC
>JBJXEH010000084.1:0-2937 GCA_046153995.1 Micropepsaceae bacterium
CGCCCGCACCGCCCGTCGCCGCGAAACCGGCGCCGGTTGAGATCGCGCCGCCGCCCGCCGAAACGGCCGCAGCGCCAGCCGAAACACCGGCGCCAACCGGCGTCATGATTCAGCTGGGCTCGTTCCCGAACGCTGCGCTGGCAGCGTCCGCGTGGTCGAAGATTATGTCGTCGCACCAAGAACTGCTGAGCGACCATTCGCCCTCGTTCAACCGGGCGGAGATCCCTGGCAAAGGCACCTGGTATCGCCTGCGCGTTGGCGGATTTTCCGACAAAGCCGAGGCTCAAACCGCCTGTCAGCAGCTGACGACGGCGGGCCAGGCTTGCATCATCGCCGCCAAGTGATCTAAGCGCGGGGGCGCGCGTGGGGGAGGGGATTCTTCCACGTCCGATGGGGAGTTTGATCCGTGTCCGTGCGAGCGGCAATATTCGGCTGTGAAGGTCAGGAATTGACCGTGGAGGAGCGCGCGTTCTTTCGCGACGCGAATCCGTGGGGCTTCATCCTGTTCCAGCGCAACTGCGGCTCGCCCGAACAACTGCGCAAACTCACGTCGTCGTTGCGCGAAGCCGTGGGCCGCACGAACACCCCGATCCTGATCGACCAAGAAGGTGGCCGCGTTCAGCGCCTGCGCGGCGAACACTGGAAGAAGCGCCCCGCGGCCGCCTCATTCGGGGCCATCAACCGCCAAAACCCCACGGCTGCCCGCGAACTCACCTACGACAACGCCCGCGTCATGGCTGAGGAACTGCGCGACCTCGGCATCAACGTGGATTGCGTGCCCTGTATTGACGTGCCCATCGAAGGCTCGCACGACATCATCGGCGACCGCGCCTTCGCGCGTGATCCGTGGGTGGTGGCATCCCTCGGCCAAGCCGTGATCGACGGCATGCTCGACGGCGGCGTGCTGCCGGTTATCAAACACATGCCGGGCCACGGCCGCGCCCGCGCCGATAGCCATTTGGAACTGCCCGTGGTCGACACCGCCCGCACGGAGCTTGAGCGCAGCGACTTCGCCCCGTTTCGCGCACTCGCCCACGCGCCACTCGCGATGACGGCCCACGTCGTCTACACGGACATTGACGCGACGGCCCCCGCGACCGCTAGCAAGCGCGTGATCGACGACGTGATCCGGGGCTTCATCGGCTTCGACGGCGCGCTGATGACCGACGACCTGACGATGCGTGCACTGAAAGGCTCGTTGGCTGACCGCACCCGCGCCTCCATCGCTGCTGGCTGCGACCTGATCTTGCACTGCAAAGGCGGCATCGCCGACATGCGGGAAGTCGCCGCCGCAACGCCGATCCTCTCCGGCAAAGCGCTGGAGCGCACCAACCGGGCACTCGCAGCGCTGAAGCCCTCAAAACCCTTCGCAATCGCCGAAGCCCAATCGCGCGTCGATCAAGCGCTTGCACAGGTCTGACCATGACGCTCGAATTCGACAGTCCCCAGATCGAACCGAAACCCGACGAAGCGTTGATCATCGACATCGACGGTTACGAGGGCCCGCTCGACGTTTTGCTCGCACTCGCCCGCGCGCAAAAAGTGGACTTGCGTAAAATCTCAATCTTGGCACTTGCCGAGCAATATCTTGTCTTCGTCGCCGAAGCCCGCAAGAAGCATCTCGATCTCGCCGCCGACTATTTGGTGATGGCGTGCTGGCTCGCGTTCCTGAAATCGAAGCTTCTGCTGCCGGAACAGGAAAAAGAAGGCGAACCCACTGCCGAAGAACTCGCCGAACGCCTGACATTGCAGCTGCAACGCCTAGAGGCGATCCGCATCGCAGCTTCCCGCTTGATGTCGCGCGATCGCCTGGGCACCGAAGTCTTCCTGCGCGGCGCACCCGAAGGCATCCGCGTAATCAAGTCGCCGAAATACGCCGACACGCTGGTCGATTTGCTGAAGGCTTATTCGACGCAGCGCGTGAAGAAGATCGCGCACTCCAGCTACGAACTCCAGCGCCTGCCGCTGTTCGCGATCGAAGACGCACGCCACCGTCTGGAACGCATGCTGGGCGTCGTCATCGATTGGGCGGTAATCGACGCACTGATCCCCGACGATTTCAACTCCGGAAAGTCCCGCCGCTCCGGCGTCGCAAGCACGCTGTCCGCGAGCCTTGAAATGGTGCGCGACGGCTTACTCGAACTGCGGCAGATGGCGCCGTTCGCCCCGCTCTACGTGCGCCGCCGTGATCCAGAAACACTCGAAAAAGAGGCCCCGACATGACGCCTTCTCCAGCGCGTGCCATGAAGCCCGATGATGACATGAAGAAACAAACCACGGACAAAGACGGGACGGTCACAAGGCTGTTCCCCGGCGACGCGATCCCGCTGGCGGCCATGCACCTGCGCATGGTCGAGGCGATCCTATTCGCCGCCGCCGAACCGCTCGACGAAGACTCGATCATCGAGCGCATGCCGCCGGACTCGAACGTGCCCGGGCTTCTCGAAGAATTGTCGCAAGTCTACGCCAAGCGCGGCGTGAACCTCGTCCGCATCGCTGGCAAATGGGCTTTCCGCACCGCACCCGACCTCGCGCACATCCTGCAGAAGCATGCGGTCGAGCAGAAACGTCTCTCTCGCGCCGCGCTCGAGACGCTCGCAATCGTCGCCTACCACCAGCCGGTCACGCGCGCCGAGATCGAAGAGATCCGCGGCGTGACCATCAACAAAGGCACGCTCGACATCCTGCTCGAACTGGGTTGGGTAAAGATGCGCGGCCGTAGGCGCGTGCCGGGCCGCCCGGTCACGTACGGGACCAGCGACGACTTCCTCCTGCACTTCGGCCTCGACAAGGTGTCCGACCTGCCGGGGCTCGAAGAATTGCGTGCGGCGGGCCTCATGGAAGGCCGCATTCCGCCAAGCTTCGCCGTGCCATCGCCGAACGACTCGCTGGCCATGGACGAGGACCCCTTGGACGTGGATGACACCGGCGACCTGT
>JBJXEH010000085.1:0-11106 GCA_046153995.1 Micropepsaceae bacterium
GCCCGTTGCTGTGTCGTTCGAGACGTTTGCGAAGTACCAGGCTGACGAAGCTTGGACGTGGGAGCGGTTGGCGCTCACCCGGGCGCGGGTGGTCGCTGGACCTGCCGCGTTGCGTGCGCGCGTCGAGGGCGTGATCCAGGCGGCTTTGACGAAGCCGCGCGACAAAGCGCAGATCGTTGCTGATGTTGCCGACATGCGCGGACGGCTTGACCGCGAACGCCCTGCCAGGTCGCCGTGGGACTTGAAGGAGGCGAAGGGTGGGCTGTTCGACGTCGAGTTCATTGTGCAAGGGCTTCAGCTTGTTCATGGCGTTTTGAACGTGAACACGCTGGGAGTGCTTGCCGCGTTCGCCGAGCGCAAGGTGCTGGGCGAAGACGATGTGCAGGCTTTGACCGAGGCGGCGCGGCTTTATCTTAACGTGACGCAGGTGCTGCGGCTGACGGTTGACGGACCGTTCAACCCCGCAGAGGCGTCGTCGTCTCTGCAGGCTCTGATCGCGCGGGTGGCGGGATTTGGGTTGTTCGAGGATGTGGAGCGTGCGCTTAGCGGCATCGAGCTGGATACTCGTGCGCGGTTTGCGCGGTTGATTGCGCCGGTGCCCGCTTAGAGGCGGGCGAACACGCCTGCCGCGAATTCCGACAGCGTGTCGTCGCGGGCGCCCATGATGACGATGCGGTCGCCGGGTTTGGCGAGTTCGACCAGTTTGTCGCCGCACTCTGCGCGTGACGCGATGTGATGCGCGTGGCGGCCTGCGTCGTGCACGCCACGGATGATGTCTTCGCTACCGACCGTGCGTGTCGTGGTGCCGCCGTAGTATGCGGGATCGGGCATCAGCAGAACGTCTTCGCCGTGCAGTTCGTGCGCGAGGCATTCCGTGAGTTCTTTCTGCATCAGGCGCAACGGCCCGAATCCGTGCGGTTGGAACATCACGAGCAGGCGGCCGGGGAAGGCGTGCAGCGTTTTCAGAGTTGCCGTTATCTTGTCGGGGTTGTGGGCGAAGTCGTCGATGACGGTCACGCCGTTCTTTGTGCCTACAAATTCGAAGCGGCGTTTGATGCCGGTGAAGGTTGCCAGTGCTGTCACGGCGTCCAGTAGCGCGACGCCGCAGGCGCGGGCGGCGCAGAGAGCGGCGAGTGCATTTGCGACGTTGTGCGTTCCGGGAAGCTGAATTCTTGCGTCGAGGCGCGTGCCGCTGTCGCGTTCCGTCACCTCGAACGTGATGCCGTCAGGGGCGGGACGCAGACGCCCTGCGAACAGATTTGCGCGCAGGTCGTTCAAGCTGAATGTGGTTGCGCTAGGCCTTACGAGTTCTTTCGTTTCGCTGTTGTCGAGGTTCACGACAGGCGTTTCGGCTTTGGCGACGAAGTCGCGGAACAGTGCGCGCAGTTCGTCCATCGACTTGTGGTCGAGGGAGATGTTCGTGACGACGGCGACGCGCGGACGGTAGAGGGCGATGGAGCCGTCGCTCTCATCGACTTCGCTCACGAACGCATTGCCGGGGCCGACGAGGGCACTGGCGAACGGGTTGCCGGGACCGACGAAGTTTTTCATCACGGCGCCGTTCATGATCGTGGGCTCTAGGCCCGCTTGGTGCAGGATCCAGCCCACCATGCCGGTCGTCGTGGATTTGCCGCTGGTGCCGCCGATCGCGACGCTTTGGGCCGCACCGTTGAACAGTTCGGCGAGGAGGTTCGCGCGGCGCATCGTGGCCAAGTCCAGGCGCTTTGCAGCCTGGACGTCCGGGACCGTGTCTTCGACGGCGGCGGAGGTGATCAGGATTTGATCTTTCGCGGTCACACCGCTGCCGTCTTGGGGGAAGAGGCCGATGCCGCGCGATTTCAGGAACTCGAACTTCGCGCCGAGGCGGCCTTGGTCGAGCGAGCGGTCGGAGCCGTCGACCGTGTAACCTTGGCCGCGCAGAATCAGTGCGAGCGGCAACATTCCGCTACCGCCTATTCCGCAGAAGAAATACCGTGCGTTTCGATTCAAGCTCATGGGGGTTTGATCGCACATGGGCGATTGGCGGACAATGGCTGCGACATGACCGATAGGCCTTTGAATATCAGCGTTGTCGCGCCCGCAAACCGGCTCGATCCGGCGGTGGCGGAGCGGGTGAAGGTAGTTGCCGATCAGTTTTATCCGGGGCGCGTTGCGCTTTCTTTTCATCCGCAGTGTCACTTGTCGGCGGGGCATTTCGCGGGCGACGATGCGGCGCGGGCGGCTGCATTCGTCGAAGCCGCGAACGATCCTTCTGTCGATGTCGTCTGGTTCGCGCGCGGCGGGTACGGATCGTGCCGGATTCTGGAAGCGGCGCTGCCGCAGCTCGGTGCGTTTGCGCGCACCAAAACGTATCTCGGCTACAGCGACATGGGCTCGCTACTCGGCGCTCTCTACGGGCGTGGGTTTGCGCATGTCGTACACGGACCGATGCCTGCCGATGTGACGCGGGAGGGTGGAGAGGCGGCTGTGCGGCGCGCGCTTGGATTTCTCACGAGCGGCGATGCTGAAACGCTGGAGCCGACTGTGCTGTCCGGCGGTAAGGTCGCGGCATTCAACATGAAGACGTTCGGCGAGTTGATCGGAACGCCGTATCTGCCCGATTTGACGGATCACGTGCTGCTGCTCGAAGAGGTGGCGGAGTACGTGTATGCGATCGACCGGATGATGTTTCACATTACATCTACGCCGGCGCTGCGGCGACTGGCCGGAATCAAACTCGGCCGATGCAGCCAGATACCGGCAAACGACCCGGACTTCGGCAAGACCGAGGTTGAGGTCGTCGAGTATTGGTGCGCACGTGCCGGCATCCCCTATCTCGGCCGCGCGGATATCGGCCACGACGCGGCGAACAAGGTCGTGCCGTTCGGGGCGCGGGTTATTGCCTAACTGGGGTATTGATTTGGCAACCTGTTAAACGATATCATGCCGATATCGATAGGAAGTGCCATGACAGCAATCATCATTCGTAATCTACCCGAAGATGTTCATGAGGCTTTGCGCAAATTGGCGGCCGAACGCAAGCAGCCTGTGGAGGCCTTTGTGCGCGAGACACTTAGCGAGGTGGCGCGCCGCAAGCGGGGCGGGATCGACTTCGAGAAGCTCGCACGCGACCGCGCGGCTCGGGGCTTCTATGAGGATGGTCCCGAATGGACGCCTGACCTGGACGATCCAGCATTGAGCCGAAAGGTGCTCGGCCTGCCGCCGCTTCGGAAGAAGCGCAAGCCGAAGAAATGAGTTTTCTTCTCGATACGCACTATGTGTATGGGATCGCAGAAAGCCCAGGCACTATCTCGGACGAAGAGGCTGACTATCTGAAGTCTTTTTCTGCACGACTGATCGTGAGTTCGGTTTCGATTTGGGAAGTACGGCTGAAGTGGAATACATTTCACCGGTCAGGTGCGAGAAAGGGTGTGGCGAGCCCCAGCGAAGTCGTGCGGACGCTGCTGGGTCAACCGGTCGATATGCTCGCCCTTTCGGCAGCGCATGCTGCCGCGGATCTGCTGGTGCCCCTATCGCACAAAGATCCATTCGATGAGCTGTTGTTGGCTCAGGCGCAGGTCGAGGGGCTGAAGCTTCTATCCCGTGATAGGCAACTTATCGGCCATCCACTCGTCGCAACAATTTCCTGATCAGCTCTTGAGCAAAATCAGCGAGCGGGGGTCCCAGCTGACGTAGACGGCGCGGGCTGGGTCGAAGCCTGCGGTCATTGCGCGGTCGACGTTTTGGGCGGCGACGGCGAGCGGGGTTTCGCGGCCTTTGATGTGGACGTGGTAGTGGCTGCGGTCGCCCATGTAGGCGCTGGCCTTGATCATGCCCTCGACGTAGGCGCCGGACGGCTTGTTGGTGGTGAGCGAGAGTTTTTCGGGGCGGATTGCGGCGGTGATTTTCTGGCCCGCCTTTAGGCCGTCTATGGCGGGGGCTTTGAATTGGCCGAAGCCTGGGCCGTCGAGTGTTACCTCGCCGCCGTTCACAGCGCGCACAGTTGCCTCGATCAGGTTGATGTTGCCGATGAAGCTCGCGACTTCGACGTTGCCCGGCGCTTCGTAGAGGTCTTTGGGGCCTGCTATTTGTAGCACCACGCCTTTGCCCATGACCGCGATGCGGTCTGACATCGAGAGTGCCTCTTCCTGGTCGTGCGTCACGAAGACGAATGTGATGCCGACTTCTTTTTGCAGTTGGCGCAGTTCGATTTGCATCTCTTCGCGCAGTTTCTTGTCGAGCGCGCCGAGCGGTTCGTCGAGTAGCAGAACCTTCGGGCGCTTGATGAGCGCGCGGGCGAGGGCGACGCGCTGGCGTTGGCCGCCGGAGAGCTGGTCGCCGCGGCGGCTGCCGAAGCCTTTCAGCTTGATCATGTCCAACGCTTCGTCGACGCGGCGGGTTAGGTCACGGTTGGAGAGCCGGTCTTTGCGCAAGCCGTAAGCGATGTTGTCGAACACATTCAGGTGCGGGAAGATCGCGTAGGACTGAAACACCATGTTCGTCGGACGCTTGTAGGACGGGATCAGGGCCGAGGGCAGGCCGTCGATGTAGATCTCGCCGCCTGTCGGGAACTCGAAGCCCGCGATCATGCGCAGCAACGTCGTCTTACCGCAGCCGGAGGGGCCTAGCAGCGAGAAGAACTCGCCGCGTTCGATGTTGAAGTTTGCGTTGTCGACGGCTTTGACGCCGCCTGCGAACTGCTTCGTTACATTCTCGATGCGGATGATGTGGTCGGCCATGACGGGTTTACGCGACCCCTACTTTGTTTTCGCTGGTGCCGAGCTGGCGTACCCATTCGGCGAGCACGACCAAGAGACACGAGACGATCAGAATGACGGCGCCGAGCGCGAGCACGCTCGGCAGCTTGTTCGGGAAGCGCAGCTGGCTCCAGATGAAGACGGGGAGCGTCGGTTGCTGGCCCTGCAGGAAGAACGAGAGCAGAAATTCGTCGAACGAGACGATGAAGGAGAGCAGCAGGCTTGAGACGATCCCGGGAAGGACGAGCGGGAACGTGACCCGCCAGAACGTCATCCACGGCGTTTCGCCGAGGTCCATAGAGGCTTCTTCCAGGCTCTTGTCGAAGCCGTCGAGGCGCGAGGTCAATACCGCCATCGCGAACGGCGTGCAGAGCATGATATGGCCGATCGTGATCGAATAGAGCGAAAGGGGGATCGAGAGGCCATTGACGAGGATAAGCAGCGCGATGCCGAGGATGATTTCCGGAATGAACAGCGGCAGCATGATCGTGCCCGTGACGAGCGCTTGGCCCGGCATGCGGTAGCGCGTCACCGCTTTCGCCCCGAGCAGCCCCAATATCGTCGCCACTATGGACGAGACGGCGCCGACCTGAAGGCTTGCGGTCAACGCGCGCAGCATGTCTGCGTCGGCGAATGCCTGTTCGTACCACTTCGTCGTGAAGCCCTTGAGCGGGAAGGCGACGAAGATGGAGTCGTTGAACGAGAAGACGGGGAGGAACAAGACGGGGAGGTAGAGGAACAACAGATAGGCGATGGCGAAGACCGCGAGCATACCGCCCGGATCGCCCATGCGTTTGGCGGCGCGAATGGGTTTGGTCATCGGATCTGCCTCACGGCGAGCTGCATCGCGGTTACAAACAGGACGACGAGGATGCCGACGGCCGCCATCGCCGACATCGCGAGTGCGGCACCGAGCGGCCAGTCGTTGATCTTCAGGAACAGCACTTGGATGCTGTAGGCGATCATTTGGCCGGTTGGGCCGCCGACGAGCTGCGGTGTTACGTAGTCGCCGGTTGTCGGCACGAATATCAACACGGCGGCGCCAAGCACGCCGGGCAGCGAGAGCGGAAACGTGATCCGCCAAAAGCGGGCCCACGCCGTGTCGCCGAGATCGGCTGCGGCTTCTAGCAGCGTGCGGTCGATTTTTTCGAGAGAGACATAGATCGGCAAGATCGCGAACGCGGCGTAGGCGTGGGCTAGCGTGATCACGACGGCCGATTGGTTATAGAGCAAGAACTCCAGCGGTTCCGTGATCAGTCCGGCCGAGATCAGGCCGGAGTTGATCACGCCTTTGTAGCCTAAGATCAACTTCCAGGAGAACGCGCGAAGCAGATAGCTGGTCCAGAACGGGATTGTGAGCAGGATCAGCCAAACGAATTTGTACTTCTTGACGCCAAACGCGACGTAGTAGGCCATCGGGTATGCGAGGCCTACTGTGACCAGCGTGACGAGGCTGGACGTTCCGATCGTGCGCCAAAAGATGTCGTGGTAGCTCTGTTTGGTCAGTACTTCTTGGTAGCGCGCGGTCGTGAACGTTTGGTCGACGGTGAGGCCGGTCTGGGTCCAGAACGAGTAGAGGATCAACAGGATCAGCGGTGCGGCCAGCAGCACCACCATCGTGATCATCACCGGCGACAGCAAAGCGTAGCCCTTTGCTGCGTCGGAGCGCAGGTAGAAGGCTCGAAGCCGGTCGGCAAACCCAGGCGTTGAAGTGGCCGGCACGCTACTCCCCGTACGGCCCCTTCGCGCGAGCCTTCGCGGCTATCTTGAGAGAAAGCGCGCGATCCCGCAACAGGGCGGAATTCCAGGGTGGTTAAGCTTCTGGCAGCAAGTTCTTAACGCCTTGGTATCCAGCAGCGGCAACCGCGATTTAAGACGGGCCGTGTCATTCTGGGTTCCAAGGGGAAAAGGGTCGGCCAGGGTTTCTTTCCCAATGCGGACTCCAGAACAAGAATGACGGGCAAGCTCGGCAAATATACGACGATCCTCGCGGTCCTCGTCGTCGCGATCGTAGCGATCGCGGCGGGCCTGCTTGCGACCTTGCTGCAGGCGTCGGCCGACCGGTTGGACCGGCAGCAATTGGCCAGCGAAAAGGTCATCGTACGCTCGGTCGTGAAGCGCCAGCTTGCAAAGCTCGACGCCAACGTTCGCGACTATGCGCTCTGGGACGACATGTACGACCGGTTCCAGGGCAAGCCGAACCCGCAGTGGGACGTCGAGAATTTAGGCCGTTACGGCGCCGCGAGCTTTCAGTTAGACCACATTTTGGTCGTTTCTGCCGACGGGCGTATCGCCTACAGCTACGGTGTGAAGGCCGATGGCGCCGCGCCGGTCAGCGAGGCCGATCAAAAGCGGCTTCAGGCCATTGCGGCGCCGCTGATCGCGGACGGCCGGGCGGCTAAGCTGCATACGGCGACCGGCGTCGTCGAGTTTGCAGGCGAGCCGCAGTTCGTGGCGATCCATCCGATCGGCGTGACGAGTGAGAAGCGCAAGGCGCGCGGCGAACTGCCGAACTTTGCCCTTGTCTATCTGAAGACGATTGATGCGGCCTATCTTGCGACGGTTGCAGAGGATTTCAATTTGGGCGGGCTGGCGGTGCCGATGTCGGGCTGGATGGATTCCTTGCAGGGTCCGGCCGGCATGGCGCCTGCTTACGGGCTGACGTGGAACTCTTCGCCGGGTGGCAAGCAGTTCGTTTCGGAATCGACCAACATGTTGCTCGCGGTCGCACCGGTGGTTGCGGCGATGCTGATCGCGCTCGCGTTTGGGTGGGTTGCCGTTGTCAATCAGGCACGCGATGCCGAGGTACGCTCCGTACAGGCGCAGGTGGAGGCAGCTGAGGAAACGAGCCGCGCCAAGAGCTTGTTCATTGCGAATATGAGCCATGAGTTCCGCACGCCGTTGAACGCAGTGAACGGGCTCTCCGAGCTTATCAAGAACGACACGCTCGATTTGGGCGCTCCGGAAAAGTACAAGGAATACGCGGGCGACATCATGGCGAGCGGCCAGCATTTGCTGCGCATCGTGAACAACCTGCTGCTGTTCTCGAAGATCGAGGCGAAGCAGCATCAGGCGAGCCTCGAGGCCGTCAGTCTGGCCGAGGAAGTGACATCGACGTACCGCATGCTGCGCGTTCTGGCGGAGCAGCGCGGCGTGCAGCTGACGTGCCAGTACATCGCGCCCAGCGTGCTGGTGATGGCCGACCGGCAGGCGCTGGTGCAGATCGTGGTCAACGTCGTGGGCAATGCGCTGAAGTTCTCGCCCGCGAACAGCCAAGTCAGTGTCGAGTTCGCGGTCATGCGCGAGCTTGGGCTTTGCGATGTGCGCATTGTCGATCAAGGTTGCGGTATCCCGGAAAAGGTACTGCAGCAGTTGGGACAGCCGTTCGTGCAGGCCGAGGGCACCTATACGCGACGCGAACAGGGCACGGGGTTGGGGCTTGCGATCTGCTTGAAGCTTGCGGCGCAGATGGGGGCGAGGCTCACCATCGACAGCGTCGAGGAGAAGGGCACGACCGTGACGCTGCGCCTGCCGCTGGCGGTGGCGCCGGAAGCGGTCGAGGGGCTTGTGTCGCGCGCTGTGGCTGCGGCTTAGTCAGAAATGTCAGGTAGTTGACGCGTCTTCCGGCGGTGTGCCCCATGCGGGTCGCAGCAATGGAGGCACCTCATGAAACTCTACGATTCTAAACTTTCGCCGTATGCGAACCGCGTGCGGTTGCAGCTTTATCTCAAAGGAATCGACGCCCAGTTGATCGACGTTCCGAGCGGCGGGTCGCATACCGCCGAGTACGCGAAAATCAATCCGTTGGAGAAAATTCCGGCGCTCGATGACAACGGTTTTCTGCTCCCGGAGTCGAGCGTCATCGGCGAGTACATCGAAGACACCCGGCCGATGCCGTCGCTGCGGCCGGCCGACGCGAAAGAGCGCGCGCGCATGCGGGTGATTTACAATATCGCCGATCAATATCTTCTGACGCCGTTGTTCGAATTGTTCGAGCAGATCGATCCGAAGGTGCGCAACGCGAAGGTGGTTGACGAGCAGCTGACGGAATTGGCCAAGGGGCTTAAGGGGCTCGAACACTTCATCGCGCCCGGCAAGTACGCGATGGGCGCCAACGCGTCGCTCGCCGATTGCGCGCTGGTGCCGTCGCTGTTTTTTGCCTCTGGTATCGGGCCGATGCTGGGGCAGGGCGACTTGCTGGCTGCAACGCCGAAGGTGAAGGCGTATTGGGGCGCGGTTCAGTCGGATCCGTCGGTTGCGAAAGTGATTGGCGAGATGACGAAGGCGCTGACGGAGTTTATGAGCAGGCCGCAGTGACGAACGGTGTCTCTGCGTTTTGGTGCAACTGGCTGATCGCGGTGGCTGCCGCGGTCAGCCTGTTCAGCGCGTTGCTGTTGTTTGCGCCGGCGGTTGGGCAGCAGATATTCGATGCGATCTATTTCTTTACGCTGGAGCCGCAACCGCTGCCGGCTGAGCGGGAGACAAACTACCTGCGGTTCACGAACGGCGTCTTGGGCGCCGTCATGATCGGATGGATGTGTCTCATCGCTGTCGTCGCCAACGGCCCGTTCCGCCGTGGCGAGGCGTGGGCGTGGACCGCGATCGCGGCGTCGATAGGTGCCTGGTTCGTAACCGACACGACCTTCTCACTCGCCCGCGGCGTTACCGGCAACGCGTTGTTCAACACCGCGGTCGTTGTGGCGTTTGCGGTGCCGCTGCTGGCATCGCGCGCCTCGTTCCGGCGGCTAAGCTGATTTACTTCACCAACCGCTCGATCCAAGCGGGTAGCGCGAACGCGGCGCGGTGGACAGCTGGGGTGTAGTAGTCCGTTTTTAGGCGGGCGGCGTTGAAGGCGGTTTCTAGGCCTTGCCATTTTGCCGGGTCGCCGAGGATGGCGTCGTTCGAGACCCAGGTGAGGGCCATGAAGCCGCCGATGTAGCTGGGTACGACCGCCAGATAGACGCCCGAGTAGCGGAACGTGCGCTGCATTTGCTTCAGCGTATCGACGAGTTCTTCCGGCTGGAAGAACGGCACGCCGTTTTGGAAGACGGCGAAGCCGCCGGGCGCGAGCGCCTTGGCGATGCGTTCGTAGAACGTGTCGCCGAAGAGCACTTCCGCGGGGCCAACCGGGTCCGGGCGGTCGGCGACGATGAGGTCGAAGCGGTGCTCGCTCGACTTGTCGGCCAGGAACACGAACGCATCTTCGATTTGTATCTTCAGGCGCGGATCGGCGAAGGCGGCGGCGTTCACGACGCTCAAATGCTGCCGCGACAAATCGACCACCCGCTCGTCGATCTCGACGTTGAAGACGGTTTTGACGCCCCGGTGCTTGAGCGCTTCCTCGGCGATGGCGATGTCGCCGCCGCCGACAATCATGACCTCTTTCACGGAACCGTGTTCGAGCATCGGCACGTGCGTCAGCATCTCGGAGTAACCGCACTCGTCGCGCGTCGTCAGCTGGACGATGTCGTCGAGCACGAGGACGCGGCCGTTGCGCTTCGAGTCGAATATCTTGATGTCCTGAAAACGGCTCTTTTCCGACACTATCGGCTTGCCTTCGAGCTCGATCGATTGCGCGAAACCGGGATGAAGTTTCTCCAGAAACGTGTTCGTCATCGGCGTCGGCTCCTGATTGTCAGAGAGAGGAAAGTGCGCGTCGCTATGGCGCGCGAGCGGATTGCTTGAGGGCGGCGAACGGCGCGCTCATATAGTGCCGACTAGTTTCGCGCGCAACGCGTGAGCTGTCGCTTCATGCGCGCTCGTGCATCACCTCAAGAGAAAATTAGCCATTGGGGTCCAAAAAAACTTGCATGCGGGGCAAGCGTCCCTATATTTCGCCGCCTTCCGCAGTTTCGGGTGAATCACCAAGAGGCGGGCTTTGGCGGCGTGAGTTCCACGCCACTTGGTCACCCCTAGGGTGCAACTGTTCTTCTGTTTCGGAGAGGTGCCACATGGCTCTTCCTGCACGCAAAAGAGCGGCTGTCGAAGTAACGCAGTTCCCCGCGAACCGCGCCAGAACGAAGCCCGTTCCGGCTCCAATTCCCACCGTGGAAGCGGACGACGCCTCTAAAGACTATTTCATCACCCGCAACGGCGTGACGTTTGCGGGTAGCCACTTGATCCTCGACTTGTGGGACGCCCAGGACCTTGGCGACGAAGCCAAGATCGAAAAGGCGCTCAAGGACGCGGTGACGGCTGCCGGCGCCACGCTTCTGCACATCCACCTGCACAAGTTCGAGCCGAACGGCGGCGTGTCGGGCGTGGCCGTTCTCGCCGAGAGCCACATCTCCGTCCACACCTGGCCGGAGAAGGGCTTTGCCGCGTTCGACGTGTTCATGTGCGGCGCCGCCCAGCCGACGAAGACGATCGC